>JACKOQ010000003.1:0-300000 GCA_024234215.1 Pseudomonadales bacterium
GTGATGACCGATCGGTCCGCCAGCGCCGGCAGCACCGTTGCGTGACGCATCGGCTGCGAGAAGACAAAGCGCTGCGGATTCTCATCGAATGCAGGGGTTGCATCACCGCGGGTGAGCTGCCAGCCCACTGTGCTCTCGTCATCCACATCGGCCAACCGGCGGTAGGCGCAGCGCCACTGCGAACCGGCGTTCACCCATTGCAACTGCATCGGACCGATCTGCCAACAGAGGCTCTCGCCGTCGGCAACTGCGAAATCCCCCCACCACTGCCTGGGCAGGTCATGCTCTTCAGCTTTCAAAACCACCTCTTGCGCTTGAAGTAGAGCAACATTCCGCCGGTGATGGCGAGCATCACCAGCCACAGCACCGGGTAGCCGTAGCGCCAGCGCAGCTCGGGCATCGACCAGGGGCCCTCGCCCACCGAAAAGTTCATTCCATAGACACCGACGATGAAAGTGAGCGGAATGAACAGCGTGGCGATGATGGTCAGCACCTTCATCACTTCGCTCAATCGGTAATTGCTGCTCGACAGATAGAGCTCCAGCAGGCCTGAGGTCATCTCGCGGTAGGTCTCGAGCAGCTCCATGATCTGAATGATGTGGTCATGGCAGTCGCGCATGAAACGCTGAGTCTCGCTCTGGAACCACTCCTCCTGCTCATGCAGCAGGCGGCCCACCAGCTCACGCTGTGGCCAGAGCGTCTGTCGCAGCAGCAGCAGCTCACGGCGCAGCGCGTGCAGTTCGCGCAGGGTCTGCTGGCTCGGCAGGTGAATCACCTCCTCTTCGAGCCGTTCGATCCGCTCGCTGAACCACTCCAGCAGCGGAAATCCCAGATCGATCAATGCGTCGATCAGACAGTAGAGCAGATGGTCGGCACCACGCTGGCGAATCTTGCCGATGGCATGTTCGAGGCGTTCATGAACCGGACCGAATGGATCGGTCTCACCACTGACCACGCTGATCAGCAGATTCTCCTTCAGCAGCAGGCTCACCTGACCGATGGTGATCGCTCCATCCATGATCAGCGGCTGCCGGAGAATCACGAACAGATAGCCGGGAAAGAGCTCCACCTTGGGCCGCTGCCCCTGGTTGAACATGTCCTCGACCGTCAGCGGATGCAACTGGAAACGCTCACCCAACTCGCGCAGCAGTGTGCCACTCACCGCACCATGAATGGCCAGCCAGCGCACCTGGTGCGGATCATGGCTGCCGGGCTCGATTTCATCGAGTCGAATGCCCTCGCTCTTCTCGAAACGGTCGTCGTCATAGCAGATCAACCGGGAGTGCACCTCGGCGGCCACGATGAACTCATCCTGGGGCAGGGTGCCGGGCGGCGTGCCGGGCGGGTGGTACTGTTTGTCGAAATAGTCCATCGGCCATCTCTTCAGAGTGGATCGGTGTGCCGCCGGATCAGCTGCACCCACAATGGACTCAGCAGCAGCGACAGCGCAATCACCGCGACCGCCAGTTGGTAGTTTGATTCGTCGATGATCTGTTGCTCCCGACCGAAGGCGGCGAGCACGAAACTGAATTCGCCAGCCTGAGCCAGCAGCGCGCCAGCATACAAACTCTGCTTGGCAGTGTCACCGAACAGCCGGAACAGCAGTGCATTGATCGAGGTGTTGACGCCGAGCAGTGCCAGCACCAGCAGCAGAATCTGCCCGAGGTGCTCCAGCAACCGGTCCAGATCGACCAGCATGCCGATCGAAACGAAGAAAGCCGCCACGAACACCACCCGGAACGGCTCCAGATGGCGGTGCACCCAGTCGGCGTCGCGGCTGGCACCGATCAGCATTCCGGCCACAAAGGCCCCCAGCGCAGTGGAGAGGTTGAGCAACCCGGTCAGCAGCGCCAGGCCCAGTGCAAAGCTCAGGGCGGCGAACACCTGCATCTCCGGGTCAGCGCGAATCCAGCCCGGCAGCGGCACTTCGATTCGTGGTCTGACATAGAGCCAGCCAAGCAGCAACACCAGCAATACGCCGCCCACCAGCGTCAACAGCGGATCGAACCGCTGCAATCCGGCACCGGCCCCATAACGCAGGATGATCAGCATCGGCACGATGGCCAGGTCCTGAATCAGCAGAATACCGACCAGCCGGCGGCCCAGTCGGCTGTCGAGTTCACCGCTGTCGGCCAGCGTCTTCAGCACCACGGCGGTGCTGCTCAGCGTGATGATGAAGCTGAACAGCAGCACCTGGGTCAGACTCCAGCCGAGCCACAGACCCAGCGGCCAGATCAGCAGCAGCGCCGCCGCGCTTTGCAGCAGTGGACCGAACAGGGCGATGCGCCAGTGGGCGAAGAGTTGCCGGGGTGTTGCTTCGAGCCCGACGAAGAACAGCAGCAGCATCACGCCGATCTCGCCCATGCGCTCGGGAATCGCCGGCGCCGTCACCAGAGCGAAACCATCCGGCCCGAGCATGACGCCTGCCAGCAGATAGCCGACCACATGCGGCTGCTTCAGCCGTTGTGAGGCCATCCCCACCAGCAGGATGCCAAGCACGGCGGCCACCAGCGCCAGCATGAAGGGATCGGAATGCATGGTCTGCTCTACAGGCTTATTCAGTGCCGAAAGATGGGCAAATTTTGAAACTCGCGCTATTTTAGCCCGCACCGCATCGAAACGAGGGGGCCGGATGCGCAACAGACGACAGAGGGACTCTCGATGCAGCAACCACCATCCAGCGCTTCTTACCCGACACGCATCAGACCATGCGACACCTGCACCGTTCATGCGAAGCCCTTTCCGATTCAGTCAGCAGAGGAAGATCGGCCGGTGAAACATGAAAACGGCGGCAACTGCCTCATCGAGGTGGGCTGGCGCGAGTGGATCGCCCTGCCCCAACTGGGCATCGACCGCATCAAGGCCAAGGTCGACACCGGCGCCCGCACCTCGGCACTGCGCGCCTCGGCCATCGAACCCTACCCGCAACGCGGCGCCAACCGGGTCCGCTTCACCGTCCATCCGTCACAGGTCGATCGACAGATCGAACGGCAGTGCGATGCCGAGGTGGTGGACCGGCGCTGGGTCAGCGACTCCGGCGGCCATCGCGAACTGCGCTATGTGATCGTCACCGAACTGCTGATTCCCGAGCGACGCTGGTCGATCGAAGTCACGCTGACCGCCCGGCCGGGCATGCGCTTCTGCATGTTGCTGGGGCGCACCGCGATCGTCGATCGGTTCACGGTCGATCCGGCACGCTCCTATCTGCTCGGTCGCGGCGGCTGACCTCCCGCAAGGCAACGCTGATGAAAATCGCCATACTCTCCCGCAACCGCACGCTCTATTCGACACGCCGACTGGTGGAGGCCGCCCAGCAGCGTGGACATGAGGTGCGGGTGCTCGATGTGCTGCGCTGCTACATGAACATCACCTCGCTGCGCCCGAGCATCCACTACAAGGCCGAGGCGCTGGAGGGCTTCGATGCGGTGATCCCGCGAATCGGCGCTTCGGTCACCTTCTATGGTGCAGCCGTGCTGCGGCAATTCGAGGTGATGGGGGTCTATCCGCTCAACGAATCGGTGGCCATCAGCCGCGCACGCGACAAGCTGCGTTCTCTGCAACTGCTGGCACGCGAAGGGGTGGGGCTGCCAGTGACCGGTTTCGCCCACTCACCGGACGACATTCACGATCTGCTCGACGAAGTGGGCGGTGCACCACTGATCATCAAGCTGCTCGAAGGAACCCAAGGCATCGGGGTGGTGCTGGCCGAGACCCAGCAGACCGCCGAAAGCCTGATCCAGGCTTTCATGGGGCTGAAGACCGACATTCTGGTGCAGGAGTACATCGCCGAGGCCGAAGGGGCCGACATTCGCTGCTTCGTGATCGGCGACGAGGTGGTGGCGGCCATCAAGCGACAGGCCAAACCGGGCGAGTTCCGCTCCAACCTGCACCGCGGCGGCCGTGCCACCCTGGTCGAGTTGACCGACGAAGAGCGCGCCCTGGCAATCAGGTCGGCGCGGATCATCGGCCTCAACACCTGCGGTGTGGACATTCTGCGTGCCCGGCGTGGCCCGCTGGTGATGGAGGTGAACGCCTCTCCCGGTCTCGAAGGGATAGAGCAGGCCACCGGGCTCGACATCGCCGGCATGATGATCGGCTTCGTCGAACGGCATGCCCGGCCCCACCGGACCGGGACCCAGGGTCAGGGATAGCGCACCGCCCTCCCCGACCCTGCCATTTTCCTTTACTGGGCCGGCGTCTCGCTGTCGCCACCACGCACCCCGAGCCGCTCCTGCAGCGCCGGGCTGGTGGTGGTGTACTGCAGGTGCACCTTCTTGCCGGGCTGCAACCGCTCCTTGATCGCAAAGGCAGCCAGCGCGGTCTCGTGAAAGCCGCTCAGAATCAGCTTTTTCTTGCCCGGATAGCTGTTGATGTCACCCACCGCGAAGATGCCCGGCACATTGGTCTGGAACTTTTCGGTGTCGACCACCACCTGCTTGCGGACGATCTCCAGCCCCCACTCCCCGATCGGGCCCAGATTCGGGGTCAGCCCCAGCAGTGCCAGAATGTGGTCACACTCGATCCACTCCGGCTCGCCCTGCCCACTTTTGAGCGCCACCCGCTTCAGCTGGGTGCCATCGGCCTCGAAATCGGCCACCACCGCCACCTTGAAATTCATCTTGCCGGCCGCGCAGAGTTCATGCATCTGATTGACCGAGTTGGGCTGGGCGCGAAACTCGTTGCGACGGTGAATCAACGTCAGCGACTGCGCCTGGTCGCAAAGGCTCAGGGTCCAGTCGAGCGCCGAATCGCCACCGCCGACCACCAGCAGCCGCTTGCCATGGTGCCGGGCAGGATCCTTCACCCGATAGAAAAGCGAATGGTCGAGCAGCCGGTCGATGCCAGGCACCTCGACCTGCACCGGCTGGAACGAGCCGACCCCACCGGCGATGATCACATTGCCGGCGATGAACTGGGTGCCAGCGCTGGTGCCGACATCGAAACGGCCATCCTCACGCTGTTGCACCTTGTTGACCTCCTGCCCCAAATGGAAGGTCGGCGAAAAGGGTCTGATCTGCTCCATCAGCCGGTCGATCAACTCCTGGGCGCCACAGATCGGCAGCGCCGGAATGTCATAGATCGGCTTGTCGGGGTAGAGCTCCGAGCACTGTCCACCCACCTGGGGCAGCGATTCGATGACATGAGCACGGATATCCAGCAGACCGAGTTCAAACACCTGAAACAGACCGACGGGACCGGCACCAACGATCACGGCATCGGTTTCAATGGGAGACGACATCGACAAACTACCTCCTGAACAGGGCGCGAGTGCGCCTTGGGTTAATGCAGGGCGTCAGTATGGAGAATTGCCACCGTGATTCAACACTCCGGCATATTGATCCGGCTCAATGATCTGCTTTAAAGTCGAAAAGTTAATAGCTATCCACCTGCACAACGAACGGGAACATCGCCCATGAATTTCGAAGGCACCCAATCCTACGTCGCCACCAAGGATCTGCAGATGGCGGTCAACGCCGCCATCCGGCTGCAACGCCCACTGCTGATCAAGGGTGAACCCGGTACCGGCAAGACCATGCTGGCCGAAGAGGTGGCTGAGGCACTCAAGCTGCCGATCATCAAATGGCACATCAAATCGACCACCAAGGCGCAGCAGGGGCTCTATGAATACGACGCCGTGTCGCGGCTGCGCGACTCGCAACTGGGTGAGGCGCGGGTGCATGACATCTCCAACTACATCGTCAAGGGCAAGCTGTGGGAGGCGTTCGACGCCGACCAGCAGGTGGTGCTGCTGATCGATGAGATCGACAAGGCCGACATCGAATTTCCCAATGACCTGCTGCTCGAACTCGACCGGATGGAGTTCTACGTCTACGAGACCCAGCAGCGGGTGGTGGCACGCAGGCGGCCGATCGTGATCATCACCAGCAACAACGAAAAAGAGCTGCCCGACGCCTTTCTGCGCCGCTGCTTCTTCCACTACATCTCCTTCCCCGACCGTGAAACGATGATCCAGATCGTCAAGGTGCACTACCCGGAGATCAAGCAGGAGTTGGTGAAAGAGGCCCTGGAAATTTTCTTCGATGTGCGCACCGTGCCTGGACTGAAGAAAAAACCCTCGACCTCCGAACTGATCGACTGGCTCAAGCTGCTGATGGCCGACGACATGCCCGAGGAGGTGCTGAAGAACAAGGATGCCGCCAAGGCCATCCCGCCGCTCTATGGTGCACTGGTCAAGAATGAGCAGGATGTGCACCTGCTCGAACGGCTGGCCTTCATGCACCGTCGCCAGAGCCGGGGCTGAGCCGTGCTCATCGACTTCTTCATGGCCTTGAAGCGCAGCAACATTCCAGTGTCGCTGCGCGAATACATGGATCTGCTCGAAGCGATGAGCGCCCGGCTGGTCTATGGCGATCTCGATGAATTCTACTACCTGAGCCGTGCGATCATGGTGAAGGACGAGACCCATTTCGACCGTTTCGATGTCGCCTTCGGCCGCTACTTCAAGGGGCTCGAAACCCTCGAGGGCATCATCGCCGCGTTCATTCCCGAAGAGTGGCTGCGCAAGGCCTTCGAGGAGTCGCTGACCCCCGAGGAGCGGGCGAAGATCGAGTCGCTCGGCGGACTGGAAAAACTGATCGAGGAGTTCAAGAAGCGACTCGAAGAGCAGAAGGAGCGGCATGAGGGGGGCAACAAGTGGATCGGCACCGGCGGCACCTCGCCGTTCGGCGCCCAGGGCTACAACCCGGAAGGAATTCGCATCGGCCAGGATGGAAACCGCAACTTCCGCGCCGCCAAGGTGTGGGAGACCCGTCAGTTCAAGGATCTGGACGACACCGTCGAACTGGGCACCCGCGACATCAAGATGGCGCTGCGCCGGCTGCGCAGGTTCGCCCGCAGCGGTGCCGAAGTGGAGCTCGATCTCGATGAGACCATCGATGCCACCGCCAAGCGTGGCGGCCTGCTCGACCTCAAGTTCGTTCCCGAACGGCACAACGCGGTCAAGGTGCTGATCTTCTTCGACGTCGGCGGCTCCATGGATCCCTACGTGCGAATCTGCGAAGGGCTGTTCTCGGCGGTACGCACCGAGTTCAAACATCTGGAGTATTTCTACTTCCACAACTTCATCTATGAATCGGTGTGGAAGAGCAACACCCGGCGGATGCATGAGCGCACCGCCACCTGGGATCTGCTGCACAAGTTCTCGTCAGACTACAAGGTGATTTTCGTCGGTGATGCCGCCATGGCCCCCTACGAGATCACCAACATCGGCGGCAGCATCGAACACAACAACGAGGAGTCCGGCGCCACCTGGATGCAACGCGTCGTCGAGACCTACGAGCGGGTGATCTGGCTCAACCCACAGGCGCAGGACACCTGGGATTACTCCAACAGCGTGCAGATGGTCAATCAACTGCTCGATGGGCGGATGTTTCCGCTCACGCTGCGCGGGCTTGACGAAGGGGTCTCCTACCTCGGCAAGTAGCTGATCCGGCCGATGTGCGTCTGCACCAGTATTGGGTGGTTGCCGTTCAATCGGCCTGCAGATCGAGCCAGCGCAGCGCCTCGTCGAGGCTGTCGGTCACCATCACATTCAACCCCCGATTGATCGCGACCGTTTCTCCAAAACGGCCAGGATCCAGCCGATTTGCGGCGCCGACATAGGCAATGCGGGCCCGGTTTGAAGCGAACGGCAGTTTGCTCGACTCATCGGCAGCAAACTCTATCCAAGAGAAACGCTCGGCCAGCGTCCGCGCACCCACCACCTGTCGACAGTCAAGCAGACATTTCGAGCTTGAATGCTCGACCAGCGCAGCGATGATGGCCAGACTCATTGCCTTCATGCCGGCAACTGAAAACTCTCCAACTGCCCTGACATGCAGGTAATGCTCTTTCGGGGTGATCTCTACTTTCATGCGCTTCCTGTTTCGACACCCAGCCAGCGCAATGCCTCGTCGAGACTGTCGGTCGCCACGACGTTCACGCCCCGGTTGACGGCCACGGTTTCACCAAAGCGCCCTGGATCGAGAAAAGGCTCCGAAGCGACAAAGGCAAATCGGGTCTGGCGCTGGATCGCTGGCAAGTCTTCGATCAGTCGCGCGGTGAACCTTGGCCATTCGAACCGCTCGTTCAGGGTTGGCGAGCCGGTCACCTGGCTACAATCGATCAGGCAGCTCGCCCGCGGATGTTGCTGGAGTGCGGCAAACATCGCCCGGCTCATGGCGTTCATCTCATCGAGCGAATAGTGTCCGCTCGCCCTGACATGCAGAAATTTTTCTTTCAGAACGATTTCAACATCCATTTTTGAAAACGACTCCGCCCAAAGATCACCCGGGGTTGATCAGGCAAAGCGGCAGTGCGGTGAAAACTGCCGGCGCAGAAATTCCATCTGGTCACCACGTACCCGGCCGCTGTTCTCGAGTGCCAGATATTCTGCCCAGTTGGGGCGATAGGGCAGCGCCAGCAGCTCCATGCGCGCCTCATGCAGCAGACGATCGCCCTTGCCCTGATTGCAACTGCGGCAGGCGGTGACCACGTTGGTCCACTCATCCCGTCCGCCGCGGGACGTCGGCACCAGGTGATCGCGGGTCAGCAGCCGATCGGAGAGCGACTTGCCGCAGTAGAGACAGAGATTCTGGTCGCGCCGGAACAGTCCACGGTTGGTCAGCGGCGGTTCATATTGGCATGGATCGTGGATTTTGCCGCGGCAGGCGATGATGCTGTGCAGTTCGAGGCGACTGCGGCGCTGGCTCAGGCGCGAGATTCCACCGCGCAGGGTGCAGACCACCTCGCCCAGCGTCCAGCCCACCAGATCACGGGCATACAATGAGACCGCCTCCTGCCAAGTCAGCCATTCGATCGGCTGCCCGGCCAGATTCAGCCGCAGAATTCGCTCACCCGACAGGACTGGCGATGACGATTGGGCCAATGCCTCCTCCTGAGCAACCAACGGATTCGGTGCACCATGGCCGATGAAGATGACGACAGGATTTCGCCACACCCCGGCTCGACCGCTCCGAGGCTACTCCACTGTCTGCGGTGATGCAATGCCATCACTCCTGCCGGGGAATGAGACGCCCGAGCAGCTCGAGCCACAGGGCGCGATAGGCTTCACCGGCCGGACGGCGCGGCGCATAGGCCAGCACCGGTTCGCGCAGCACGCCCATGTTCTCGATGTCGACGGTGAAGGGAATGGTGCTCTGCAGCAGTTGCGGAAACTCCGCACGCAAGCGTGCCATGGTGTCGGCATGCAGTCGCTTGTGAGGCTGCACCATTGAGAAGAACGGCAGCAGCCGATCGACATCGAGCTTCTGTTTCGCGACGAAATGCAGCAGAAGCCGCAGGGTGCGCTCCGACAGGGTGGTGGGAATCACCGGCACAAGGACCACATCGGCCGCCCGAAAGATGTTCTCCGACAGCAGACCGATGTTGGCGGGCGAATCGATCAGCACCATGTCGTACCCATCGGTCACCTCCTTGAGCCGCTTGCGCAACTGTTTGTCGGAGCGCTTCATGCCAGCCAGCATGGCCTCACTGTCGCGATAGCCCAGATCAGCCGGCAGCAGGTCGAGACGCGGGTAGTCGCTGCCACGAATCGCCTGTTGCAGATCCTGGCCCGTCCTGAACCAGCGCGGAACCTTCTTCTCTTCGGGCGCCTTGATCCGAAAATAGAAGGTCGCCGCCGCCTGTGGATCGAGATCGACCAGCAGCGTGCGGTAGCCGCTGGTTGCGGCAGCATGGGCCAGGTTGACCGCCGTGGCGGTCTTGCCGACACCCCCCTTGATGCTGTAACAGGCGATGACCTTCATCAATTCATTGCTCGTTCAACAACCGCTGCAACTGCGCCCGGCCATTGGGTGTCGCCAGTCTGTGCAGCGGTTCTGCAATGCGCTTGCGCGCCTGCTGTTTTTCACGCTCGAGACCGGCAACGATGGCACCGGCAGCAAGCAATACCTCACCGGTGGATTTTTCCCCGACGATCAGCGTTTCGGCAAAGTGTTGCAGATGGGTCTGCTGTACTTGCAGATCGTTGTAATCGCCGAGCCTGCCCTGCACCTTGCGCAGGTGGGTGAGCAGCCAGTCACAGGGCTCCTGCGAATAGAAATCATAAAATATTTCAAGTAGATAGCGCAGCTTTTTTACTTCGATTCTCAAGTTGTGAACCTCTTCGTCATCCAGCTGTGAGAAACGCTGGGCACCCTTGAGCAACTGACGATGGCGGCGCAGGATCTGCCGATCGATCAGTGTGCGCGCCGATCTCTTCACCTCGGCAGGCTCCTCCCAGAGCCCCGGCTGTGCCAGATCATACAGCCACTGCTGCATCCGCAGTTGATGGGCACTGGAATTCAGCAAGCGTCGCAGCCGCCGCTGCGCCTGATTCCGGGTCGCCTGAAGCTCGGCAAAAAGCTGTTCGAACCCGGTTTGCAGACGAGGTGGCACCATTTTCTGAAAATGTTCCCGTTGCAGCAGCCAGACGTCGAGATCGCGCAGCTGATTGCTCTGACGTTGCAGATCGGCAAAATCATGGCGGGCCCGTTGCTGAATCGCGGCAGGAAACACCCGTTTGGCCAGACTCAACAGCGACCGGGCCTTGCGCAGCGCGACACGGTAATCATGCAGGAACTCGCTGTCGATCTGTTTGATGATGCCATCCTCCTGCTCCTTGACCACCCGCAACTGGGCGAGGAGCAGACGCCGCAGCAGGTCATCCGCCGGCTCTTCGCCGACCATGTCGGTCAGCGGTCGGGTGCGCTCCGGACGCGGCTGTTGTGCGGCAGGCAGCAGAAGCTCCAGCGGATTGCGCACTTCATGCTGCCAGCCCGCCGCCCGCAGTGTCGCCTCGATCATCTCCAGCTCGAGCTGATAGCCGGTGCAGGGTGCGATCCAGAGACCCTCCAGTCGCGCCTGTCTGCCATCTGGCAACGGATGGGAAAGTTCGAAACAGTGCAGCAGGGCGACCCCCTTGTCATCACCATTCCTGACCTGAACAGACCGCTCTCGGCACTGGAAAGAGGCGATCTCGATCAGCGCACGCGGAGCGAGAATCCGCTGCACTGGCTGCCTCAACTCCGGCTCACGGAACTGCTCGGCGAAGTTGATCGGCCGCGAATAACCACTGCCATCGGGTCGAGCCAGGTCGAGCCGGAAACCGCTCCTCGGCAGCAGGTGATAACACCCGTCCAGACGATAGAGCGCCAACCCGCCGAACCAGAGGCGCCAGTCGAAGCTGTCATAGAGTTTGAGTTCGCCGCGCCGGGCGCGCTGTGAACCAGGGTGGAGCTCATTCGGCAGTGGTGGATTGTCGATCTCGTCACTGCGGGTGGATGGTGCAATCCAGTAATGGATCGACGCAGTGGCCTGCATGTTTTTTCCTTGACTCACGACCGCTCGGGCACTCCGAATGATGGATCACGGCAGAACTCTTTGATTATGATTGTGCAGCTCGGATGACATCACAATAACAGGGAGATGAACGATGGGTTACATGAGCGAAGAGCGGCTGATGATTCAGGAAACCGCACGGCAGTTCAGCATGAAAGAGGTGCTGCCGGTCGCCAATGCGCTTGACCCGATCCAGGGCGACATTCCACTGGAACTGCGACAGAAGATGGCCGACATGGGCTACTTCGGCATCCGCATCAAGGAGGAGTTCGGCGGCCTGGGCCTTGGCTGCTTCGAATATTGCCTGATCGCCGAAGAGCTGGCACGTGGCTGGATGAGCGTGGCCAGCATCATCGCCCGCTCCGGAGGCATGATGGGACTCGGCAACATGCCGCGTGAGAAGCGCATCGAACTGACCCGCAAGGCGGCCCGCGGCGAATATCTGGCCGCCGCCGCGCTCTCGGAACCCAATGTCGGCTCCGACCTCTCCGGCGTCTCCTGCCGTGCCGAGCGCCGTGGCGACCATTGGTCCATCACCGGCAACAAGTACTGGTGCACCTTCGCCGATGGGGCCGACTACATCAGTGTGCTGGCCCGCACCAGCGAGCGCGACCCCACGGCACCGTGGAAAGGACTGGGCCGCTTCATCGTCGAGAAGCCGCGCGGCGAGTTGCCGCAGGGCTGTCAGGGTTCGCCGATTCCCAAGATCGGCTACTTCGGCTGGAAGACCTGGGAGCTGCGCTTCGACGACTGCAAGGTGCCGGTCGAGTACCAGATGGGCAATGAGGATGAAGCCTTCACCTCGACCGCCAGCGGACTCGAAATCGCCCGCGCCCACACCGCCGCCCGGGCGATCGGCCTGGCGCGCGGCGCGCTCGAGGATGCGCTCAAGTATGCACAGCAGCGCGAGCAGTTCGGCCGGCCGATCGGCGAATTCCAGGCGATCCGCTTCAAGCTGGCCACGATGGCCACCGAGATTGAGGCGGCACGGCAGTTGATGTATCACGTCTGCGACCAGATCGACCGTGGTGGTCGCTGCGACCAGGAGGCCTCGATGGCCAAATATTTCGCCACCGAGATGGCCGAGCGGGTCACTTCGGAAGCGTTGCAGATCTTCGGCGGGGCCGGCTACACCAAGCTTCATGCGGTCGAGCGCTACTGGCGTGACGCCCGCCTGACCAAGATCTTCGAGGGTACCTCCGAGATCCAGCAGCGCATCATCTCCGACCGGCTGCTCGGCAAGCCCAGGCGGGGTTGAGCCGCACGCGCCAGGCCAGCACCGGGCACGGCCCACCAATTACCACCCACATGTACGGAGCAGAGCAGATGGCGACCATTCCGCAGCTGCCGGGTTACGCCTTCCACGAGCAGCAGTTCGGCGACAGCGCACTGCGCTTCTACCGGCGTGGCCAAGGACCGGGGGTGATCGTGATGCACGAGATTCCTGGCATCACCCCCCAGGTTCAGGCTTTTGCCGACCGGGTGGCCGATGCCGGCTTCACCGTCTGCCTGCCCTGGCTGTTCGGAGTGCCGGGCGCGCCGCTTTCGGGCGGCTACCTGTTCCGCTCGATGCTGGGCGCCTGCGTGCGCCGCGAGTTCACCGCCTTTGCCCTCGGCAAATCGAGTCCGATCATCACGCCACTGCGGGCGCTGGCGCGGGCACTGCATCAGGAGCTGGGCGGTCCCGGGGTCGGCGCGCTCGGCATGTGCTTCACCGGCGGCTTTGCCCTGGGCATGATGCTGGAACCGGCCGTGCTGGCACCGGTGCTGAGTCAACCCTCCCTGCCCTTTCCGATCACCGAACGCCGCAAGGGCGCCATCGACATCGATCCAGTCAGCCTGAGTCAGGTCAAAAATCGACTCGAACAGGAGCAGTTGAGTGTGCTGGGGCTGCGTTTCAGCCACGATCCGATCTGCACCCAGGCCAGATTCGATGGCCTGCGCGAGCAGCTGGGTGACCATTTCGAGGCGATCGAAATCGACTCCGGCCCCGGCAACCCTCACGGCATCTCCGGCAAGTCCCACTCGGTGCTGACCAATGACCTGGTCGATGAGGCCGGCCACCCGACGCGGGTGGCGCTCGATCGGGTGCTGGCGTTCTTCGGCGAACGGCTCAGAGCGACTGACTGAGCGCGAAAAGGTCGTCCCGGCACAGGGTCATGATTTGCCCGCGCCGTCTCCACCGAAAAGCTGCAGAAAGAACAGCCTGACTGCATCCAGCAGACGCTTGAACCAGCCGCCCTCTTCCACCGGCTTGATCACGGTCAGCGGCTGCTCCAGCAGCGGTGTCTCGCCCAGCTTCAGCACGATCTTGCCGAGGTTCTGCCCTGCCGCGAGCGGCGCCTTGATGATGCCGGGAATCTCCAGGCTGGCCGCCAGCGACCCATATTGCCCACGCGGCACTGTCACGTGGAGATCCTGTGCCAGACCCAGCTCCACCTCGTTCTGTGCACCTGCGTAGACGCGGGCCCGCTGCAAGGCCTCCCCACCGTTGTAAAGCTTGTGGGTCTCAAAATAGCGGAAGCCATAGGTGAGCAGCTTCTGGCTCTCCGTGGTGCGCGCCTGATCGCTGCTGGTGCCGAGCACCACCGTGACCAGTCGCATGTTGTCACGTTTGGCCGAAGCCACCAGACAGTAACCGGCCTCTTCGGTGTGACCGGTCTTGATGCCGTCGACCGACGGGTCGATCCACAACAGCCGGTTGCGATTGGGCTGGTTGATGTTGTTGTAGTGAAAATATTTCTCGGAGTAGAGGTTGTAGTGCTCCGGGTGGTTTTTGACCAGCGCCCGCGCCAGCAGCGCAAGATCGTAAGCAGTGGTGTAGTGGTCGGGGGAGGGCCAGCCGGTCGCATTGACGAAGTGGCTGCTCTTCATGCCGATCTTGGCGGCGATCCGGTTCATCTCCTCGGCAAAGGCCTCTTCGCTGCCGGAGATATGCTCCGCCAACGCCACACTGGCATCATTGCCGGACTGGATCACCACGCCACGCAGCAGATCGAGCAGCGGCACCTTGGTGCCTTCGCGGACATACATGCGCGAGCCACCCATCTGCCACGCCTTGATGCTGATGTTGACCTCATCGGTTTCGCGAATCCGACCCTTTTGCAGCTCTTCAGCCACCATGTAGCTGGTGAGGATCTTGGTCAGGCTGGCCGGTGCCATCCGCTCGTTTTCATTCTGCGCCGCGAGGATGCGACCACTGTCGGCGTCCATCATCACATAGGCACTGGCCGTCAGCGCCGGCGGTCCGGGAATCACCGCCACCGGTACGGGCGCGGGGGTGGGCACTGGCTGTTCTGCACCGGTCGAAGCAGACAACATGAGTACCAGAATGAAAAAAAATGGAGCAAATCGATGAACAGAAGCAGGCATGGGTATGAGTCATGAAATCGTGCATGGATGCGGGAGTGGCTGGCACTCCCGCGAATTCAGTCGCGGCTGCTCGGCTGGTCGCTGAGCGGGCAACATGTCGCTGCGGTCAAACTGTCGGGATTCTACCGCGAAATGGCGATGGCGCCGACTGTACGGCCGCTCACTGCCGGAAGGCAAAACTCGAGGCAATGCCATGCTTGCTGATCAGGCTCTGTATCTGCTGCGCTTCATCCTGTGACGCAATCGGACCAATGCGCACCCGGAACAGCGATTCCCGCTTGGCAGTGTCAGCCGTGCTGATGCTGATCGGGTGCTTCACCACATCCGTCAACCGCTCCACCATCGCGGCGGCGGCTTCGCGCCTGGAGAAGGCGCCGGCCTGCAGGTAGAGACCCGCTCCAGCTTCGGCAGCAGACCGCGCGGCGGTCGTCGATCCCGGTGGTTTGCGCTTGATGACCGCAGGCACTCCATTCTCCGCCGAAACCCTGGTGGGCTTCGGTGTCGATGCGACGACCGCTGCAGTGGGACTCAACGGTGTCGCCGATGCGTTGATCACCTCGATGCGCACCTGGGCCAAGCCCACATCGGCAAAACCGAGCTGGAGCGCCGCACCGTAGGAGAGGTCGATCAGCCGGTCATCATGGAAGGGGCCGCGGTCATTGACGCGCACCACCACCTGACGGCCATTGCCCAGATGGGTGATGCGCGCATAGCAGGGAATCGGCAGGCTCTTGTGCGCCGCGGTCAGGGCGTACATGTTGTAGATTTCGCCATTCGATGTCTGCAAACCATGGAACTGCTCGCCATACCAGGAGGCAGTCCCTTCGGCCTGATAGCCTTGGGCGGTCGGCAGCACATAGTAGGTCTGGCCGAACACCTGATAGGGTGAGCGGTTGCCACGGGGGCTGTAGGGTTCCGCGCTGGCAGGTGGAGCCGCAGGTGCGGTGACCGGAATATCGATGCGGCTGGTGCCCGGCGGGGGCGGAATTCTCGGCTGGGAGCCGCAGGCAACCAGCAGTGTGGAGAAAATCAGCAGGCTGATCAGTTGAATGGCTTTGTTCTGCTGCACTCAGTCGGCTCCTGCAATGTAGTGCTGCCGGATTGCTTCACTGAGCTGGTGAGCAGCCATGGCATACAACTGGCTCTGATTGTAACGGGTAATGACGTAAAAGTTGTCAAAAGCCAGCCAATATTCGGGTCCTGCATCTCCCAGCAGCCGCAATGCCACGGCCTTGCGCTCCGGTTCGACCCATTGACGGGCACGAACTCCCTGAGCAGCCAACTGCGCCACCGACAGGGTCGGCTTTTTGGTGTCGTTCAACGCCAAGGCAGGATTCTCGGCGCTGGGCAGTGCCGTCATCACCACGGGTGCATTGTGCTGCCAGCCATGGCGGTTGAAATAGCTGGCAACACTGCCGATCGCGTCGCTGCGGTTGTTCCAGATGTCGCGTTTGCCATCGCCATCGAAATCGACCGCATAGTTGCGATAGCTGCTGGGCATGAACTGGCCATAGCCCATGGCGCCCGCGTAGGAGCCCTTGATCGAGCGTGGATCCTTGCCCTCTTCGCGCGCCAGCAGCAGATAGTTGAACAGCTCCTGACGGAAGAATTTGCTGCGGGGTGGGTAGTCGAATGCCAAGGTGGTGAGTGCATCCAGCACCGGAGTGGTGCCAGTGTTGCGACCATAACGGGTTTCGATGCCGATGATCGCCACCACCATTGGGGGTTCGACGCCGAACTGACTCTCGGCCCGTGCCAGCTCGGCAGCATGGGCGCGCCAGAACTGCACGCCCTGCCGAATCCGCTCCTGATCGAGAAAGATGCGGCGATACTCGAACCACTCGAGCCGTTTTTCGGCCGGCTTCGAGATCAGATCGATCACCCGCTGCTGCCGCTGCACCTGGCTGAACAGCGCTTCGAGCTCCGGTCGAGAGAAGTCGTGATGTTCGACCAGTTCGGTGATGAACTGCTGCACTTCGACCTGCTCCAGATAATCCGCTGCCCAAAGCGCACCACAATGTCCAGACAGCAACAGTGTCATCGACAGCATACGGAGCGCGCGAATGCAGCGCGCCTGAAAGCAAGGAGATTCAAGGGGCATGAATGGATCTACCAACGATTGATCAAGGTGTACGGGTCTGTATCGACATCAACACGCCAAAGCCGAGCATCAGCGTGACCAGCGCAGTGCCGCCCTGGCTGATCAGCGGCAAGGGCACGCCGACGACGGGAAGAACACCACTCACCATGCCGACATTGACCAGGGCATAGACAGAAAAGGTCAGGGTGATCGAACCGGCAAGCAGACGCTGAAACAGATCGGGTGCCTTGGCCGCGATCCACAGACCACGGGCGACAATTATCAAATAGAGGCCAAACAGCAGCAACACGCCGACCAGACCAAACTCCTCGGCCAGCACCGCAAAGATGAAGTCGGTGTGGCTTTCCGGCAGAAAATCGAGATGCGACTGGGTACCGGCAAGCCAACCCTTGCCGTGGAGCCCACCCGAGCCGATGGCGATCTTCGACTGGATGATGTTCCAGCTCGACCCCAACGGATCGGCCTCCGGATCGATCAGCGTCAGGATGCGTCGACGCTGATAGTCCCTCAGCAAGAACCACAGGGCCGGCGCGAGCAACACCCCTGCAAGGCCGGCAAGCGCAATCCACAACCAGCGGATGCCAGCCAGAAAGAGCGCATAGAGACCCGAACTGGCGATCAGCAGCGCCGAACCCAGATCGGGCTGCTTGGCGATCAACAGTGTAGGCACCGCTATCAACGCCATCGACACGGCAACGGTGGGGAGAGTGGGCGGCAGATGGTGGTCACCAAGGTAGCGACAGACCGCCAGCGGCATCGCCAGCTTCATGATCTCCGCCGGCTGGAACCGCAGCACCTGCAGATCGATCCAGCGCGTCGCCCCCTTGGCATCGTCACCCGCCAGCAGCACGATGATCAGCAGGACCGTCCCCCCCAGATGGATCACCAGCGCCCAGCGACGCAGGATGGCGACGTCGATCTGTGCGGCGATCAGCATCAACACGCCTGCCAACCCCAGCGACATTCCCTGCCGTTCGATGGCATCGAGGCTGCCGCCACCGGCACTGTAGAGCACGACCAGGCCATAACCGGCCAACAGCAGCAGCGGCAACAGCAGCAGCGGATCGATATGCAGCCGCTTGAGCCAGGGTTTGCCCTGTCTGAGCTCACCCAGACCGGGCAACCGGCGAACGAAATCAGATTGACTCATGGTTGTCTCGGCAACAGATAGGCATCGAGAATGCGGCGGGCGATGGGTGCCGCCGTGCCGCTGCCGCTGCCGCCATTCTCGACCACCACCGCCACGGCGATCCGAGGTGCTTCGGCTGGCGCAAAGGCGATGAAAAGAGCATGGTCCCAGTTCTTTTTGGAGATCTTGCCGGCGTCATACTCCTCGTCCTGCGCGATGCCCACCACCTGGGCGGTGCCCGATTTTCCGGCGATACGGTAAGGGGCGTCCACCGCGATCCGCTTGGCGGTGCCAGTGGGGTCATGCACCACCCCCTCCATCGCGCCGATGACGAAATCCCAGTAGCCACGCTGCGCCAACTGGATCGGCGGCGGCGCGCTGGGCAGCAGCGCTGCACTGTCGACTGGCGAGATCGACTTGACCAGACGTGGTCGAACCATGACGCCGCGATTGGCCAAGGTGGCAGTGGCGGCGGCAAGCTGCAGTGGCGTCACCGTCATGTAGCCCTGACCAATGCCGGTGATCACGGTCTCGCCTGGAAACCAGTTGGCCCGGTATCTGGCCTGTTTCCAGGCCCGGCTCGGCAGAATCCCCGGCAGTTCACCGGGAAATTCGGCCCCCGACAGCGCGCCAAAGCCGAATCGGCCCAACGTGTCGGAGAGCCGATCGATGTTGAGTCGATAAGCCAGATCATAAAAAAAGGTGTCGCACGACTCCACGATCGCCTGACGCAGTCCGACCCGGTAGCCATGCCCCCACTTTTTCCAGTCGCGGTATCTGTGCTCGTTGCCCGGCAATTGATACCAGCCCGGATCAGCGACCGTCGAATCGAAATTGATCACCTGATGCTGCAAGCCGGCCAGCGCCACGAACGGCTTGACCGTCGAACCGGGCGGATAGCGTCCGCGTACGGCGCGGTTGAGCAGCGGCAGATCGGTGGATTTCTGCAATTCGCCATAACGCCGGGCATCGATGCCGGTCACGAAGAGGTTGGGGTCATAGCTGGGCGTGCTCACCATTGCCAGCACGCCACCACTGCTGATTTCGATGGCGACCGCCGCACCACGCCAACCGGTCAACGCCTCTTCCGCCACCTGCTGAATGTGGCTGTCGAGGTAGAGGGTGAGATCAGCCCCATTTTGCGCCGCGGTGCTGTTCAGCACCCGGATCACCCGGCCGCGGGCATCGATCTCGACATTCTGATAGCCGACCTGACCATGCAGCAATGCTTCATTCTGCCGCTCGACCCCTCCCTTGCCGATGTACTCGGTGCCACTGTAATTGACCGGATCGACCTCCTTCAGCTCACTCTCGTTGATGCGGGCCACATATCCGAGCGGATGGGCAAACAGCGGCCCAAACGGATAGTGGCGCACCAGTTGCGCACTCACCTCGACCCCCGGCAGGCGATGCCGCTCCAGCGCCAGAATGGCGATCTCCTCTTCGGTCAGGTTGTCGCGCAGCGGAACCAGATCGAACGAGCGGCTGCGTTCGAGCCGTTTCCTGAACCGGTTCAGCTCCTCATCGGTCAGTTTCAGCAAGGTGGTGAGCCGATCGAGCGTCTGCGGCAGGTCTGCAATCGACTCCTTGACCAGCGTCAGGTTGAAGCTTGCCTTGTTGTGCGCCAGCAACTGCTGATTGCGGTCGTAGATCAGGCCACGGGTCGGCGGAATCGGTTGCAGGCGAATGCGGTTCTTGTCCGACAGCGTGTGAAACTCTTCATGCTTCACCACCTGCAGGGTGTAGATTCGTCCCAGCAGAAGTGTCATGCACAGCAGCAGCAGCAGCACGCTCCAGAGCAGGCGGCGCTGCACCAACCGACGCTCCTGCTCATGGTCCTTGAAAACCGGATTGGGCGACATGGCGGTTCAGCGGTGGTAAGGATGGTTGTCGCGCAGCGCATGGGCGCGATAGAGCTGCTCGGTGACGATCACCCGCACCAGCAGGTGCGGCAGCGTCAGCGCAGAAAGTGACCAGCGTCGCTGGGCGCGAGCGAGCAGCGCGTCATCGAGCCCATCCGGTCCACCGATCGCCAGCGCCAGAGGGTCGCCGGCACGCTCCCACTCACCGAGGCGTGCGCTCAGCTGCGCAGTGCTCCAGGCTTCACCTTCGATGGCCAGTGCAATCAGCCGGTCACGCTCGCCGAGGGCCGCCAGCATCCGTTCGCCTTCGATCCGGCGTGCCTGCTGCGCAGACAATGATTTGCCGCGCGATGGCAGCGGAATCTCGATCAGCTCAAAGCGACAGTAGGGGCGCAGGCGGGAGATGTACTCTTCATAGCCGCTCTTGATCCAGGCCGGCGGGCGATTGCCCGCGGCCAGCAGGCGAATGCGCATCGATGCTCAATCTTGCGCTGGCATGAGCGGTGTCTGACGCCACAGCCGCTCCAGATCATAAAGACGACGGGTTTCGGCCAGCATGATGTGGACGATGATCCGATCTAGATCGACCAGCACCCACTCGCCCGATTGCAGCCCCTCGACGCCGGTGGGTTGATGGCCGAGGTTCTTGGCCTCCTGCACCAGATACTCGGCCACCGCCTTGGTGTGCCGGGACGAGGTGCCGGTCGCGATGATCATCCAGTCGGTGATCGAGGTGAGCGCGTGGACATCGAGACAGACGATCTGCTCTGCCTTGCGCTCATCCAGCACCGTCAGCAGACGCTCTTTCAGGGTTTCAACGTTCATCGGGAGAATTGTCCGTGTCGGTGGATCGGTAACCATACAGCTGCTGCTGTCGAATCATCTGCCAGACCGCTTCGGGCAGCAGATACTCGGGAGAGCGCCCGGCGGCGATCAGGGCGCGGATGCGGGTGGAGGAGATCTCGAGCCGAGGCAGCGAGAGAAACAGCATCGCGCCGGCCGGCCTGTTGCGCAGCCGATCGATGCGATCGGTCTCACAGCGGCCGCGCAGCGCCTTGAGCGCTGGCCGCTCCTGCGGTTGCCAGCCAGGACGCTCGATCACCAGCAGATGGCCCAGATCGAGCAGTGTCTCCCAGCGGTGCCAGCGATCGAGATCCTGGTAGGCATCGCTGCCGACCACCATGCAGAGCGCTGTCTGTTCGCCCAGTTCCCCGCGCAGCGACAGCAAGGTGTCGTGGCTGTAGCTGGGACCGGTGCGTGCCAGTTCGCGCCTGTCGATCCTGAGCGCCCGGTTCCCGACCAGCGCTGCTTCCAGCAGCTGAACCCGCACTGCAGCCGGCAGCGACTCGGCCGAGCGGTGATAGGGATCGCCACAAGGAATCAGCCGCATCTCATCCAGCGCCAGCAGCTCCTTGATCTCCAGCGCGCAGCGCAGGTGGCCATGGTGGATCGGATCGAAGGTGCCACCCATGAAGCCAACGGCGCGGTTGCGGGGCTGTTCCGCCAGCAGGCCACTCATTGGCGAATGTGGCCGTCTCCCAGCACCACATACTTCTGGCTGGTCAACCCCTCGAGCCCGACCGGCCCACGGGCATGGAGCTTGTCGGTGGAGATGCCGATTTCGGCGCCCAGGCCATACTCGAAGCCGTCGGCAAAACGGGTCGAGGCGTTGACCATCACCGAGCTGGAGTCGACCTCGGTGATGAAGCGACGGGCATGGTCGAGCCGCTGGGTGATGATGCCGTCGGTGTGGTGCGAACCATGGCGGTTGATGTGATCGATCGCCTCGTCGAGCCCTGCCACCACCCGGATCGACAGGATCGGCGCCAGGTACTCGGTGATCCAATCCTCGTCGCAGGCCGGCGTGCAGTCCGGCACCCAACGGCGGGTCTCTGTACAACCACGCAGTTCGACCCCCTTCACCTTCAGCGCATCGGTGATCAGCGGCAGAAAGCGTTCGGCCACCGCAGCGCAGACCAGCAGGGTCTCCATCGCATTGCAGACGCCATAGCGGTGGGTCTTGGCATTGACCGCCAGCTTGAGT
The DNA here is from genome assembly GCA_024234215.1 of Pseudomonadales bacterium. Taxonomy (NCBI): domain Bacteria; kingdom Pseudomonadati; phylum Pseudomonadota; class Gammaproteobacteria; order Pseudomonadales; species Pseudomonadales bacterium. The sequence continues at coordinate 21,849 of JACKOQ010000003.1, forward strand.
GCCATCTCGAGGTCGGCATGCGCATCGACATAGAGGTGGCAGATGCCATCGAGGTGCTTGATCACCGGAATGCGTGCTTCCTGACTGATGCGTTCGATCAGGCCGCGGCCACCGCGCGGAATGATCACATCGACATGCTCCGGCATCGTGATCAGATGGCCCACCGCCGCCCGGTCGGTGCTCTCCAGCACCTGAATCGCATGGTCCGGCAACAGGGCAGTCGCCAGGCCATGCTGGATCGCCTGGGCGATGACACGGTTGGAGTGGTGCGACTCCGAACCGCCGCGCAGGATGGCGGCATTGCCCGACTTCAGACAAAGGCTGGCCGCCTCGGCGGTCACGCTGGGCCTTGACTCGTAGATGATGCCGATCACCCCCAGCGGCACCCGCATCCGCCCCACCTCGATGCCGCTCGGCATGCGCCGCAGGTCGGTCACGACGCCGACCGGATCGGCCAGTGCCGCCACCTGATGCAGACTCTCGATCATCGCATCGATGCGGGCATCGTTGAGCGTCAGCCGCTCGATCAGCGCCGGTTCGAGCTGGCGCGCCCGGGCTGCTTCGAGGTCATGGCCGTTGGCATGCAGCAAGGTGGTGCGGTGCTGCTGCAGCGCCTCGGCGGTGGCAATGAGGGCACGGTTCTTGTCGCCGGTGCTGGCGCGTGCCAGCGTGCGGGAAGCCTCGCGGGCGCGCAGGCCAATCTGCTGCATCTGCTGTGCAAGCGGTTGATTCATTTGACGCACATCATCAGTGGGGGAAGCGCCCATTGTAATGAAAGCCTCAGGGTGGTTCCAATGCCATCCCGATGTCGACGAGCGGCCCGACTCGCTACAATTCTGCGTCGCACCATCGATGAACCGGAGTCCATGTCCTTGATCGAGACCCTGCTGACCTGGCTGCAGAGCCACCCCGGCTGGACCCTGGCCGCCATCTTCATCGTTGCGCTGGCCGAGTCGCTGGCCATCGTCGGCCTGCTGGTGCCCGGCGTGGTGCTGCTGATCGGTATCAGCGTACTGGCCGGCAGCGGCACGGTCGAGGCCGCGCCGCTGCTGCTGGCAGGCATGATCGGTGCGATTCTGGGCGATGGCATCAGCTTCTGGATCGGTCATCACTTTCATCAGCATCTTCGTGAGTTCGGGCCATTTCGCCGCCATCCCGAATGGATCGACAATGGCGAGGCATTCTTTTACCGCCACGGCGGTAAAAGCATCGTGCTCGGCCGTTTTGTCGGACCAATCCGTCCCTTCATTCCGATGGTGGCGGGGATGCTCGACATGCCGGTGGGGCGCTTCATTCTCACCAACCTGTTCTCGGCGCTGCTGTGGGCACCCGTCTATCTGCTGCCCGGCTATCTGCTCGGCAGCTCACTGCAGCAGAGCGAGGCGCAGATCGCCGATGCCATGCAACTGGGCATCGTCCTGCTGCTGGTCGGCTCTGTAGCGCTCTACGGACTGCGCTTTGGCTATCTGGCACTGAGTCCGGGACATCTCTTCTATCGTTTCTGCCAACGACAACTGACATCGACAAGGATCGGTGCCCTGCTCTGGCGCTGGCGCGCCAGCGGCGGACGCGCCGATGGCGTTTTTCCGCTCGCCAGCCTGGCGCTGGCGCTGCTGCTGGCCATGCTGTTCGCCCTCCAGGGTGTGCTGCTCAACGGTCACGACCGCGCCGTGGCCGATTTTTTCTCCTCGTTGCGCCATCCGGCCATCACGTTGCTGCTGCTGCCACTCAAACTGCTGGCTGAACGCCCCCACCTGGCCGGACAGGCTGGCCTGCTCGCCATCTGGCTGCTGGCGCGGCGCGGCTGGCATGCACTCGGTTTCTGGTTCGCACTGCTGCTGTTGACGCTGCAATTGGCCAACCGACAGCTTCCGCTGGCAACCCTGACCGCACCGCTTGGCTTTGCCGCCTACCTGATCGCACAATCCTGGACGCCACCCCACCGCTTCGTGATCTACACCGGCATGGCGGCGCTGATCAGCCTGTTCGGCATCAGCCAGCTCTATTTCGAGGCTCCACCCTTTACCACTGTGATCAAGGAGTTGCTGGTCGGTCTGCTGATCGCCAACCTGATGACGCTGTTCTGCCACCGCCATCATGAAGAGCTGGCCCTGCGTGGCACGCTGCCCGGCTGGAGCTGGAGCAGTGCCAGCCTGATGATCAGCGTGGTCTATCTATTGCAGCACTGGAGCCATGCCTCCGCGCGAATGGCCGGCAGTGGCTGGCTGTGAACGAACGCCAGCGCGCATTTGCCCATTATCTTTGTAATGGCTATGGCATCATGATCAGCGGTTTTGTACTCTTGGCCAAGACCGCAGGCAATCGAAAATAACGACTTCAGGAGGAGACCCCCAATGCTGCTGGCACATACCGTCGAGATCTTCACCCGTCCCAATCAGGCATGGCAATCCATCCATGACGAAACCGAGAGTCCGCTGCACCATCTGTTCAACCACCTGATCTGGCTGGCGCTGCTGCCGCCACTGTGCTGGTACATCGGCACCACCACCTTTGGCTGGAGCATCGGCAGCGGTCCGGCCACCAAACTCACCAGCCAGAGTGCACTGATCATCGCGCTGCTCTTCTATGGCGCCATTCTGGCGATGGTCATGCTGCTGGGTGCCCTGATCCACTGGATGGCGCAAACCTACGGCGCCAACTCCTCCTTTGCCCGGAGCCTCAAGCTGGCCGGATACACCGTCACCCCGTTGCTGCTGAGCGGTCTACTCGGCATCTATCCAGCGCTCTGGTTCGACCTGGTGGTGGGGCTTGTTGCAATCGGCTACACCGTCTATCTGCTCTATCAGGGCACGCCGATCATGATGGAGATCTCACCTGAGCGCGGCGTACTCTTTTCCAGTGCGGTGATCGCGGTGGGCCTGGTGATGGTGGTGGCACTGATGGGCGCCACGGTGATTCTCTGGAGCATGGGTGCCGCGCCGCAATTCGTCTCCTGAACAGTCGGCCATGCAGGCAGGGACGCCTGCATCCACCCTGCATCTCGAATCGACAGAAGCCACGCATCGTTTGCGCCCGGACACGACAGCCACACCATCTGGTCAAGCCAGCAGGCTTTGAAACCCGCGCATGTCAGAACGACAGTATCGACTCTGGCCCTGGCCGATCCGGTTGCTCCACTGGCTGCTGGCCGCCAGCTTCGTGCTGGCTTATCTCAGCGGCGAGGAGGCGCTCTGGCTGCATGCGCTGGCCGGCCATCTGATCGTGCTGCTGATCGGGCTGCGACTGCTGGGCGGACTCTTCAGCACCACCCCGGCCGCCCTCGATCAACTCTGGATCACGCCCACGGCCGTGAAGGCGCATCTCGCGGCCCTGCTGGCGCTGCGCCCCTTGCCGCACCACGGGCATCATCCACTGGGTGCACTCAACATTCTGGCCCTGTTCAGCATCCTGCTGCTGCTCTGTGTCACCGGCATGGCGCTGCTGGCCCTCGACCATGGCTATGGATGGCTGATGGGTTTTTTCCCCGCAGGCATGGTCTGGCACAAATGGCTGCTCGCAGGCAGTCATGAACTGCTGGCCCAGTTCAGTCTGCTGCTCGTGCTGCTGCATGTCGTCGGCGTGCTGGGCCAGAGTCTGATCGATCGCCGCAACCTGAGTCGCTCGATGCTGGGCGGCATCATGATCACCCTGCACCGTTCGCGTGGCTGGAAGTCACTGTGGCGCCGGGTGGCGATTCTGCTGCTGGTGCTGCTGCCTTCCCTGATCGAACTGCTGGCCTTGCGGGTACTTTGATGCCAGAACGACACGCAGCCCGTGTCACAGAGGCTCAGCGTCGAACTGGCAGCTCGCTCGACTCATTCTGCGCCACCGCCGGGCTGGCGGAGAGATCGCCGCCCCGTTTGCGCCAGGCCAGCATCGTGCCCTCGGGCGGGCGGCGGCTGTAGTAAGAGACAATGGCGCCACGCAGGCTCTGTGCCAGCCGCTGTTGATGCTGCCGGGTGTTCAGCAGGCGCGCCTCGCTGGGATTGGAGATGAAGCCGGTTTCGACCAGCACCGACGGGATATCGGGCGACTTCAGCACCATGAACCCCGCCTTTTCGACTTGCTGCCGATGCAGCGGCCCAACTTTGTTCAACCCGCGCAACAGTTCGGATGCCAGTTCATTGCTGGTGTTGAGCGTGGCGGTCATGTAGAGGTCGAGAATCACCTGCGCCACCATACCATCGCGCTGGTCGAGTCCGACACCGCCGATCAGATCGGCCTTGTTCTCCTGATCGGCCAGCCAGCGCGCACTCTCGCTGCTGGCCCCGCGCTGCGACAGGGTGTAGACCGAACCGCCACGCGCATCGCTGCCAGAAAAGGAGTCGGCATGAATTGAAATGAACAGATCGGCCTTGTGCTTGCGGGCGATCTCGGTGCGTTGACGCAGCGGCACGAAACGGTCACCACTGCGGATCAGCACCGGCTTGAAACCAGGTTCCTGACTCAACAGGCCATGCAACTGCCTGGCGATGGCCAGCGTGATCTCCTTTTCACGGATCCCGCCCGGTCCCAGCGCGCCTGGATCGTCACCGCCATGCCCGGCATCGATCGCGATCACCAGATCTCGCCGTTCGTGGTTGAGCTGTTGCACCGATTTGACGTTAGGCGCCACTGCGGTCACCCGCGCTGACTGCGACGCTGCAGGGCTGGGCTTCGCACTCCCCTTGACGAGCGGCGGCTGGGTGACGGACGGAGATCTCGGTTTTTCGGCGACAGGTGGTTTCGCTGACCTGGCTGTGGCAGCCGCGGCCGGCAAGGGTGGCTTTGCCGTCTTCTTCTGCGCGCCCAGCTCAACCACCAACCGCTGCTGGGTCGCTGCGCCCTCGGTCGCAGTCAGATAGACCCGCACCGGCGTGCGCTGTTTGAGGTCAAACACCAGCCGTGCGCTCCGTGGCTGGTGCGAGGTGCGGATGCGGGCGATCGGCGTCGCCGCCAGATCGAGCCGGTCGAGGGCAGCGCCAAGCTGGGTCTCGGTCAGATCGATCACCAGACGATCCGGTGCTGACAGCGTGAAAAACTTGTGGGTGACGCCGGCCGAAAAATCGAGCAGAAGACGGCTGCTCTCTCCGCTGTTTTCGACCTTGGCACTCTTGAGGATGGCTGCCCCCGATGCCGACTGGGCCAGCAAAAAAACCAGCAGGCACAGCAGTGAGCCGAAGCGGATTGTCAGGCTCAGTCGTCGACTGCGGCCACGGCCAATGCCTGCACCACAGGATTGCAGCGCAACTGCGCCAACCACATCCGTCCCCTGTCCGAACAGCCCTCGATTTCGCACCAGCGCCCCTTTTCGATCCATTTCAGCCTGATTTCAAGATCGGGTGATGGCAACAGGGGCTCACCCCGCTCCGGCCATTCGATCAGACATAAGCTATCTTCTCGAAAATAATCCCGAACACCAAGATATTCAAGCTCTTTTTCATCAGCAAGACGATAGAGATCGAAATGATAGAGCGCCAGTTCGCTCAGCAGATAGGGTTCGACCAAGGTATAGGTTGGACTTTTGACTGCGCCCTGATGCCCCAGGCCATGCAACAGGCCGCGGCTCAGCGTCGTTTTGCCACTGCCCAGATCACCGCGCAGGAACAGAATCCCCGCAGCGACCACCTCGGCAAGCACCCCGCCCAATCGCAGCGTTGCCGCTTCATCGGGCAGCAGCAACGTCAGAATGGTGGTTGAATCAGACATGCGCACCCTGCGTCAGAGCGGATTGACCCACCGGCGCAGCGGTGCCAGCAGATCGGTGGCCAGCAGGCCACGCTCGTTGCCGCCGGCGGCTTCGTCACCGGCCATGGCATGGAGCAGCACCCCGGCCCGCGCTGCATCGACCAGCGACAATTGCTGGGCCAACAGTGCGGCGATGAGTCCGCTCAGCAGATCGCCCATGCCGCCACTGGCCATGCCGGGGTTGCCGGCGGCACAGAGCGCAATCCCGCCACCTACCGCTGCGCTGGCCACCAGGGTGCCGGCCCCTTTCAGCAGCGCCACACCACCATGACGTTCGGCCAGCTGCTGCACGGCGGCAAAGCGGTCGGCCTCCACCTCGCGGCTGTCGCAGCCGAGCAGTCGCGCTGCTTCACCCGGGTGGGGTGTCAGGATCCAGTTTTCGCGGTGCACAGGCGTGGCGCGGCGCGCCAGCAGGTTGAGCCCATCGGCATCGACGACCAACGGCAGATCGCTGCCAAGCACCCGCTGTACCATCTGCTCGGCCCAGGCATCCTGACCCAGCCCCGGCCCCAGCAGGATCACGGTCGGCAGCGCCAGCAGCGGCTCCAGATCCTGTCCCGATTCGACCGCGCGCACCATCGCCTCGGGTCGCCGCGCCAGCAGTGCACTCAGGTGCGCCCCGCGCGTGGCAATCGTCACCAGTCCGGCCCCGGCGCGCAGCGCCGCTTCGGCGGCGATCGACACCGCCCCGCCATAGCCATGGTTGCCGCCGATGATCAGCAGATGGCCGAACATCCCCTTGTGGGCGCTGCGCGGCCGGCGCGGTAGCCACTGCGGCAACAGGGTCGATGTGAGCCGCAGCACCGGCTCGCTCTCCAGCTTCTGATGGAGCGCTCCAGGCAATTCGAGGTCGGCGAAGCCGAGCAGGCCGCAGTGGTCAGGACCCGCCCCGGTCAACATTCCCCGCTTGGCGGCGATGAAGGCAATGGTCAGGTCGGCGCGCACGGCGGCGCCCCACACCCGGCCGGTGTCGGCATCGAGTCCGGAAGGAAGGTCCAGTGCCAGCACCTGCAGCGCGCTCGCGTTGATCCAGTCGATCACCGCGCGATACTCGGCGCGCGGCTCGCCGCTGAGGCCGGTGCCCAACAGCGCGTCGACGAGCAGATCATGTTGCGTGTCGACCAGTCGTTCCGCTGCGAAAGGCAACGGTTCGACGCCGGCAGCCACCGCGTTGCGGCAGGCCACCAACGCTTCGCCCCGCAACTGTTCCGCTGCCACCAACGCCACCAAGGTGACGCTGAAACCCGCACGCTGCGCCAGTTCGGCCAGCACATACCCATCGCCACCGTTGTTGCCGCCGCCGCAGAATATCAAAAGCCGCCGCGCCTGCGGCCAGTGGCTGCGCAATACATCGAAGGCGGCACTGCCGGCGCGCCGCATCAACACCGACCCATCGATGCCGGGAAGCTGCTGTGCCAACCGATCGAGCTGGCGTGACTGCGCTGCCGTATAGAGCAGCGTCGGCAGGGTGTCACGGAATGAGGAGATCGGATCAACCATCGGCAGGCTCGCTTTGGCAGTCAGTTGGGGCGAGAATTATAACGAATGAAGCCACCCGACCTGCCTCAGGATTACCATCAGCTTGCCGCCCGGATCAAGGCATGGGGCGTTGAACTCGGTTTTCAGGCCGTCGGCATCGCCGGCATCGAACTGCCTGAAGATGAACAGCACCTGCTCGACTGGCTGCAACGCGGCGATCATGGCGACATGGCCTACATGGCCCAGCACGGCAGCCGCCGCGGTCGCCCGGCCGAACTGCTGCCGGGCACGCTGAGGGTGATCTCGCTGCGGCTCGACTACCTGCCACCCGGCGTGGCGCTGCAACAGACACTCCAGCAGCCGGAGCGGGCCTACATCTCGCGCTATGCGCTGGGACGCGACTACCACAAGCTGATGCGCAAGCGGCTCGCCCAATTGGCGGAACGGATCAGCAGCGCCATCCCGGCACACCACTATCGGGTCTTCGTCGACAGCGCGCCAGTGCTGGAGAAGGCTCTGGCGGTGCAGGCCGGGCTGGGCTGGATCGGCAAGAACACGCTGCTGTTGAACCGCCATGCCGGCTCCTGGTTCTTTCTTGGCGAGATCTACACCAACCTGCCGCTGCCGCTCGACCCACCCACCGGCAAGGGCCACTGCGGAAGCTGTCGTGCCTGCCTCGACATCTGCCCGACCCAAGCCTTTCGCGCACCCTATCAGCTCGATGCGCGCCGCTGCATCTCCTATCTGACCATCGAATCGAAGGGTCCGATTCCGCTCGAATTGCGGCCACTGATCGGCAACCGGGTCTTTGGCTGCGATGACTGCCAGCTGGTCTGCCCGTGGAACCGCTATGCGCGGCCCACCAACGAGCGTGACTTTCTGCCGCGCCATGGACTGGAGCAGGCCCAGCTGCTCGAGCTCTTCGCCTGGGATGAGGCCAGCTACCTGGCCCGCAGCGAAGGTTCACCGTTGCGCCGGATCGGCCATGCCGGCTTCTTGCGCAATCTGGCGGTTGCGCTCGGCAACCTGTTGCGCCAGACCCCATCGCCGTTGCTACAGCAGCAGATCATCCAGCAACTGAATGCGCGCAGCGATCATCCGAGCGCGCTGGTGCGCGAACATGTCCAGTGGGCCTTGGCACAGCAGCAGCGCTGAACCTCAGGCGCGTCGCCACTGGGTGCCGTCGCGGCCATCGTCGAGCAGGATGCCCGCCTGTTCGAGCTGGGCACGAAGCTGATCGGCCAGCGGCCAGTCGCGCGCGTGCCGCGCCTGATTGCGCGCCTCGACCAGCGCATTGATCTCGCCGTCATCGAGTCCATCACGCGGGCTGCCTTGCAGGAACTGCTCGGGCGGCTGTTGCAACAGACCGAGCAACCCGCCCAACTGCCGCAACTGTGCGGCCAGCGCCGTCGCGCTCTCGCCATCCGCGCGGTTCAGTGCCCGGGTCAGTTCGTGCAACACCGCCAGCGCCTCGGGCGTGTTGAAGTCGTCGCGCATCGCGGCATGAAAACGTTCTGCATAGTCGTTGTCGGCCATCGTCAGCACGGCTGCAACCGATTGACCGCGCAACGCGGTGTAGAAGCGCTCCAGCGCCTGCCGCGCACCGCGCAGCGACTCTTCGCTGTAGTTGATCGGGCTGCGGTAGTGGCTGGCCAGCAGCAGATAGCGAATCACCTCGGGCTGATGCTGTTGCAGCAACTGCCGGATGGTGAAGAAATTGCCGAGCGATTTCGACATCTTTTCGTCATTGACCCGCACCGGACCGACATGCAGCCAGTAGCGGGCAAAAGGCTTGCCAGTCGCACCTTCCGACTGGGCAATCTCGTTCTCATGGTGCGGAAATTTCAGATCGGGCCCGCCACCGTGCATGTCGAAAGTCTCACCCAGCGCGCAGATCGACATCGCCGAACATTCGATGTGCCAGCCCGGACGACCGGCACCCCAGGGCGAATCCCAACTGGCTTCGCCCGGCTTGGCCGCCTTCCACAGAGCGAAATCGAGCGGATCCTCCTTGGCCTCGCCCACCTCGATGCGGGCACCCACCTGCAGCTCCTCGAGGTTGCGCTTGCTCAGCCGGCCATAATCGGCAAAGCGGCGCACCCGATAGTAGACATCGCCGTTGCTGGCCAGATAGCCATAGCCCCGCTCGATCAGCCGGTTGATCAGCGCGATGATCTGATCGATGTGGTGGGTGGCGCGCGGCTCGCTGTCGACCGGCAGGACGCCGAGCGCGGCCTCGTCTTCATGCATCGCGGTGATGAAGCGGTCGGTCAACGCCGTGAAGGGTTCACCATTTTCGGCGGCACGGGCGAAGATCTTGTCATCCAGATCGGTGATGTTGCGAATGTAGCTCACCTGGTAACCGATGCTGCGCAGGTAACGCACGATCACATCAAAGGCCACCATCACCCGGGCATGGCCCAGATGACAGTAGTCATAGACGGTCATGCCGCAGACATAGAGGCCGATCTTGCCCGGTTGCAGTGGTTGGAACGGCTCTTTGTGCCCGCTCAGCGAATTGTGGAGGGTGAAGTGCATCGGTTGGCCAGGTTGGTGCGTAACAAGTAGGCGGTTATTATACGTGGCTTCGTCGCACTCCATGCGCCCGGCAGACGCCCAGCCGTCGGCCGACTTACGTCAATCCCTCCATCTGCGCGGAACCATTGCCATGACCCAAGTCGTCCTGCACACCAACCATGGTCAGATCACCCTGGCCCTCGATGCCGAAGCGGCACCGCTGACCGTCGCCAACTTCGTCGACTATGTCAAAAGCGACTTCTACAACGGCACCCTGTTCCACCGGGTGATCGACAACTTCATGATCCAGGGCGGTGGCATGGATGCCGAGATGAAACAGAAACCGACCCGCGATCCGGTCGACAACGAAGCCAACAACGGACTGAAAAACCTGCGTGGCACCATCGCCATGGCCCGCACCAGCGATCCGCACTCCGCCACCGCCCAGTTCTTCATCAATGTCACCGACAACGCCTTTCTCGACCACACCGCGCCGACCCGACAGGGCTGGGGCTACTGTGTCTTCGGCAAGGTGACCGAAGGTCTGGAGGTGGTCGATGCCATCAAGGTGGTCAAGACCGGCATGAAGGGCATGCATGGCGATGTGCCGCTCGAAGCGGTGCTGATCGAGCGGGCCGAGATCGTCGGATAACCGGGCCGATGGCCAGCCTCTTCATCTCCGACCTGCATCTGCAACCGGAAAACCCCAGCGTAACGGCGGCGTTCCGGCGCTTTCTCGATGAGACCGCGAGCCAGGCCGAAGCGCTCTACATTCTGGGCGACCTGTTCGATGACTGGGTCGGCGATGACGATGACAACCCCTTCTATCTGGCCGTGCTCGACGACCTGCGGCGGCTGCACGATCGCGGCGTTGCCCTGTTCTTTCTGCATGGCAATCGCGATTTTCTGATCGGTGCCGGTTTTGCCAGCACCACCGGCGCCACCCTGCTGCCCGACCCGGTTCGGATCGAACTGCACGGCCATGCGCTGCTGCTGGCCCACGGCGACGGCTTCTGCACCCAGGATCAGGAGTACATGGCGTTTCGCCAGCTGCTGCGCGATCCGCAGTGGCAGCGGCAGGCGCTGGAGAAACCGCTGGCCGAGCGGCGTGCCATCGCTGCCCAGCTCCACCAGATCAGCCAAGAGCGCAACCAGCAGAAGGCGAGCGAGATCATGGATGTCTCACCGGACGAGGTGGTCAGGGTGATGGAAGAGAATCGGGCCAGCTTGCTGATTCATGGCCACACCCACCGGCCGGACATCCACCCGCTCCGGCTGGCGCATGGCGATGCAGTGCGGCTGGTATTGGGCGACTGGGCGCGCTCGGGCTGGTTCGCCCGGCTCGATGAGTCGGGCTACTGGCTGATCGACTTCCCGATCACCGCCTGATCCGGCGACAGTGGCACACCGCTGTGAAAGCGCAATTGCGCTGACTCACGCTCGATCAGACGACGCTCCTGCTGCAGGAACTCCTCGACACGCGCCTCGATCGGCTCGCCGGCATGCTGGCGGGCCAGATCGAGATAGTCCTGATAGTGCCGCGCCTCGGAACGCAGCAGCGAACGGTAGAAGTGGCCCAGCTCAGCATCGAGGTGGGGGGCCAGGCGGGCAAAGCGTTCGCAGGAGCGCGCTTCGATCACCGCACCCACGATCAGCAGGTCAACCAGTCGCCCCGGCTCCTGCCGTCGCACGCCCTGATGCAGCAGTGCGGCATAGTCACCAGCCGGCAGATGCTGGTAGTGGATGCCACGCTGCGTCATCAGCGCCAGCACCTGTTCGAAGTGCAGCAGCTCCTCACGTGCCAACTGCGCCATCTTGCTCATCAGCTGCGGATGCTCGACATAACGGAACAGCAGATTGAGCGCGCTCGAAGCGGCTTTCTTTTCGCAGTTGGCATGGTCGATCAGCAGAAGGTCGAGCTGCCCGGTGGCGGCATCGATCCAGCGTTGCGGGGTCGGACAGTGGAGCCAACGGTTGATCCGATCGATCTGGCTGCTGCGCTTTTCCAAAGCCATTCCAGCGATTGAGCAATGACGAAGGCGATCTGAGGTGGAAAATGGGGTGGGCGATGGGGATTGAACCCACGACCACAGGAATCACAATCCTGTGCTCTACCAACTGAGCTACGCCCACCATAGAACTGCAATCCGCGTGGCACGCCCGGCAGGAATCGAACCTGCAACCTACGGCTTAGAAGGCCGTTGCTCTATCCGATTGAGCTACAGGCGCTCCTGACACGGACCTCTGCGGAAAATTGGTCGGGGTAGAGAGATTTGAACTCCCGACATCCTGCTCCCAAAGCAGGCGCGCTACCAGACTGCGCTATACCCCGAAACTCAACGCTTGCCGATCGTTGAAGAGCGCGAATCATACGCAGCGACCCCTGTTGCGTCAATGCCGGACAAAACAGCGTCAACCCGATCGACTTGCCATCTGCACAGTGGGAGGATAGCCGCTGACCAGCGGCAATTTGAGGCTGACATCGATGACAACACCCCCCGACACCCCGACGGTGGCGCTCTTCGTCACCTGTCTGGTCGACCTGTTCCGCCCCAGCGTGGCCCATGCCGCAATCGAACTGCTCGAAGCCGCCGGTTGCCGGGTCGAGGTGCCCAGCGCACAGACCTGCTGCGGTCAACCAGCGTTCAATGCCGGCGACCGCCGCACCGCACGCCGGCTGGCCAGCCAGCTGCTGGAGGCCTTTGCCGGCTACGACCATGTGGTGGCCCCCTCCGGCTCCTGCATCGGCATGTGGAGACAGTTTCCGGATCTGTTTGCCGAGGATGATCCGCGTCACCAGCAGGCACTACAGCGACAGCAGAGCTGCCACGAACTGTCGCAGTTTCTGGTCGAAGTGCGCGGCTATCGTCCACCGCCGCTGGATGGCGCGCCCACCTTCACCTATCACGACAGCTGCGCCGGCCTGCGCGAACTGGGCATTCGCACGCAGCCACGACAACTGCTGGCCGAGCGCGGTGCGACCCTGGTCGAGATGCCGAACGCAGAGGTCTGCTGCGGTTTTGGAGGCACCTTCTGCAACAAGTTCGACACCATTTCCAACCAGATGGTGAGCCACAAGGTCGAGGCCGCCGTGGCCTCGACCGCGCCGCTGCTGCTGGCAGGCGATCTGGGCTGCCTGCTCAACATCGCCGGCAAGGTGCGGCGCGAAGGTGTCGCGCTGGAGTGCCGTCATTTTGCCGAGGTGCTGGCCGACCAACTGCATCGGCCGGCCATCGGCCAACCGCAACCGGAGTAAGAGGATGCAGAACCACAGCCATGAGTTCGACAACCTGATCGGCCGGGCGCTCGATGACACGCAGCTCCGCCAGTCGCTCAGCCTGCTGCGCTTCGGCCTGTCGTTCACCCGCAGCCGCGCCATGGCCGAACTGCCGGAGTTCGACCAATTGCGTGACCAGGCCGTGGCGATCAAAAATCACACGCTGAACCATCTCGATTTCTATCTCGAACGGCTCGAGCAGCAGGTCAAGGCGGCCGGCGGTGAGGTCTGCTGGGCGGTCGATGCCGCGGCGGCCAGTCAGACCATCCTCGACCTCTGCCGACGCCACGGCGTGCGCAACGTCACCAAGGGCAAGTCGATGATGACCGAGGAGATCGACCTCAATGCCCGCCTGGAGGCCGCCGGCATCCAGGTCAAGGAGACCGACCTCGGCGAATATGTGCTGCAACTGCGCGACGAAGCCCCCAGCCACATCGTCGGGCCGGCGATTCACCTCACCGTCGATCAGGTGGCCGACACCTTCCACCAGCATCACCGTGCCCACGGCTTCGAAGCGCGCACCACCGAAATTCCGCAGATGATGCGCGAGGCGCGTACCGTGCTGCGCAAGCATTTTCTCGAAGCCGACATGGGCATCACCGGCGCCAACTTTCTGATCGCCGAACAGGGCAGCGCGATGATCGTCACCAACGAGGGCAATGGTGACCTGACCGCCGTGCTGCCACGGGTCCACGTGGTGGTGGCCGGCATCGACAAGGTGGTGCCGACGCTGGAGGATGCCTCGACCCTGCTGCGGCTGCTGACCCGTTCGGCCACCGGCCAGGAGTGCGCGGTCTACACCACCTTTTTCACCGGCGCCAAACGCAGTGGCGACACCGACGGTCCCGAGGCCTTCTATCTGGTGCTGGTCGACAACGGCCGCAGCCAGATGCTCGGCAGCGAACTGAAGGAAATGCTGCGCTGCATCCGCTGCGGGGCCTGCATGAACCACTGCCCGGTCTACGGCGAAATTGGCGGGCAGGCCTACGGCTCGGTCTACCCCGGCCCGATGGGCGCCGTGCTGACGCCGGCACTGGTGGGCCTCGAACGGGCCCATCGCCTGCCGAATGCCTCGACCTTCTGCGGCAAGTGCGAAGAGGTCTGCCCGGTCAGAATCCCGCTGCCCAAGCTGATGCGCCACTGGCGCGAGCAGGGTTTCGAGCGCCAGCTCGAACCGCTGTCGTTCCGCTTCGGCCTGTCGCTCTGGAGCTGGGTGGCGCGCCATCCGCCGCTCTACCGGCTGCTCACCTCGCTCAGTGTCAAGCTGCTGAACCGCCTGGGCCGCCGGCAGGGCTATCTGCGCCGCCTGCCACTCGGCCGCGGCTGGCTGGCCTGGCGCGACCTGCCGGCGCCACAACAGCAGACCTTCTTTGCCTCGTGGGAGGCCAAACAGAACCGCGGCCGAGGAGCGTCCGATGTCTGACCGTTTACAGATTCTGACCAACATCCGCCGCAGTCTGGGCCGCGATGCGCTGGCACCAGCGCAGCAGCAGCCGCTCGAAGCGGCACTGGCCGCACCCCAGCCCAATCTGATTCCGGCACAGACCCGCCTCAACGGCGCCGCACTGCTGGAACGCTTCGTCACCAAGGCCGAAGCAGCACTGGCCTCGGTGCAGCGGCTCGGCAACCTGGATGAACTGCCCGCCGCCATCGAGGCATACCTGCGCCAGCATCAGTTGCCCGCCGCGCTGACCGTGCCCGAATCGGGCCTGGCCGCCCTGCTCGGACCCCAGCCACTGCCCTTTGCACTGCTGCAACGCCCGGCGCGCAACGGCGATGCCGCCTGCCTGACCGGCTGCTTTGCCGCCATGGCCGAGACCGGCAGCGTGGTGCTGCGCTCCGGCGCCGAACTGCCGATCGGCAGCGGCTACCTGCCCGACAGCCATCTGGTGCTGCTGCGCAGTGAACAGATCGTCGACTGCTACGAGAGCCTGTGGCGCAAGGTGCGCGCCGAACTCGGCACGATGCCACGCAGCCTCAACTGGATCACCGGCCCGTCACGCAGTGCCGACATCGGCATGAGCATGCAGATGGGCGCCCACGGTCCGATCCGCCTGCACCTTCTGCTGCTGGAGTCGCCATGAGTCTGCACGACGCCCTGACCCGGCAGATTCAGCACCTGCTGCCCGGCGGCCGCATCACCCTCTGCCGCCCGCCGCTCTGCCGAGACATCGGCCTCTATCTGCTCGACGACCAGTGGCTGAGCGAGGGGCTGGCGCCGGAGATCGCCCAGGGCCTGATGGATGAACCGCCCTACTGGACGCTCTGCTGGGCCAGCGGCCATGCGCTGGCCCACTTCATTCTGCAACAACCGCACTGGGCGCGGGGCAAGCGGGTGCTCGACTTCGGTGCCGGCTCCGGCGTCGTCGCCATCGCCGCCGCCCTGGCCGGCGCCGCACGGGTCTATGCCTGCGACATCGATCCGCTGGCGCAGCTGGCGATCCGCACCAATGCCGAGTTCAACGGCGTCGCGGTCGAACCGATCACCACCCTCGATGAACTGCCGGAGCCGATCGATCTGGTGACTGCCGCCGATGTGCTCTACGACCTGCAGAACCATGCGCTCTTTCCACGGCTGATGCAGCTTGGCGAAGCGTTGCTGCTGGCCGATTCGCGCTTCAAGCAGCCGCCCACCGCCGGGTTTGAGCTGATCGACCAACTCGAAGTGCCGCCCTGGCCCGATGTCGACAGCTTCGCCGACTTCAACCGGGTGCGCCTCTATCGCCATCAGCGCGCTGGCGTCGGCCACTCAACTCCAGCCGTCACAAGGGGATGACGCCAATGCTGATCTTCAGACAACTGTTCGACCAGGAATCCTCGACCTACAGCTACCTGCTGGGCGACAGCACCGCCGGTGAGGCGATCCTGATCGACCCGGTGTTCGAGCAGTACCGCCGCGACCGCGCGCTGCTCGATGAACTCGGCCTGCGGCTGGTGCAGGTCATCGACACCCACTGTCATGCCGACCATGTCACCGCCGCCTGGCTGTTCAAGCAGCAGACCGGCGCCCAGATCGGCATCAGCGCCCACAGCGGCGTCGAGGGGGCCGACCGCCCACTGCGACATGGCGACCAGATCCGCTTCGGCAGCCGCTTCGTCTCGGTTCGTGAGACCCCCGGCCACACCGACGGCTGCCTGACCTATGTGCTCGATGACGAACGCATGGCCTTCACCGGCGATGCACTGCTGGTGCGAGGCTGTGGCCGCACCGACTTCCAGCAGGGCGATGCCCGGACCATGTACCGCTCGATCAAGACCCAGATCTTCTCGCTGCCCGACACCACCCTGCTCTACCCCGCCCACGACTACCGCGGCATCACCGTCACCACCGTCGCCGAAGAGCGACAGTTCAACCCACGACTGGGCGGCCACATCAGCGAAGATGACTTCGTCGGCTACATGCACAACCTCGGCCTGCCCCATCCCCGACAGATCGACATCGCCGTGCCGGCCAACCTGCGCTGCGGCCGGCCGCAAGATGACAGCGCGCCGGACCAGGGCCCGACCTGGGCGCCACTGCTCTACACCTTCAGCGGCATCTGGGAGATCGACCCGCAGTGGCTCGAAGAGCATCTGCGCGCCGTGCAGATCATCGACGTGCGCGAACCCGATGAATTCACCGGTCCACTCGGCCACATTCCCGGTGCCCGCTCGATTCCGCTCGGTCAACTGGCCGAGCGGGTTGCCGAGATCGACCGCAACACGCCGGTAGTCACCGTCTGCCGCGCCGGCGGACGGTCGGCCCAGGCCACCGTCATCCTGCGCCGCGCCGGCATCGATCAGGCGGCCAACCTGGCTGGCGGCATGCTGCGCTGGCGCTCGCGTGGCTTCAGCGTGGTGGGTGGGTTCAGGGATTGAACGGCGGAGTCGAGCAACGCGGCATCGTGCAGCAATGCACCGAAAAGACGACCGCTTTCTTTGGCGTATCGATCCCAGCTGAAACGGATTGAGCTTCCCCCGAAATTTCGTCTTCCAAGGAGAATTGCAAAGAATTGGGGACACAAAGAATTGGGGACAGACCCAAAGAATTGCAAAGAATTGGGGACAGACCACGGTTTCCCGTTACGGTTTTCTGCCAAAACGGAGCGGAAACCAGGAAACCGTGGTCTGTCCCCAATTCCCGCCACCTCCGCTCCGCAGGTGATCTCCGTTGGCTCTACTAGGCTGGATTTCTCTAAGTGAACAGTATTGGGTCTGTCCCCGATTCTTGCCCGATTCTTGCTGACCGGCACGCCAGCCGGCGTCACCGCGCTGCAACCGGGCGACCAGTTGCGGTTGACTTGGCCCAGTACCAGTGGCAGGACGAGGTGGCGGCAGGCTGAGGCTTGTTATCCTTGGCTGCACGCCCTTTGCTTGCCGCTCACCTCGTGCGGCCGATGATCGCACCGGAAAAAGAGAAATCAGAGCGCGGAAATGGCGACAGACCATGGTTCATTCAATATCGCAGTTTGGAAAGCGCCTTGATCAAGAATGGGAAACCGTGGTCTGTCCCCGATTCTCTTCCAGAGCCAGCACTAATGCTTGCTCCCTTATCACACATCAGCATTCTCGTACTCTCCTTTGCGCGCTAACGTGGGCTTGAGCTGCGCTGGAGCGCGTAGCGCGGAGGCGTCAGCTCGAAGCGTTGGTTAGGCCTCACCGCTCCTGCCTCACATGAGGCATTAGGAAGGCCATGAAGTCCGCCTTGCCGAGCGGGACGCCTAGCTTTCTAAAGATCGCGTATGTCGTGGTGATATGGAAGTAGAAATTAGGGAGCAGATAATCGCTCACGTACAGTCGCGCGGTTGTCTCGCAGTATAGTCCCGGCCCAAGCGATGTGTGCTTGACCTCGTCCAACTTCGAATCGCTTACGTCGACCGTCCGAAGTAGCGCTCTGGTTTGCGCTATATAGGAGCGAGCGATAGTAATTGACGATACAGTAGGGTCCAAGTTCTCCGTAGGTAGGCCGGAACACCACTGGGTAAAGCCAAGGGGTTGGTTGCATGCAAAGGCAATTTGGGTTCCCAAAGGGAACATGTCAGGCGCTAATCGTTCCAGCAGCGACACATCAATATCGGAAAGATGCTTCTCCGCTACATCGAGTATGTGAGCAAGTGTTTCTAGGCGCGTTTCGAATATGCGCTTGATGTCGGCAATTTCTGTGCGTCCCATTCGGCCCTCTCTCAGTTCTCTCATGATGCCTAACGCCTGAATTAAGCCGCGCCGCGAAGCGGCGTCGGCTTGAATGAATTGTTAAACATCAGCCCGCACCCCTACCTCTTGCCCAATTGACCAACTTCTTGATGTCAATACCAAGTCCAGCGAAATTAGGTTCGAGAATCAATGCATCGACGATAGCGCCATGCTCACCCTTGCGCTGCTCTCGAACTATGGTGAAGTCTTTGATCGCATGGCCTTGCTTGATGTCATGAAAGATCTTCTCTAAGAGCACGACCACATCGTTTGGGCTTTTGCATATGTCTCTGATCTTAAGAAAAATAAGAGAATCTTTGATCTCCTCAAATGGCTTCCGATTCTCTGGTTTTTCCTCAAGCGGCCCTGGGTCTTGCGAATTAATGAAGTATTGAGGATGAATTGTTGTTATAAGAAGTGCTGGTAGCACCATGCCTGGATTCTGACCATTTATCTTTACCCAAGAAAGAACTTCGGAGCCGAAATGACTATCCGGAAGACCTTTGACCATGACAGCGTCATTCTGAGAGCAGAACGTTGCGATTCGCTCAGCGTTTGCTTTCAGGGTGTTTGAGATTGGCTCATCCCAGTTGTAGTAGTCGAGCACATAGATGTAGTAAGAGCGTGACTCTGAGAGCGGGATCTCAGATACGGAGTTTACGTAGAGCCCCATCGAATCTTCCCCTGATGTCTAACGTAGAGCTAACCGGCGCTGCGCGGCTTTATCGCGCAGCGTCCAGCGACCAAAGGGAGCGAGGTTGAGCGCCATGTTGGGCATGCACTAGTTCTTACTTTTTCTTGCGCTACACAATGTCGTTGAGAGACCGCGATTCAATTTTATTTCTGTGCCCGCCTTAACGTAGCAAGCAATGGTCTTTTCCGAATTTACCGAACCGGCGCAGAGTTCAACGGCGATGCCGCGAATAATGCCTTCATCTATTTTGGAAATGAGTCCATAGCACTTTGCGGGCTCGGGCGTCCATGCTCCGGAGCAAAGCTCAGTCCCCGACCCGATATTGATCTCAGGGTCTATTTTGGTGACATCGTTCAAACAGTCGATTGGGTCATAAGCGAACGCGGCAGTACTGTAAACCATTGCGAAAGTAAGACAAATAGCGCTTAGAGCTCCGGTTCTGGGCATTTATCGTTCCCTCCTTATTTGCATGCCCAACTATAAATGGACACCCCAAAAGGTGGCTTGTTTTACACCTTGCGGGTGTCTAATATTTTGCCGGGCAAGGCTATACCGAGGTTAAGCGTCATGTCAAACGTGGTAGTACACCCCAAAATGATTGTCGACCACGCCTCCGGCGGGGCATCCAAGCCGAAGCTGCTGGATGAGGTACGGCCCACATCCCGTATTTTGGGGACAGACCACGGTTTCCCGTTACGGTTTTCTGCCAAAACGGAGCGGAAACCAGGAAACCGTGGTCTGACTCCAATTCAATTTCTTCAACTGTTGCACTTGAAGCTTGAAACCGCCCTTCGTGACAACCCCGTTCGAAACTGATATTCATATTTGATTTCGTTTTATTTCATATATGGCAATCAAACATGACGCTGACATTCATCGCTTCACTTTCTGCGGCCGGTCTGTTCCTTGGCATGCTGACGCTTTTTGAAGCGGGCAGGTCCGTTGGCAGAATGCGACTGATGCGCGACCCGGACGGCGCCGCGACCAGTGCCGGACCGGCCGAAGCCGCGGTATTCGGCTTGCTCGGCCTGCTCCTGGCCTTCACATTCTCGGGTGCCGCATCGAGATTTGAAGTCCGACGACACTTGGTCACCGAAGAAGCCAACGCGATCGGAACGGCCTACCTGCGGATCGACCTGCTGCCGAGCGACGCGCAGCCGGAAATGCGGCAGTTGTTTCGTCGCTATCTTGACGATCGGGTAGAGAGTCATCGGCACCCTGAGGACGCGACTGCCACTCAAGCACGATCATCCGACGCAACGGCTTTGCAGGCACGGATCTGGGCGATGGCCATATCTGCGAGCCAACGAGATGCCTCCGGGAATGCGGCGAAGGTCCTGCTCCCCGCGTTGAACGAGATGTTCGACATCACGACGACCAGAGTCATGGCAACGGAGAATCATCCGCCACGCGTCATCTTTGTTCTGCTCGCAGGCTTGAGCCTCGTCAGTTCCCTGCTTGTCGGCTACGTCACGAGCGCGACCAAGACGCGAAACTGGACTCCATTGCTGATTCTGGCCGCAACCCTGTCTCTCACCTTTTATGTGATCCTCGATCTTGAGTTTCCACGCCAGGGCATGATCCGCGTTGACGCGACAGACCACATTCTTGCCGAACTCCGGAAAACCATGCGGTGAGTTTGCATTGCGTGCGCCAAAAACTGTTTGCCCGTCCGCCAGCCAAAAGCCGATGATCGAGTCTGAGCGCGTTTCCTTTTCGATCCTGTTTCCCCGTTTTTCCCTGCTCTGATCGGCCGGAGAGTGACTGGCAAGCCAAAGGCATCAATGCCCGCCTGGAGCCGCCATTCGATCTGGAGCAATTGCACCATCTGACGACGCCGTGACACGGTGATCGAACCTCATCTTTGCGCATACGGAGCATGACTACTCTCTTTATAATGGCCCGCTTCATCCCAATGTGTGCCAAGAATGGAAAATCTCACGAGCGGTCTGCATTTTCTGCTGTCGATGTCCATCGCCGCGCTGCTGGTCTTCATCACGGTACTGATCCACTACGAAGCGATGCGGCTGACCTCCGCATTGCTGCCGCGCCTGCGAATCCGCCCCCGATTGCGCATTCTGGTGGTGATCTTCGGCATCTTTCTCGCACACAGCATCAGCGTCTGGCTGTTTGCCATCGTCTACCACTTTTTGAGCGGCCACTTCGGCCTGGGTGAGTTCGGCGGCGATGCGCCGAAACAGATCTACGATTTCGTCTATTTTTCTGCGGTCACCTACACCTCGCTCGGTTTCGGTGATGTCTATCCGCTGCAGTATCTGCGACTGATCGCCGGTGTGGAGGCTCTGACCGGGCTGGTCATGATCGGCTGGAGCGCCTCGTTCACCTACCTGATGATGGAGCGCTTCTGGTCGGACCACGGTCGACACAAAGGTGGCAAATAGCGAACGCTCAAGCAAAAAAAGCCCGGCACATGGCCGGGCTTTTACCGCGATTGACCCAATCAGGCCAGTGCGAAGCAGGGCAGCTTCTCTTCACCTGCGGTGGGCTTCATCACCAGCTTGACGCGCTTGCCGATGGCAATGTCATCAAAATTGCTGTCGACGATGTGCGACATCATCGTCGGGCCTTCATCGAGCGTGATGTAGGCCAGACAGTAGGGAATCGGCGCACGGCGCATCACACTGTAGGTGTAGAGGGTACCAGCGCCCTTCGACTCGACCCAGACCGTCTTGTCACTGAAGCAGTAGGGGCACAGCGACCGCGGGTAGTAGTGGAACTTGCCACAGTCGTTGCACTTCTTCAGCAGAAAGGTGCCGTTTTTGGTGGCATTCCAGAAATGCTCGGTCTCCTGATTGACGACCGGGGCTTCGTATTTCATCTCGCTCATTATTATTCGCTCCCAAGAATAACGGTTGCACTGCCCATGCGGGTGCCAATCGATCCGCCGGTGCCATGGGCCAGCGCGATGTCACAGTTCTTGACCTGCACCTTGGGATGCGCTTCGCCGCGCAGCTGGCGCACGGCCTCGATCACCTTGGTGATGCCACCGCGGTTGGCCGGATGGTTGTTGCACAGACCGCCGCCATCGGTGTTGAACGGCAACTTGCCGACGCCGGAGATCAGGTTGCCATCGCTGACGAACTTGCCACCCTGCCCTTTTTCGCAGAAGCCGAGGTCTTCAAGCGTTTCGAGCACGGTGATGGTGAACGAATCGTAGATGGAGGCGTACTTGATGTCGCGCGGGGTGACACCGGCCTCTTCGAAGGCGCGCGGGCCACTCCAGCGGGCGCCGGTGAAGGTGAGATCAACCCGGCCACCGCTGATGTGCTTGGGTGCTTCACCATGTCCCAGCACCTTGACGCTGTGACGCTTCAGGCTTTTGGCGATTTCCGGGCTGACGATCACCATGGCACCGCCGCCATCGGTGATGACGCAACAGTCGAGACGGTGCAGCGGATCGCTGATGATCGGCGAGTTGAGCACATCCTCGACCGTGACGACATCACGCAACAGGGCATGTTCGTTCCACTGCGCATGGTGCGAGGCAGCCACCTTGATCCAGGCCAACTGCTCGCTGGTGGTGCCAAATTCATGCATATGGCGCATGGCGGCCATGCCATACATGTTGGTGGTGTTGGGCCAGTAGATGTTTTCGAAACCGATCTCGGGCGCATCCTTCGCACCCAGGCGCATGCCGGTGCCCACTGCCATTTTTTCGGAGCGGGGCTTGCCGGCCAGCGTCACCAGTGCAACGCTGCATTTGCCGGCGGCGATGGCCGCAGCCGCGTGACCGACGTGGCAGACGTAGGACGAACCACCAGTCTCGGTGGTGTCGGTGTATTTGAGATCGAGCCCCATGTAATCGGCGATCGAGATCGCGCCAAGGCCCGGGGTGTCTCCGGCGCAAAAGAAGCCGTCGACGTCCGCCTTGGTCAGACCGGCGTCCTCGAGCGCACCCTTGCAGAGTTCGGCATGGATCTGAGCGAGAGACTTGTCGGGCAGATTCCGACCGGGGTGTTCGTAAACCCCCGCGATATAGGCTTTCCCCTTGATACTCATCGAGTGATCACTCCTCATTTATGGCTTTTATTGGATGAACCCCACGTCCAGGTTCGATCTCATCCATGCTCATCCACTGCGATCACAAGAGCTGGAGAGAACCGATACCCGGACCCAAGGTCAGAAAGCGAGAACCCCGTGCCGTGCCATGCCGCGCTGCCAACAGCGCTCTGACGCCACCAGGATCGCTCACCACGCTGGCGAACCGGTCGTGTTTTGTGATTGTATCATTGCATCTCCCTTTTTCTGCCTGTTCCCACCGCAAAGATTCAAGAGCGCCATTCGACCATGCAGACGCTGCCAACCCTCTATATTCCCCATGGCGGCGGCCCCTGCTTCTTCATGGAGTGGACCATGGGCCCTGCCGACACTTGGCACCGCATGGCCGCCTGGCTGAAGGACCTGATCGGCACCCTGCCATTTCGACCCACGGCGGTGGTGGTGATTTCTGGCCATTGGGAAGCACCCGCCTTCACCGTCACCCGCGGCAGCCAGCCGGAACTGATCTATGACTATTACGGCTTTCCACCGCACACCTACCAGCTCGACTATCCTGCTCCAGGCGCTCCTGCCCTGGCGCAACGCATCCAGACACTGCTCGACCTGGCGGCGCTGCCCACGGCCGCCGATGCCAAACGTGGTTTCGACCACGGCGTCTTCATTCCCTTCAAATTGATCCTGCCCGAGGCCGATCTGCCGATCGTGCAATTGTCGCTGCGCGACACGCTCGATGCGGAACAGCATTTGTGCGCCGGCCGGGCACTGGCCGCACTGCGACGGGAGGGGGTTCTGCTGGTCGGCAGCGGCATGAGCTACCACAACATGCGCGGCTTCGGGGATCGGTTCAAACCGGTTTCCGATCTGTTCGATGGTTGGCTGAGCCAAACCTGCGAAGCCGAGCCCGCCACACGCTGGAAACTGCTTGCCGACTGGGGGAGGGCCCCGGCGGCCCGTGCCGCCCATCCGCGCGAGGAGCACCTGCTGCCGTTGATGGTGGTGGCCGGCGCGGCCGAAGCGGAACCCGGCCGCAAAATCTTCACCGACTGCGTGTTGGGTGTGACCGTATCGGCCTTCCAGTTCGGCTAGGGTCGATCGACGCTGCGGTTGAACAGACTCTATTTCAGCGGTTCTTCCAGCTCAGTCAGAGCGCCAACCCAGCCCGGCCGCAGAAGCCGCAACTGACCGAGACAATCAAGTCGATGCGCGCGATGGACATTTCCGTCCAAACTCATCGATGTGAACAGATTCCATTTGCTTTCAATAATGATTCTCGTTTATATTGGGTGCACATTGTGTTCACGCTCTTCGGCGACGTTGTTGATCTCGATAAGGGCCAGCCATGGCAACAGAACCCTCTTCACAAGACCGTCCGACTGCCGCAGTCACGCCTCAACCAGCACCCTCGCCGTTGCGCACGATCAGCAGCGAGGCGCTGCTCGGCGGCGGGACGGAAGTGTTGATCATCCACGGCATGGATGCGTACCGGTTGCGGGTCACGCGGCAGAACCGGCTGATTCTGACCAAATAGCAGTGACACCATGAATGGTACGAACCTGATCCATCCGAGCCTTGCAATGTCCTGGCGGGATGAACCTCGGCAACGGCCTTCGATGACAGGTCTCATCGTGGTGCTGGCCCTGCACCTGGCTGTGCTCTTCGTGCTCTGCCAGCCACGCGCGTCCATACCTCCCGTGCAGCCCGTTCTGCTCAGTGCCACGCTGTTGGCCCCCATGGTGCTTCCTCAACCGGCCATCAGCGCGCCGACCCTGCCCATCGAGCCGCCCAAACCCCAGCTGCAACCCACCCCGCCTCAACCAAAAAAGGTTGTCAGCAGAGTCAAGCCGTCACAGAAGCCGAGCCAGGTCGCTGCACCCAGTGAGACCCCGGCAGTGGCGGAAACCGCTCCGGTGGCGACTGTGCCCGCCGAAGCCACACCTCCGTCACCGCCGATTGCCATCCCGCCGGCTGCAAAATCCGAACTGACGGAGCCGCGTTTCGACGCCGACTATCTCGACAATCCCAAGCCGGCCTACCCCAGCATTTCGCGCCGACTGGGTGAACAGGGGCGAGTGTTGCTGCGTGTGCAGGTGGATGAGCGTGGTCTGGCGCGCGAGGTTGAACTCCACACCAGCAGCGGCCATCCACGGCTCGACACCATCGCGTTGCAAACCGTGCGGCGCTGGAAGTTCGTACCAGCCCGCCTGGGGGAGCAGAAGGTCGCCGCAACGGTTCTGGTACCGATCGTTTTCTCACTCAAGGGTTGAGCATGGAAAATTCTCTCGGCTTTGTTCACTTCGTTGCCAACAGTGATGTCGTTGCTCGTTTCATCCTGCTGCTGATGACGCTGATGTCGATCGGCAGCTGGTATCTGATCGTGACCAAAACGGTGCGGTTGCTGGCAATGCAGCGCAGAGGCCGGACCTTTCTCGACCATTTCTGGCAGGCCGAAAATCTGGATACCCTGACCCGGCTCTGCGACGGAAGCGGCAGCGACGAACCCTTTTCACATCTGCTGAAACATGGCTTTGCCGCCGTCGATCAGTGCAAAAGATCAGGCGAGGCTGCTCGCCTGATCAGCGGTGGCGCGCCGGACGAGTTTCTGATCAGGGCGTTGAAACGCAGCATTGCCCAGAGCAAAAGCCGCATGGAGCAGGGACAGACCTTTCTCGCCACCGTCGCTTCGTCCGCGCCCTTCGTCGGCCTGTTCGGGACGGTGTGGGGCATCTACCACGCCCTGCTGGCCATTGGCATCACCGGTCAGGGCACCCTGGACAAGGTGGCCGGACCGGTCGGCGAGGCACTGATCATGACCGCCATCGGCCTTGCCGTCGCCATTCCCGCCGCAGTGGCCTACAACGTCTTCACCCGTGCCAATCGCAACAGTGTCACGGCGCTGAATGGTTTTGCCGATGACATCTTCAACCTGTTCGCCACTGGCATGGGCATCCGCGGCGAAGCAGCCACCGGGTCCGCATCGGTCGCGAACCAGCCGGCAATTCACACGCTGCGTGTGCAGACCGGTCCATAGAGACAGCCCATGCACTCCGCTTCACCCTTCGAGGAAGATGGCGATTCGGCACTTGCCGAGATCAACATGATTCCGCTGATCGACATCATGCTGGTGCTGCTGGTGATCTTCATCGTCACCGCACCACTGCTGACCCACTCGGTCAAGGTCGATCTGCCCAAGGCATCCTCCACACCGACACTGACGCCCCCGGAGAACATCCAGCTGGCCATCGATGGCGCTGGACAGCTGTTCTGGAATGGTGAAGCCATCGCCGCGCAGGAGCTCGACCTGCGGTTGCAGGCTGCCGCCGCGCGCTCGCCACAGCCGGAGTTGCATCTGCGTGCCGAGCGCACCACTGCCTACGAGAAGGTTGCGGAGGTCATGTCGACCGCCGCCCAGCATGGATTGAACCGAATCGCCTTCGTCACCGAACCCAGGCGCCAGTGAAACCGCTTCATTCCACCCATCGCAGCCAGCCAGAGATGCCTCGAGCCAGCCAGCACACTGTCCATCGAGGAGTCCTCTATGAGCTACATTGAGAAAAAAACCGAGCTGGAGCGAAACCCGGCCACGGTACCGCTGCTGCCGCTTGGCGCGATGATGCTGGCCGGCATGGCCAGCCTGTCGGCCATGGCTGTCGACGACAAGGCCGCTGAAACGGCGCAGCAGTTATCCACGGTCAATGTGGAGGCGGCGGTCGAACAGCCCGATGGTTACCGCGCCACGGCCACCCGTGTCGGCAAGCTCCTGCAAGATCCACACGAAATTCCGCAGGCTGTCACCACCATCACCAACAGCCTGATGGAGGAGCAGCAGGTTGGTTCGCTGCGCGAGGCGCTGCGCAACGTGTCGGGCCTCACCTTCAACGCCGCCGAAGGTGGTCGTTCGGGCGACAACATGAACCTGCGCGGTTTCTACACCTTTGGTGACATGTATCTCGATGGCATTCGCGACACCGCGCAGTACAACCGCGAGACCTTCAACTACGAGCAGATCGATGTGCTGCGCGGCGCCGGGGCGATGCTGTTCGGCCGCGGCCAAGCCGGTGGCGTCATCAATCAGGTCAGCAAGACGCCGCTGCGCAAGGCGCAGTATGAGCTCACCGGCAGTGTCGGTGGCGAGAACTACCGCGAGGCGACCGCCGACCTGAACAAGCCGCTCAGCGAAGACGCGGCACTGCGGGTCAACCTGATGCAGCGCAACGAGGGCAGTTGGCGCAGCAATCCGACCACTGGCAATGAACCGGAGATCGACCGCGAAGGGGTCGGCCTCAGTCTCGGGCTCAATCTCTACAGCGACAACCAGTTCTGGATCAACCACTACTGGCTGAAGATCAACGACAATCCCGATTACGGAATTCCGTTCGATCCGATCACGCGCAAGCCGACCAAGGCTTTCTCGGCCGAAACCTTCTGGGGCACCGATGCCACCTTCGATGAGAGCAACACTCAGATCACCACCCTGGTGAACGAGTACCGCTTCTCACCCGACAGCCAGTTGCGCACGCAACTGCGGCTGGCCGACTACGAACGCAGCTACTGGGCACGCACGCCGAGCCTGACCTCCCCGCCCAATCCGCAGGCGCTGGTGCTCAATGGCAGCGTGGCCAATGGCGGTCCGACCCGCACCGCCGACTATGAGACCGTCACGCTGCAATCGGACTACAGCACCGCCTTCAGTGCACTGGGCATGACGCATCTGTTCCTGACCGGTGTCGAATACCTCAATGAGAACAGCCATCGCACCACGTTGCGCAACCTCGGCGGCACCACTGCCGGCAACCCGCCCTACTACCGCCCCTATGACCCCAATCCAACCGCCGCGCCGGTCAATTTCGACTCGGACTCCTATGCGTTCTATGCCCAGGACACGGTCGAATTCATCCCGCAGTGGAAGTTCACCCTCGGCGTTCGCCGCGATGAGATGGATGCCGATTACAGCAGTCAGACCTCACCTTCGCTCGCCTATGGGGAAAACAGCTATCGCAGCGCGCTTTCGTTTCACCCGACCACCGAAAATCACTACTATCTGAGCTGGAGTGATTCGTTCAGCCCGACCGCCGACCTTTATCAACTCACCGTGACCCCACTGCCGGCCGAACGCAGCGAAGTGGTCGAACTTGGCAGCAAATGGCTCTGGTTCGAGGGTGATCTGGCCTTTCGCGCCGCCCTGTACGAAGCCACCAAGGAGTGGGAGCGCAACACCGATCTCGAATCGACAGCGGCCATCCTGACCAAGGAACGACGCACCCGCGGCCTCGAACTCGAAGCGGCCGGCCGCATCAATGAGCGCTGGGAGATCTTCTCGGGGCTGGCGCTGATGGAGGCCGAAATTCTGGAAGTGGCCGAAAACGTGAATGCCACCACCGGAGCGATCACCGTGGCCAACCCGGCCTATGCCGGCAAACGGCCACGCAACACCCCGCCCTACACCTTCAACCTGTGGAGCAGCTACAAGTTGACGCCGCAATGGAAGATCGGCGGTGGGGTCGAGGCGAAGGGGGAGCGCTACGGTTACAATCCAAGCGGTACCGGTGCGATTCCGACCCTGCCCGGCAGCAGCAAGTTCAACCCCAACACGGCACCGGCCTATGCGCGCTGGGATCTGATGCTCTCCTACGAACAGCCACGCTGGTCGGCACGGCTCAATGTCAAGAACCTGTTCAATCAGCTCTACTATGATGCCCTCTATGACAACGGCGCGTTCACGGTTCCGGGCACACGGCGCATCGCCATTCTGACTGGCGAGCTCAAGTTCTGAGCGGATCAGGCGGCCATGCTCATCACCATCGACAACCTGTTGACCGCCGATGAGCTGGCCACCTCACGCGATCTGCTGGAGCGCGCCCACTGGCGCAGCGGGCTCGAAACCGCCGGCATCCAGGCAGCAGTGACCAAGAACAACCAGCAACTGTCCGAAGGGGCCGAACAGTTGCCGGCACTGCGCCAGATCGTGCTGAATGCGCTCACCCGCAATCCGCTGTTTTTCACTGCGGCACTGCCACTGAAGATTCTGCCACCGCTGTTCAACCGCTATGGCGATCTCACCAACAGCTATGGTTTTCACACCGACAACGCCATGCAGCGCATTGCGCAGCAGCCTGGCCACTATCTGCGCGCCGATCTGTCGGCCACGCTGTTTCTGTCCGATCCCGAACAGTACGACGGCGGCGTACTGACCATCGAGGACACCTTCGGCAACCACGGTTTCAAGCTCGAGGCCGGCAGCCTGCTGCTCTACCCCTCTTCGTCGATCCATGCGGTTTCGGCCGTCACGCGCGGTGAGAGACTCGCCTGTTTTCTGTTCATCCAGAGCATGGTGCGCGACCCTGGCCAGCGCCGCCTGCTCTATGAGATGGACATGGCCTTGCTGACACTGCGCAGCGAGATGGGGGAGTCAGATGCCGTCGTCAGGCTGACCGGCCTCTACCACAACCTGCTGCGCCGCTGGGCGGAGAGCTGAAGTGTCAGCCATCGAGCGGCTCTGCGACTACTTGCCGTTGGCGCGGGCCCGTCTTGGCGAACCGCTCTGGCGTTATTTGCAGGAGGGCAGCAGTGATCAGGCCATCGACGCCAATGCGCGCGCGCTGGCGGCGGTTCGACTGTGGCCACGCCCACTGCGTGATCTGAGCGGTGGCCACACCCGGCTGCAACTCTACGGCCAGCAGTTGGACCATCCGATTCTGCTCGCACCCATCGCCTACCAGAGGCTGTTCCATGCCGATGGGGAGTGTGCCAGTGCCCTGGCCGCCACTGCCCAAGGTGGACAGATGCTGGTCAGCAGTCTGGCCAGCCAACCCTTTGAGCAGATCGCCAAAGCCGGTCACGGCGAACAGGGCCGCCCCTGGTTCCAGCTCTACTGGCAGGGCAACCGGGAACGGACGCTGCGCTTGCTGCAGCGGGCCAGCGCCGCGGGTTTTTCGGTCGTGGTGCTGACCATCGACGCCCCGATCAAACGCAGCAGCTTGCAACTGCCCAATGGGGTCAGCGCCGTCAACCTCGATGCGGTCGCACCACCGGAGCCAGTCGATCCGGCTTTGAGCCGGGTGTTCGATGGCTGGATGAAACAGGCCCCCACCTGGAACGATGTCACCTGGCTGCGTCAGCAGACCAAACTGCCACTGCTGCTCAAGGGCATCACCCATCCGGACGATGCCGATCAGGCGCTGAATCTCGGCTGCGACGGCATCATCGTATCGAACCATGGTGGACGGGTGCTCGATGGTGCGCCGGCCAGCATCGACCTGCTGCCGGCAATCAGCGCGCGCATCGCCGGACGTATGCCGATCTTGTTCGACAGCGGCATCCGCAGTGGCCACGACCTCTTCATCGCCCTCGCGCTCGGCGCCACCGCAGTGCTGATCGGACGCCCTTTCATCTGGGGACTCGCCTGCAATGGCGCCCTGGGTGTTGCCCATGCGGTGCGGCTGCTGCGCGACGAATTGGAGATGACCATGGCATTGACTGGCTGCGCCCAGCTCAGTGAGATTGGACCACACTGCCTGGCCGATCGCGCGGTTGTCCCTTGAGAAAAGTCAGCGTCGAGCCACCCAAAGTTGTCACATAAAAAAAGCGCCGATCCGTTGAAAAAAGGTTGACACGCTCCGCCTCCCGGCTTCGAGTTCATCGATCACGCCATACATTATCGAGCGCGCCATGAGCAACGGATACCTGCGTGGGTCTATATGATTGTCCGGGATGCGACAGACCGCGACATCTATACTCTCAAATGAAAAGCTCATTCCTCCTCACCTAACAAAGAGAATCCGTCTGGAATCTCCTCTCCCTCCTCGTCTTCATCATAAGAATAGTTATCGTAAGGCGCAGAGCTGTCTTCCGGAGGCTCGATCTCCTCCAGATCAAGAGCCTCCCACTCTTCGATCTCATACTCTTCGATATCGCCATCGAGATGCTGAACTTCGACCAGGCCACTCTCTTCGTCAATGGCCACCACTTGAAAAGGCTCTTCCTGACCGATAATACAGTACCACTCCCCAGCCATAGGCAAATCGTTCATTGCCATCTCCCATGTAGCGTGTGATTTGATACCGGATCACATTTTTCTATGTG
The DNA here is from genome assembly GCA_024234215.1 of Pseudomonadales bacterium. Lineage (NCBI taxonomy): Bacteria > Pseudomonadati > Pseudomonadota > Gammaproteobacteria > Pseudomonadales > Pseudomonadales bacterium. The sequence goes on from JACKOQ010000003.1 coordinate 52,814, forward strand.
GAAAACAAATATCTAAAAGCGATCTGCCAGGTCAAAAGTTGTTTTTCACGATATCAGCCTGGGTCTTGAGCTGTCTTTGAACAGAAGAGAAATCACGTTTTCCAGATCCAAACGCCAAAAAATTCACCAACTGGGCTTGCTGTTCAGCTGTCAATTCATCATGAGTTCCCGATATCACCTCGGTCAGCAAAAAAACGACTTGATCGCCATCACCGAGCATCGCTGAGCCGATCTCTACACTACCTGAAACTGGAATTTCCGCACGAAAAACCGATTGAAGAAGTTGTGGATCAAGGTCTTGACCACCACTTCTCAGCACCTTCGAATAGTGCCTAAATTTCAAACCCGCGTTCTTGGCCACTTCATCAATGGGTTTTCCTGAGCGCAACTCGTCAATGGACTTTTTCGCCACGTTTTCCGCATGTGTCCTTGCAGCTTCTCTTGAGACAATATTACGAATTTTCTCTGCTGCTTCATTCAAACTCAATTGACGCTGTGGATCGTGGCGCAACACGCGAAGTGCCACATAGTGTCCCTCATCAAGCTCTATCACCTCGCTGTTTTGTCCAGATGACAGCACCGCCTCAGAAAATGCCTGCTCTCGCACCTTGAGATTGGCAGCGATTCCTTCCCCATGATCCCTTCCAAAGGGACCCGCCACTTGCTTTGAAAGCCCGAACCGAACCGCTGGTTCATCCAAATCAGGAGACTCAAAAACCACAGTCGACAGATTTTCCACTTTCTCCCTCAGAATGAGTCGTGCACGTTCCCTGCTCAATTCTGTATGCAGACTGCTCGCAAGTTCATCCAGTTTCGGAATTTTCGAATCACTCTTTTCGAGCAGGCGGATCAGGTGATAGCCAACCTCGGTTTTGATTGGTGAAGAGATTTCTCCCACCTGAAGATTTTGCAGAGCATGCTCAAATTCAGGCGGAAAGACGCTTCCATCCGTTGATCCCACATCACCACCATTTCCAGCACTGCCTTTATCTTCAGAGTATTTTTTTGCAAGTTCTGAAAAATCAGCACCGCTGCGCAGTTCTTCATTGATCTTATCGATCTTCGTTTTTGCATTCAGATCATTTTCTGACGAAGCACGGACCAGGATATGCGCTGCATGCAAGCGCTTCCTCGCAGAAAGTGTCTCGACTTCCTTCTCGTAACGCGCTTTCACTTCATCATTCGATATTTCAACTTCCCTCATTGCCTGATCAATCGTCAACTCAATATATTCAACTGTAACTGCCTCATCAGTTTTGAACTGATCCGAGTGAGCCTCATAATAGCTCTTTATGGCTGGGTCATCTTTATCAATATCTTTGAAAAAGCGTTCGATCGGGATATCCAGAGTCGAAAATGAGCGGCGCTGCTGTACGAGCGCCGCCACATCCTGCCAATCATTTTTTGACTGAAAGCTACTATAAAGGTACGCTTGACTCAGTTGATTCAGAACGAAATCGGTCTTGAGATTTTCATAATAACGCTGCGGAGTAAAACCGGAGCTCTCAATCACCTGCTTGAAAACCGCCGGATCAAATTTTCCATTAACTTGAAACTCTGCTTGAGCAGTGATCAATTGATCAATTTGCGGTTTTGGCGCAGCAACAGACAAACCCTCCGCATAACCAGAAAGAAGCTTTATATCAATCAATTTGTCAAGAACCTGCGAAGCAAGCACGGCCTCATCAATCTTTGGAACGACCCCTTGGTTTCGATAGATTATATTTCTTTTTTCAAGTTCAACAGCATGCCTGAAAGTGCTCTCAGGAATATCCAATCCATTCACAGTCGCAATCACGGACTCCGACTTATACTGCACCAAGGTCTCAATGCCAAAAAACACAAAGGTCAATACAATGAATCCGACTATTGCTTTCGAGACAATTCCGCTCAAGCCGTCTCTGATATTCTGCAACATAACCAAATCGCTTCAAAAATAATTAGGATTATATGATCAAAATCGACTATCGAGAACTCAATATATTTTTAAGTTCTCTACTCACCTTGAATGATGGGATATTCTTCGATTGAAAATAACATGATTCGTGCATTTCTGGATCAATTTCCTCGCTTTTCATTCGGCGCCCGACCTTGAAAACACCAAATTCGGGCAACGTTACTTGCTCACCGTTTCTCAGCTTCTCTGCGAGCAGCTCTGTCATCGCATCCAGAGTTCTGAAAGCTGCCGCTTTGGAAACCCCAGCAGCCACGGCAACCGAATCAATTAGAACAGATTTATTCATACATACAACTCTTCATAGCTTTACAGCGGTGTAACGTCCGCAACACAAGACAGAAATCAATGTGGCCTGATCGCTTTCTTATCCACCCTCTTCGCCTTTTTAATTACCGGATCCTGAATTTCATCCTCTCTATTTTCATTGGACAAGGGCAATGGCTGCCTCGTCAATGCAATTTGCAAAACTTCATCGATCCACCGTACCGGCCTGACCTCCAACTCGGACTTGATATTATCCGGAATTTCTTTCAAGTCCTTCTGATTGTCAAAAGGTATGATAACTGTACGGATCCCAGCTCTGTGCGCAGCCAGGAGTTTTTCCTTGAGCCCTCCAATGGCAAGCACCTGTCCTCGCAAGGTGATCTCACCCGTCATCGCCACATCCGCGCGAACCGGAATGGTTGTCAAAACTGAAACCAGCGCCACACACATCCCTATTCCCGCACTGGGACCATCTTTGGGTGTTGCCCCTTCCGGAACGTGGATATGCACATCGCACTTTTCGTAGAAATCTTCGGAAATTCCAAATGCCTTGGCTCTGCTTCTGACAACGGTGAAAGCAGCCTGTATCGACTCTTGCATGACATCGCCCAAAGAGCCTGTATAGAGCTGTTTTCCCTTCCCAGGAACAGACGCAGCTTCAATGGTCAGAATTTCTCCACCCACTTGGGTCCAGGCCAGACCGCTCACTTGGCCAATTTGATCCTTTTCTTCAGCTCGACCAAAACGGAATTTTTGCACCCCAAGAAAATGCTCCACGCCGTCAGCATCAAGCTTGGTTGGATCTCTCTTCTCTGTTGAAATTGCACTCTCATAAATGACCTTGCGACAAATTTTCGCGATCTGCCGCTCAAGGCTCCTTACGCCCGCTTCACGCGTATAGTGGCGAATGATCTCCTTTAATCCTGCCGTTGTAATCGTCAATTCATTCGCTTTGAGCCCACTCGCCTTCATCTGTTTCGGCAACAGATGGCGCTCAGCAATGCTGATTTTCTCTTCTTCTGTGTAACCCGGAAGCTGAATAATCTCCATTCTATCCAGCAATGCCGGCGGAATATTCATGCTGTTAGAGGTACATATGAACATCACTTCAGAAAGATCATAATCGACTTCGATATAATGATCATTGAAAAGGTGATTTTGCTCCGGGTCAAGAACCTCAAGCAGAGCCGAGGCAGGGTCGCCGCGATAGTCCATTCCCATCTTGTCAATTTCATCCAGCATAAAGAGCGGGTTCTTAACGCCAGCCTTCACCATCTTTTGCAATAGTTTTCCCGGCATGGAGCCGACATAGGTACGGCGATGACCTCGTATTTCTGCTTCATCTCTGACTCCACCCAATGCCATTCGCACGAATTTACGATTTGTGGCTCGTGCAATCGATTCTCCTAGCGAAGTCTTTCCGACGCCTGGCGGACCAACAAGGCAGAGTACCGGCCCTTTTAATGAGCGGACGCGCTTTTGCACTGCCAAAAACTCCAGGATCCGCCGCTTGACTTCGTCGAGGCCATAATGGTCGTGATCCAGGACGTTACGCGCAGCACCCAGATCATTTGTAACCTTGCTTCTTTTGCTCCATGGAATGTTTATCATCCAGTCGATATAACCACGAACAACCGATGCCTCTGCCGACATCGGTGACATCGATCTGAGTTTATTCAGCTCGCTTTTAACCTTTTCTCGCGCATAAGCAGGCATTTTTGCAGCGGAGACTCTCTTCTCCAACTGCTCGATCTCGCTGACGGAATTCTCGAGCTCTCCCATCTCTTTCTGGATGGCTTTCATCTGTTCATTGAGATAATACTCTCTTTGGCTTTTCTCCATCTGCTGCTTGACGCGTGTTTTTATCTTTTTGTCGATCTTCTGGAGATCAATTTCTGCCTCCATGATCGCCATCAACTGTTCTATCCTTTCGCTCAATTCAACCAGCTCAAGAAGTTCCTGTTTCTGATTGAGCTCCAGAGAAATATGTGCGGCAATAGCGTCAGACAAACGCCCGACTTCCGAAATATCCGCCAACGAACTTGTCACCTCCGCGGGGATTTTTTTGTTCACCTGTGCGTAGCGATCAAACTGCTCCAAGAGCGATTTCCGAAATAGCTCTTCAGTCCGCGGAGAGATCTCTTTCGGATAGCGCTGGGAAGAGACCGCGGAAAAAAAGTCAACAGCCTTCATGAAGCTTTTTATTTCGCTTCGCTGCTCCCCTTCAACAAGAACTTTCATCGTTCCATCAGGGAGTTTTATCGATTGCAGTACTGTCGATACTGTTCCGAATCGATAAACATCATCTTCCTCTGGCTCATCGATCGATGGGTTTCTCTGCGCAACCAGAAGAATTTTTTTGTCTTCTGAAGCAGCTGCCGCCTCCAGCGCCTTGATTGAACGCGCCCTTCCGACAAACAGCGGAATAACCATTCCCGGATAGACCACCACATCGCGCAAAGGCAGCACTGGAATCAAAGTATCTTCCTGGTCGGATTTCATCTATCTATCCCCACAGTCAATCATCAAGCTCAATTAAACCACAGATCTTTTTTTGACCTTTATAACAAAAAAAGGGGGACATCCGTCCCCACTTTTTCTCTATTCATCCCTTACTGATCTGGAGCAGCACGCTGTTGTTCCAGATTTTCATAAAGCAATATTGGTTCGGACTCATCAACGACAACATTCTCATCGATGACCACTTTTTTGACACCTTTCATTGACGGCAGATTATACATGGTCTCCAGCAGGATGGATTCAAGGATCGATCTCAATCCTCTTGCGCCTGTCTTGCGTTCCATGGCCTTTTTGGCCACGGCTCTAAGCGCATCTTCGCGGAAGTCCAGTTCAACATGCTCCATGTCAAAAAGTTTTGCATACTGCTTGGTCAAGGCATTTCTCGGCTCAGTAAGAATCTTGATCAGGGCAGCTTCATCGAGCTCTTCGAGCGTTGCAATGATCGGCAATCGTCCGACAAACTCAGGAATCAAGCCATACTTGACCAGATCGTCCGGCTCGACCTTCTTGAGGGTTTCTCCAACATTTTTCTTGTCTTCCTTGCTCTTTACCGATGCTGAAAACCCGATTCCACTCTTCTCTGAGCGATCACGAATGACTTTGTCGAGCCCGGAAAATGCACCCCCGCAGATGAACAGGATATTCGATGTATCAACCTGGAGGAATTCCTGCTGCGGATGCTTACGCCCACCTTGCGGTGGTACCGAAGCCACTGTTCCTTCTATCAGCTTGAGCAATGCCTGCTGAACGCCTTCACCGGAGACATCGCGCGTAATCGATGGATTGTCCGATTTTCGCGAGATTTTGTCGATTTCGTCGATGTATACGATGCCTCGCTGAGCCCGCTCGACATCATAGTCACATTTTTGCAGGAGCTTCTGAATGATGTTCTCTACATCTTCTCCAACATAACCTGCTTCGGTCAGGGTCGTTGCATCGGCAATCGTGAATGGAACATTCAACAGACGCGCCAATGTCTCAGCAAGAAGCGTTTTCCCGCTTCCAGTTGGCCCCATCAGCAAAATATTGCTTTTTGCGAGCTCAACATCGTCTTTCCCCTTTGGGTTGTGGCCAAGCCGCTTGTAATGATTGTAGACCGCGACCGAAAGGATTTTCTTTGCCAAAGACTGACCAATTACATATTCGTCCAGGGTCTTTTTGATGTCTCTTGGAGTTGGAAGCTTTTCAGCGCTGGACTCATTGCTGCTCTCCTCGATCTCTTCACGAATGATATCGTTGCAAAGATCGACGCACTCATCGCAGATAAAAACTGAAGGTCCAGCAATCAGTTTTCGAACTTCATGCTGGCTCTTCCCGCAAAAAGAGCAATAAAGCAGCTTGCCGCCCTCATCGCCCCTGCCGTTGCGCTCATCAACCATGGGTATATCCTAGCTCAAAAAAATCGGCCGATATAAATCCATTCTTTGCTCGCCATGCAATGGCTGGCTTGCAAACTCATTTTTCTGATTTCAATGAATCGACCCGGTGCTCAAGAACCTGGTCGATGAGTCCGTAACTGACCGCTTCGATCGCGCTCATGAAATTGTCTCTGTCCGTATCTCTTGCAATGGTTTCCAGGTCCTGTTTGGTATGCCTTGCAAGAATCTTGTTCAACCGGTCTCGTACCAGAAGAATTTCGCGCGCATGGATTTCAATGTCGGAAGCCTGCCCCTGGAATCCGCCCAAGGGTTGATGGATCATCATGCGCGAATGTGGCAGGCAGTAGCGCTTTCCTTCCGCACCGCCCGACAGCAGCAATGCACCCATGCTTGCAGCCTGCCCTATGCACATGGTGCTGACATCGGGCTTGATGAACTGCATGGTGTCATAGATGGAGAGTCCGGCCGTCACCGATCCACCCGGAGAGTTGATGTAGAGGTGAATGTCCTTGTCCGGATTTTCTGATTCGAGAAACAGCAACTGCGCCACGATGAGATTGGCCATGTGGTCCTCGACGGGACCCACCAGAAAAATCACCCTCTCCTTGAGCAACCTGGAGTAGATGTCATAGGCCCGCTCGCCGCGCGCGGATTGCTCGACTACCATCGGGACCAAGCCAACATTTTCAATCATCTTCTGTTTCTCAACTTTGCAAAACCGTGATCATTGCCAGGATATCGGCGGCTCACACTTACCCGTTGTGGCCACCGCATGTAGCGCTTTAGCCATTCGCGGCTTCGGACGCCTCTCGAATGATTGCTTCGTAGGTTGTCGCTTCATCGGACACCTGCGTGTTCGCCAACACATGGTCGATTGCCTGATCTTCAAGAACCAAGGCTTCGATCGATGAAATCATCTCCGGGTTCTGATAGTACCACTCAACCACCCGCTCTGGCTCCCGATAGCTGGAAGCCAGCTCCTCTACAAACAGTCGCACCCGGCTTGGATCACTCTTGATCGGCACGCCCTTGATGATTTCGGCCAGAATCAGCCCTCTTTTGACCCGCTGCTGGGCGCGTTCGGCAAAAATTTCGCTGGGGAAATCGCTTTCATGGTCATGGTCGCAGTCGTGCCCATGCCGATGACCCATTTGCTCCAGCAACTGATGCCGCATTTGCTGGATTTCGCTGCCGACCAAGGCGCCTGGCAAGTCGAATGAGTGCGCCTCTTCGAGTGCTTTCATCACTCGCTGTTTGGTGATTCTGCGCAGCGCAGCGTTCATTTCGCGCTCCATGTTGCTGCGCACTTCGGCCCGGAACGCTTCAACACTGTCGCCATCAAATTCGACCCGTTCGAACAGCGCCTTGCCGATTTCTGGCAGCGTCTGCTCTTCGATCTCCTGCACCTTGACCTTGAACCTTGCATCCTTTCCAGCCACGGCCGCGTTGTGGTAGGGCTCGGGAAACTTGAGGTCAAGGGTTCGCTCTGCACCGACTTCGGCGCCGATCAGCCCATCCTCGAAACCGGGAATCATCCGCTGTGACCCCAGAACGATCTTGGCACCGCTGGCGCTGCCCCCCTCCAGCGGTTCGCCATCGACAAAACCCTCGAAATCGACTGTCAACTGGTCACCATTGGCCGCAGCACGCTGGACGGAAGTCCAGTCCGCATTGCTCTTGCGGATGGTCTCTATCATCTTGTCCACGTCGGCCTCGGTCACCTCTGCGCTGAGGCGCTGGACATTCAGCACTGAAAAATCGGCAAGATCAACGGTTGGGTAGATCTCGAAGGTCGCGACAAACCGCAGGTCTTGCGGCTGCTCTGTATCGATCGCCTCAACCATCGGACGCCCGGCCGGAATTAGGTTCTGATCGACGATCGCCTTGTTCAGGCTGTCGTTGATCACGTCGCCCAGCACTTCGGAACGGACCCCTTCACCAATGCGTTCGCGAACCAGTTTGAGCGGTACTTTGCCAGGCCGAAAGCCGTCAAGACGCATGGTTCTGGCTGCCTTGAGCAGACGAGCACTGACTTCAGTCTCGATGCGCTCGACCGGAACATCAATGGTGAGTCGACGTCCCAGAACAGAAACAGCCTCAACAGAAACCTGCATACCTAAACCTCATGTGACAGATTGAATCGTAGCAAAGATTTTTTGGTGCGAAAGGAGAGACTCGAACTCTCACGTCTTACGACACTGGAACCTAAATCCAGCGCGTCTACCAGTTCCGCCACTTTCGCGATGGACATCCGGGCCTATGGCATGGAGCAAGGAAACCGTGGCAGTCGAACTCCCGGACGGTGTCCGGCGTGGGTCGGCACGCGAGTTCAATCAGCAGCACCCATCAGGCCGCTCCGAACGGCCTGCCCGCCCGGATGACAGCTTTTTTTGAGTCTCTCACAATCGATGACCGCTCACAAGAATATGGTCCCGCGTACACACCATTTCAAGAGCGAACCGCAAGTGTGCAGACACCTGCTCCTGCGCGACTCGTCTTTGCACGGCCGCATCTGGAGTCTCATCAAAAGAGCCCGCCCAGTGCCTGAACCAGTCCGGCCTCGAGCGCCGGCAACGCGGTCTCAAGCTTCAGGTTTGCCTGGTTGGCGCTGCTGACGATGCGTGTACGATAGCTCTTCCACTGGGTGGGCGCGGGGGTCACGGACTCCTTCAGCTCGGTGCTGGTGCCCTGCTTCAGCGTGGTCGACTGCTGCTGCGAAACCTGCTCTCCTGCTGCCAACCGCTGGCGAATCTGCAGATCGGTGACGATGGTGTAAAGCACGTCATCGACCATCGCATCACTCAGAACACTGGCTGCTCCAGCCAGCACGCCAACACCTGCCGCTTCACGGTTGCTGCTGCCGGTGGCGCTGGCCAATACCGCACCGGCCACCGCACCGCCGAAGCCGGAGGAGATGGCGTCGGACGAACCGCGCAGGTCGGAACGCCCCACCTGCAGGATGTTGGCCTGCAACAGGAAGGTGGCTTCATCCGGATTGTCGGTCAGGCGATAACCCCGTGCGCTCAGCCGTTGCCGTACCGCTTGCTCGACCTGCAACTGCTGATCGGTGGTGTTGCGAATCTCGACAAACACCACCCGTTTTTCGGGTGCGACCGGATCGAGAAAGATGGAGTCACTCATCTTGGTCTGCGTCACCAGATCGCGCTTTTTGACTGCGGTGTAGCCGGCACCACAGCCCTGCAGAAACAGGGTGAAGAGGATCAGCAGAGCTCCTGCCAATTCCCGTGAAAAAAAGGCAGAAAATCGACTGAGAGATGCATTCATGACTGTTGCTGCTCGCTGGGGATGAGATGCGATGCGAAGAGCGCGGTGCAGCGGCCCGATCAGCCCTGTTGCGGAGACTTGCGCATCGCTGGATGGACGCTCGACAGGCCTTCGACCTTCAGTCTCCTCGACTGTTCCCGGTTTGGGCTAAAAAGGTGAAACCCCGATCACCCAAGGGTGGGCGAGAAGCAGGATCAGATAGAGTGCTCCGGCAAACAGCAGCCGCCATCCACCCAACTCACTGATCACAAAACGGTTGCGCCCGGCCAGAACCGCACCCAATGGGAGCAGGGAGGTCACTGCGACAAACCGCTGCCAAGGCTCGCCCAGGGTGGCCGCCTTGCGTTGATCGATATGGTACATGCCCAGCGTGGCCAGCAACAGCAAGGCACCAAAGAAGAGCAGCGCGGCAAGGTCTGCATTGGCCAGCAGGTGGCCGAGAGCGAACAGGGCGATGCCCCACTGCACCGGATGGCGGGTGATGCGCAACATGCCGCTGGCCACTTCGGCCTCGGCAAGCTTCTGCTCCTGCCTGACGCTGCTGGGGTTGGGACCGCTGACACCGCAGACGATGAACCACAACGCGACCGGCATCAACAGCAGCGGCAAGAACCGCAAAACGCCGGGATTCCACAGCATCACCGTGTGCGGCGCCTGCACGTAGGCATGGCAGAGCCAGCCGAAGGTGGCGAGCGCAAACAGTGTGTAGGCGGCAAGATAGCCGTTCTCGCCCAATATCCGCACAAGATGCGGGCGCAGCGCCAGACTCGATGGCAGCAGATGTGCAGCGACAAAGGAAACGCCAGCCAGCGCCAGCGGGATGAATTCGGCGTTTTCCATGATGCACTCCTCATCAATGAATGGCGCGCACGCTGCGGTTACACCTTGCGCTCGAGACCGGCCCAATAGGGTTCACGCAGTGTGCGCTTCATCAATTTGCCGGTTTCGGTGCGCGGCAGTGTGCTCACATAATCGAATGACTTCGGCCATTTGTAACGGGCCAGACGCCCTTCAAGAAACTGTTTCAACTCATCGGTGAGCCGCTCGCCCGGTTCGGCCCCGTCGCTCAATTCGATCACCGCCTTGATCGCTTCGCCCCATTGCGGATCAGGCACGCCAAAAACAGCGACATCGCGCACCTTGGGGTGCTGCAGCAGCGCGCCTTCGATCTCAGCTGGATAGATATTGACCCCGCCGGAGATCACCATGTCGGATTGACGATCGCAAAGAAAGAGGTAGCCCTCCTCATCCAGATAGCCAATGTCACCGGTGGTGAAAAGTTCTCCACGGCGACTGCGCTGCGTCTTTTCGCTGTCCTTGTGGTACTCGAACTGGGCAATGGCTGTACTCATGTAGATCAGACCCGGTGTACCCGCCGGCAGCTCGCAGCCGGACTCATCGAGAATCTTCACCTGCGACACGGGCCAGGCCTTGCCAACCGTGCCTGGCCGCTGCAGCCACTCCTGCGAGGAGCAGGAGGTGCCACCCCCTTCGGTTGCGCCATAGAGTTCGTGGATGACCGGTCCCCACCAGTCGATCATCCGCTGCTTGCTGCCCACCGGACAGGGTGCCGCCGCATGAACCACATGGGTCAGACAGGAGAGGTCATAACGCGCCCGCACCGCTTCGGGCAGATCGAGCAACCGTTCGAAGTGGGTGGGCACCAGGTGGGTGGCGGTGATGCGGTGACGGTCGATCAGCGCCAACACCGCTTCGGCCGTCCATTTGTCCATGATGACCAGACTCTGTCCGGCCTGCAGCGCCGCCATGCCGAAGCCACTCGGTCCGGAGTGGTAGAGCGGTCCCTGCACCAGATGAGAACCGCTGCCGACGCTGCCATTGAACAGCAGGCAGAGAAAGGATGACTTGAAGGCCACCTCTTCAGGCGACTCTTCGGGCAATTTGCGCCGGACCCCCTTGGGTTTGCCGGTGGTGCCCGAGGTGTAGAGCATCAGCGCGCCAGAGGTCCGTTCGGCCGGTGGCGTGATGGGCTGCCCTGCCAACAGGCTTTCATAGTCGTGAAAGCCCGGCAACCCACCGATGCCGAATCGCTGCGCCGGATCGAAATCGAGCGACTCGACGGCAGCCGCAAGCGCCTCGCCATAACGGCGATGCCCGATCAGGGCACGCGCATCGCAGTTGTCGATGATGTAAGCGAGTTCGGCACCGACCAGATGGTGGTTGAGCGCCACCATGTAGAGTCCGCTCTGAAGCGTGGCAAGAAAGATCTCCAGCCATTCGATGCCATTGGGAATCACCACCGCCACCGCATCGCCACGGCGGTAACCCAGTGCCCGCAACCCATGAGAGAGCTGGTTGACGCGGGCATCGAGTTCGGCAAAGGTGAGTTGTCGACCGTCTGGCCCGATGACTGCGGTGCGCGCAGGAGTCTGCTCGGCCCAATGCCAGAAGTTGTGCAAAGTCATCATGTTCACTCCCTGATGGATGATGCACCTCCCTGCCGAACCATGCAGCACGGCCCGGCAACTTCCGGAAGTGTGATGCCACACCCGCGGGGGGCATCCTCGATCAGCCTGTTTTTATCGCTGTTGTCAGGCAGGCCGAGCCTACCAAATAGTCTTGCCCGAGGCGACCCTTGCGCCGTTTGAGAGTCAGGCTTTACGCAAAGCAAATTTGACATTGCCATGACCGAAGCGGATCGGTGACAATCAAAAACTTTGCTGGTGGCTGGTTGCGGCCACTTTCCTCAACCACAGGATGTTTCATGAAAGAGCTGCACGACCAACGCTTCACCTCGGTTGCCGAAATCGAGCGTGAATTTTCCAACGCGGGCTACATCTGCAACCGCGAGATCGCCACCGCCATCTACATCGCCTTCAATCTGCACAAACCGATTCTGGTCGAAGGCCCCGCTGGCGTCGGCAAGACCGAGCTGGCCAAAACCACTGCGTCGATCCTCGATGTGCCGCTGATCCGCCTGCAGTGCTATGAGGGGCTGGATGAGTCCAAGGCACTCTATGAGTGGAAGTACGGCAAGCAACTGCTCTACACGCAATTGCTGAAGGACAAGTTGAATGAACTGCTCGGCACCACCCACTCGCTGGCCGAGGCGATGGGCAAGCTGCGCCAACAGGACGACCTGTTCTTCTCCGAGGAGTTTCTCGAACCGCGACCGCTGTTCAAAGCGCTGCACGAAGAGCGCGGCTGCGTGCTGCTGGTGGATGAGATCGACAAGTCCGACCATGAATTCGAGGCCTTTCTGCTCGAAGTGCTCTCCGACTTCCAAGTGTCGATCCCCGAGATCGGCACCATCGAGGCCCGCGTCAAGCCGATCGTCTTTCTGACCAGCAACAACAACCGGGAGATGAGCGATGCACTGAAGCGGCGCTGCCTGCACCTGAGCATCCCCTACCCCGAACCCGAGCTGGAGCGGCGGATTCTCGAAAGCCGGGTCCCGGGCCTCTCCGAGCGGCTGCGTGAGCACTTGGTCAGCTTTGTTCACCAGGTGCGGGCGCTCGATCTGAAGAAGCTGCCCTCGATCAGCGAGACCATCGACTGGGCACGGGTGCTGGTGCTGATGCATGCCGAATCGCTCGAACCCAAGCTGGTTCAGGAGACGCTCAACACCATTCTCAAGTTCCAGGATGACATCGAAGCGGTCAACGAGCAGCTCGATGCACTGATCGCCGACAGCGAGCAACCCATGGCCAAGACCGGAGGATAAGCCGTGCAACAGATGCTTCAGGATTTCTTCAAGGCCGTTCGCAGCCACGACATCACCATCTCGGCGGCTGAAAGCATCGAGGCCAGTCGCACGGCCGAGCTGATCGGCTTTGACGACCGCGAAATCCTGAAGCTGGCGCTCTCGGTCACCCTGGCCAAGAGCGTCGATGAGAAGGCCCGTTTCAACGACTGCTTCGATGAGTTCTTCACCTTCAACAGCTTTCAGCAGGGTGAGGAGTCCGCCAGTTCCGCCAGCCCCGCCAAGGCGCCGGCGAACGAAAGCCAACCCCCTGGCCAATCCGCCGAAGAGCAGGTTGCCAGCCACTACGAGGGCAAGTCCGAACTGGTGAAGATGGTGATGGAGCGCAACCGGGTCGCCCTTGCCAATGAGATGAAGCGTGCTGCCCGCTCGGTGGGCGTCACCGACATCTGGCTCTTCACCCAGAAGGGGATCTACACCCAGAAGATCCTCAAGGAGATGGGGATGCAGGAGATCAACCAAGAGATCGCCGAGCTGGCCAACACCACCTGTCCGCGCGGCAAGGCGCAGGCCGCGCTGCTGCGTCAGGTGCGCAAACTGCTGCTCGAAGAGGTGCGCAGCTTCGTCGAGCAGCAACTTTCACTCTACGGCAGCGGCACCAGCAAGCGGCTGCGCGAAGAGTTCCTGATGAACACCCGGCTGTCGAACATCGAACGGCGCGACTTTCACCGCATGCACGAGATCGTTCGCCGGTTGGCGAAGAAGCTGAGCGACACCCATGCCAAGAAGCGCAAGCAGACCCAGCGCGGGGTGCTCGATTTTCGCAAGACCATGCGCCGCAACGTGGCCTACGACGGGGTGATGTTCGAAACCTACTGGAAGACCAAGAACCTCGAACGGCCGCGCATCGTCTGCATCTGCGATGTCTCCGGGTCGGTGAGCGCCTATGCGCGCTTTCTGCTGCTGTTTCTCTACAGCCTGAACGACGTGCTGATGCAGATCGACAGTTTTGCCTTCTCGAGCCATCTGGTCGATGTCAACGACATCTTCAAGGAGCATCCGGTCGAGCAGGCCATCGAACTGGCGCTCAAGGAGGCCGGCGGCGGCTCGACCGACTATGGTCAGATGCTGCGCGACCTGAAGCAGAACCGCATCGAAAACTCCGACAATCTGCGCAACATCGACCACCGCAGCACCGTGATCATTCTGGGAGATGCCCGCAACAACTATGGCGAACCGCGCCTGGATGTGATGAAACTGATCTATCAGCGCGCCAAGCGGGTGATCTGGCTCAACCCGGAACCTCAGATAAGCTGGAACACGGGCGATTCAGTCATCGGCAAGTACCGTCCGTTCTGTCACCTGGTCAAGGAAGCCAACACCATCAAGCAGCTCGAAGGGCTGGTCGACAACATCCTCAAGCACTCGCTGGCTGGCTGACACGCCATTCAGGAGAGGGAACCGAGGTTGAACGGAAAGGGATCGTAATCAATCTCGATCACCTCGTCCGGCAAGGTTGAATCGACATCGAGATCACCCTCCAGCTGAAAGTGGTCACAACTGCCGCTGCGGGCGATCATCCGTCCGGCCACCGCCTGCTGCGTCTCGATCCGCTGCACAAAAGCCAGTCGCACGGTGCGATCAGAGCGGTAGATGTGCGGCTGGGCGATCAGGCTGAATGGCAGTGACTCTCCGGGTGCCCGCACCAGCAGCAGCGCCGGACGCTGCGAGGCCGAGAGTGTGCTGCCATCGAACTGATCGAGCTCGACTGGCTGGGTCGTGCTGTGCAGATACTCCATGCCAAAACTGATCTCGCCACGCGGACTGCGTTGCTGCCAGCGCACCCAGCCCAGCATCGGCCGCACCGGGTCAAAGCCGTCGCGCTTGGCCAGCAGCACCAGCTCGCCGACTGCCGGCAGGGTACCCCGGTAGTCGGTTGGCAACCGCAATGCGGCCCCGCCGTCGCTTTCATTCTCCATGACCGCATCGAACTGCAACTGCGTCGAAGTCTCTTGCTGACCGGTCACACTCCCACGCAGACAGCGATAGATCGACATGAAGCCAACTGTCAGCGTCACCGTCGTCTGGCAGGCATGCCGTTCGGCGCCACGTTGCCGTTTCTGTGTCCAGCGCTCGAGCAGGTGGTCGAGTAGCCGCAGCGCCTGATCGGTCGAAACCTGTGCCTCGAAACCGAGCGCCTGCACGGACTGTTCGCCGGCAGCGAGCTGAAAACGGTGCTGCTGCACCTGCTCGAGCAGCGGGCCGATCTCCAGCCCGCGCAGATCGACCGCCATCCGGCTGGACTGACTGAATGAAGGGGGCTGCATGGCAGGATCCAGGCGCACCAGGCTGCACCAGCGGGCCAGATAGGATTGCAGCAGCCAGTGCTCATTTGCCGGCAGCGCATAGGGATCAGCGGCGAAGGTCAGCACAGTGCGCAGGTAAAGGCCATGCAGATTGGTGCCCGCAGCACCGTCGACCTCCCTGAACTGACGGTTCTCGACCTTGATCCGCTCGGCATGGTGAAACAGTCGGTGGAACTCCCCCCACAGGCTCTTGGAGCGAGCGCGGCGCAGATCGAGGCAGAGCAGAAACTGCTGACTCAGCGCGGTGATCGCACCGCGCAATGTCACTGCCTGCTGTTCAACCGGCGCGAAGGTTTCGATCTGTGACAGCAGCAACCGCTTGTAGCCAAAACCAAGCTCTTCAGTCAGCCGCAGCAACCGCTCGGACTGCCCATCATTGCTGCTTGCGGCCATACCAATCTGCCGTCTGGCTGCGCGGTACTGCACCAGCAGAAACTGCTGACAACGGCCAGCGCAGTCGAGCAACAATGCACGGCTTTGATCTTCCATCGGGATGCGGTTGGACCGTCTGACCAGATCGAAGACATCACTCATCAGCCGCTCTGGCTGACGCCCGGCCGGATCATCGAGCTGGCGCATCAGTTGGGTCAGATCGAGCGTGTTATCATGGCTGCCCCAGATCAGCAGCGGAACAGTCAGTTGCAGCGCGGCAGTGGGGCTTGCTTGGGTGATGTGGTTCATGGGCGGTCTGAAGAGGATGCGAAAGGCATTGGGTCATTCAACTATAGTCACTCGTCAGCGGCTTTGCTGGCCTCTCCGCCTTCTGCTGCTGACCGCACTTCTGCTCGTCGGCTGCGGTATGCAGCCCGATTTTGTCGACGCCAACGGCCGCAGCGGCCGTTTCAGCGATCACGCAAGCCAGTGGCTGCTGATCAACTACTGGGCAAGCTGGTGTGCGCCCTGCCGCGAAGAGATGCCTCAGCTGAACCAGTTGGCCAAAGAGCGCAGCGACCAGTTGGCGCTCTTCGCCGTCAACTTTGACCAGCTCGCCGATGACGAACTGCGTAAACAGGCGCAGGCGATCGGCATCGAATTCCGCGTGCTGCGCACCGACCCGATCCAGCAGTTCGGCTACCAGCGTCCGACCGTGCTGCCGGTCACCTATCTGATCTCGCCCGACCGCCGTCAGACCATTCAATTGCTGGGGCCACAGAACGTGGCATCGATCGAGGCCGCCCTCGCCAAGGCCAGCGCAACGCCCTGATGCCCCAACCGCCATCGAGACTCGAAACGCTGCTGCAGGGCCATGCGGCCGCCCGGATCGCCGGCGCCGATGAAGCCGGTGCCGGACCGCTGTGTGGCGACCTGTTTGCCGCTGCGGTGATTCTCGACCCCGACCAGCCACTGTCCGGTCTCGATGACTCCAAGCGACTGAGCGAACAGCGTCGCGAACAGCTCGCCGAACAGATCGGGCGCCATGCCATCGCCTTCGCGGTGGCACGGGTCACGGTCGAGGAGATTGATCGTCACAACATCCTTCACGCCCGCATGATCGGTCTGGCGCGGGCGGTGGCACTGCTCGATCCCGCACCGACACTGGCGCTGATCGATGGCAACCGGCTGCCCGGGCAGCTCTGTTGCCAAGGTGAAGCAGTCGTTCAGGGAGATCGTCTGATTCCGGCGATCATGGCGGCCTCGATTCTGGCCAAGGTGACGCGTGACCGCGAGATGCGCCAGCTCGATCAGTACTATCCAGGTTATGGCCTGGCGCGGCACAAGGGTTATCCCACCGCTGCCCATCTAGCCGCCCTGCAGCGGTTGGGCCCCACGCCGATCCATCGGCGCTCCTATGCACCCGTCAGGCGATTGCTTGAAACAGGCGCTGAATCACCCTGAATTCAGGCGGCGAGGGCCGCGCCGAGCTCTTCGATCAGCGTGATCTGATCGAGCATCGAGCTGTGGATGTCGTTGATCTGCTGCGACGAAAGACCGAGCCGTGCCAGCGGCGCGGTCGATGCCGGGCCGAGCTGCTCGTGCCCCAGCAGATGCGCGGAAAACATGTCGGTAGCCAGCAGCAGGGTTGCATGGTAGAGCGCATGTTCGCCGGCATAGTCACGCGCTTCGTAGTGGGCGACCACCGCCTGCAGTTCGGCGGGCATGTTCCACATTTGCAGCATCCATGCGCCCAGACGGGCATGGCCAAGCCGCAGCGCGTCGGCACCCAGCCCTTCACTGAGAATGCGCCGTTCCAACTGATGGAGCGGCTCCTCGGGCGAGACTTCGGCCAGTTTGCCAAGCATGCGCAGCTCAGGCAGAAACAGATGGCCCAGCATCAGCAGGCCGAACTGATGCAGCAGCCCCGTGAGGTAGGCCAGCCCGGCGTCGACACCCAGCGTCTTCGGCAATCGTTGTGCAATCATCTGACAGGCGGTGGCGCAGAAGATCGCCCGCAGCCAGAATCTTTTCAGCCCGAGCGGCCCCTCCTCGGGAATGCGAAAACTTCTGGAGACCGCCATGCCGACCGCAATGTGGGTCACCATCCGGTAGCCCAACACCCGCACGATGGCGACATCGATGCTGTTGATCTTGCCCTGATAGGCATAGGCCGAAGCAGAGGCGGTCTTCATCACCTGGGCGGAGATGGCGGGATCCTGAGCGACCAGCCGCCCCAGTTCGGCGGTGGAGAACTCCGGGTCGCGCACCAGTTGCAGGATGCGCAGTGCCAGATCCGGCATGGCTGGCAACCGTCCGCTGCGTTCGATCTTGCGCTTGAGTCGCTCATGATCGATCGGAGCCGCTTCACTCTCCGTCGGCTCCGGCGCCACACGCGCCGGCTTGAGGGTGAAATCTCCTTCCAGCACCGCACCATGCAGCCGACGAAACTGATCCCCTTCGAGTTCGATCAGACCCGTATGGTGGCCCGTGGCGATGTACACCTTGGGAAACCGCGCCAGAAAGGCATCCATGACCACGGGCAGGCCATAGCTGGCACCCAGCGCCGGATAGCATCCCGGTTCGCAGTCAGGAAAGAACCGTTCGGAATTGCGCGGTGACAGTGCAGTCAACGGACGTCCGACCAGCCGGTCGAGTCGCTGCATGTCGATCTGATAAGTCAGCGGAGAGACCACCATCAACAGGGTCGTGCCATCGAAAAACAGCTCGGCCCGTGCCACCAGCACCGGGTCGATCAGGGCCAGCCTGGCCACCTCTTCCATCGAACGGCCCTGCGGCTGCTCGATCAGCCGATAGGAAACGGCCTGCTCATCCAGAAACTGTTTCAGTCGCAGCGCGATCACCACAAACTCCCTGTAATAATTGCCTGAATGGACAAAGTATAGAGCGCTCCATGCAAAGCAGACGTGATGCGGGGCACAAAACCGACGAAGCCCCGATTTCCACCATTGCAGAAATTCGTCCCGTCAGCGGCCCACGCCATGCAGTCCCTGCACCGCGACGGCGGCTGCGGCAGTGCGTGTCTCGACCCCCAATTTGATGAAGAGATGCTCCAGATGTTTGTTGACCGTTCTGTGACTGGTTCCCAGAATCTGGCCTATATCCCGATCGGTCTTGCCCTTGATGACCCAGCAGAGCACTTCGGACTCCCGACGGGTCAGGTGGAAACGCGCGATCAGCGCGTCGATCTGCACCACGTCCGACTCTTCGCGCAGCAGGAGGGTCCACTGTTCGTCGCTGCTCAGGTCGGTCGGAATGAAGCGCAGCCGCCCACAGGGTTGCACGATGGTCAAAGGTTGTGGTGTGGAATCCATCCCACACTTGAGCGACCCTCGTCTCGACAGCTTCATCAACCATTTCAGCAGCGGTTCGGGAGGCGTGGCCGAGCACTCATCGCTCGAAACACCCAAATATTTGTGCAACAGAATTCTGGCCAGCGGTGTCTGCCAGATGATCCTGCCTGAGTGCGGCAACACGGCGATGGCCGCCTGACCGAACGCATCCAGCACCCCGCGCATCTGTTGAATGGAGTGCGCGGTGTGCAAATGGGTGGCAATGCGCGCCAGCACTTCGCTGATGCGTATCGGCTTGGTGACATAGTCGACACCCCCTGCAACAAAGCCGTTGACCACATGTTCGGATTCGGTCAGCCCCGTCATGAAGATCACCGGAATGTGCTGGGTGCGCAGATCGGCTTTCAGTCGTCGACAGACCTCGAAACCATCCATGCTCGGCATCAGCGCATCGAGCAGAATGATGTCCGGCTGGGCTTCCACCGCGCTGCTGAGTGCGCTCTCGCCATTGACCGCCACCAGCACGGTAAAACCGGACTCATCGAGCGCATCGTGCAGCACGGCAAGGTTGTCCGGCACGTCATCGACGATCAGAACCGTGTTGGCATTTCGCATGATCATCGACTCACTCACCCGCCAGTCTCTTTTTGATGAAGTGCTTCAGCGCTTCCAACTGGAACTGCTGCACCATCTCCTTGCAGCATCTGACAAAGCTGTCATGGCGGTCGTCGGCCGCCATGAGCTCGTCGAGCTTGCGGGTGATGCCACGCAGATGGCCGATCCTGACCAGAGCCAGCAGCTCATCGAGCTGCTCCTGGGCAGGAACCACCGCGTCGTGAGTCAATCCGCTCGTTTCGACGACCGTTCCGGGCGGTTCGCCCTCGGTGATCCACTGCAGGCCGAGGCGTTCGCCGATCCATCCCAGCAACTCCTGCACATTGACCGGCTTGAAAATGAAGTCGGCCGCAGTGATGCCAGCCATGTTCTCCATGCCCTTGTCGAAGGCATTGGCCGAAACGATGCCGATGTGCAGATCGGATCGATGCATCTTGCGGATCAGGTAACTGGTCTCCCAGCCATCCATGGCCGGCATGGCCAGGTCCATCAGCACCAGGTCGGGGTTGAACCGGGGAAGAATCCGCAGGCAATCATGGCCAGTCGCTGCTTCGGCCACCACGAAACCCAGAGGTTGCAGGATGTCGCTCAGCAGTCTGCGATCGACCGGTTCGTTGTCGACCACCAGCACCCGGCGCCGGGCGCCCTGATAGCCCGTTCGCCTGGCCATGACAACCGACTCCAGCTCCTGGGTCTGTCTGACTTGCGGCAGGAACAGCCGGATGCCAAAGGTGGTGCCCCGATTCGGTCTGCTGTCGACCCGCAGTTCACCACCCATCAATTCGGTCAGCAGCTTGCTGATCGTCAGTCCCAGTCCGGTGCCGCCAATGCCATGGGCGGCGCTGCCGCGCAGAAAGGGTTCGAAGACCTGCTCCAGTTCATCGGGGGGAATGCCCGGACCACTGTCCTCGATCTCGAACTGGACCATCTCCCGCGCATGGCGAACGCGGAAGCTCACGCCGCCCTGCTGGGTGAACTTGACGGCATTGCCGAGGATATTGATCAGAATCTGGCTGAGCCGCTTGTGGTCTGCTCTGACCACGGCCGGCAACTCACCGGAAATCTGATGGTCGAAGGTCAGCCCTTTGTTGCGGGCCTGCAATTCGAACATGCTGACGATCTGGCGGATGAATTCCGGAAACTTCAAAGGTTTGATGTCGAAGGTGAGTTTTCCGGCCTCGATGCGTGCGATGTCCAGGGTGCCCTCGATCAGCGACAGCAGATGTTCACCGCTGCGCCGGATGACCCGGATCGCCTGCTGTGTGCTGTCGTGGAGCGTCACATCGTTGTCGAGCAGCTGGGCATAACCCAGAATGCTGTTGAGTGGTGTGCGCAGCTCATGGCTGATGCCGGTGATGTAGCGGCTCTTGGCCTGATTGGCCTGTTCGGCCACCCAGCGTGCCTGCTGCAACTCGGCGTCGGTCTGACGGTGCAGCATGATTTCGCGCTGCAACAGACTGGTCTGCCGGTTCGACTCCTGCTGGGCGACGGTGCGGCTTTGTGAGGTCAGCACCAGCCACCAGACGATGATGCCGCTGGCCAGCACCAGCGCGGCAAAGGCCTTGAGATAACCCAGCCCGAGCCGGGGCAGAATCTCCTCGGCCGCGCCCGCCAGACTCAGTGACTCATGCAGATAGATCAATCCGAACAGGGCCGCCAACAGTGACAGGGTGATGCCCATCAGCAGCAGATAGTGCCCCATGCTGCTGTTGAGATAGCGCCACAGCGACTTGGGCAGCAGCCGCTGCATCGCTGCTTCCCACTGTCGACCAATGCGCGCATCGGGCTTGCAGAGGTCATTGCAGCGCGCATCCAGGCAACAGCAGAGCGAGCAGATCGCCCCCTGATAGGCAGGGCAATGCGCCATGTCCTCGACTTCGTAACTCTTCTCGCACAGCACGCACTGCCGGGTCGGCGCCGCTGCACCGTAGCGGACCGGTTCACGGGCGATGTAATAGCGCCCTTGCGTCAACCAGGCGAGCAGCGGGGCGGCAAGCAGCGCCGTGATCAGTGCGATGAATGAGGAGAATGGCTGAACCTCCAGGCCGAACAGGCCCAGAAATGCCAGCACCGACAGCGTGGAGGCAATCAGCATCGCGCCGACACCGACCGGATTGATGTCGAACAGGTAGGCACGACGGAATTCGATGCCCGGCGGACTCAACCGCAGTGGCTTGTTGATGACCAGATCGGCCACCACGGCGGTGATCCACGAAATCGCCACATTCGAATAGAGTCCAAGCACCTGTTCGAGCGCCTGAAACACATTCAGCTCCATCAGCATGATGGCGATCACGATATTGAACAGCAGCCAGACCACCCGTCCCGGATGACTGTGGGTCAGGCGGGCAAAGAAGTTCGACCAGGCCAGCGAACCGGCATAGGCATTGGTCATGTTAATCTTGATCTGCGACAGCACGACGAAAAAAACCGTCACCGCCAGCACCAGATCGGGATTCGAAAACATCTGGCCAAAGGCGATCAGGTACATCTGGTTGGGATTGACCGCCTCCTCGGCCGATCGACCCGCCAGCAGCGCCATATAGGCCAGCAGCGCACCGGCCAGCATCTTGGCCATGCCCGGGAGTATCCACCCGGGTCCGGCCATCAGCACACCAAGGTGCCAGCGCCAGCGATTCTCACGGGTTCGCTCTGGCATGAACCGCAGAAAATCGACCTGCTCACCGATCTGCGGAATCAGTGCCATGCCGAGCGCCATCGCCGCACCAAACAGTTGCGGGTCAAATTCACGCCCCTCCCCCAGCCTGCCGGAGAATTTCATGAAATCGCCAACGACCTCGGGTTGGCGATAGAGAATGAAGATGAACGGCAGCACCATCAGCAACAGCCAGATCGGCTGGGTGATCATCTGCACACGGCTGATGAAGGTCACGCCAAAGGCGACCAGTGGCACGATCACCAGTGCGCAGAGCAGGTAGCCGAGCTGAAGCGGCAGTCCAAAACCGAGTTCGAGCGCGTAGGCCATGATGGCGGCTTCGAGCGCGAACAGAATGAAGGTGAAGGAGGCATAGACGAACGAGGAGATCGTCGAGCCGATGTAGCCAAAACCGGCGCCACGGGTCAGCAGATCCATGTCCAGCCCGTAACGGGCCGCGTAGTGACCGATCGGCAGAGCGGTCAGAAAGATGATCAGGCTGACCGCCAGCGTGGCCCACAGGGTGTTGGTGAAGCCGTAGTTGAGCACCAGGGTGCCGCCGATGGCTTCGAGCACCAGAAACGAAATCGCGCCGAAGGCGGTGTTGGAGACGCGAAAGATCGACCACTTGCGAAATGCATGCGGTGTGAAGCGCAGGGCATAATCTTCCAGCGTCTCGTTGGCGACCCAGGTGTTGTAATCACGGCGGATCTTGACGATGCGCAGTGGCGCCTGCGTACCCTCTGCCTCAAGAATCGGATTGATACTGCTCGACATCGCTGCCCATTCATCCGTTGCCTGCACGGCTCAGGCAAGATTCATGCGCAAACCATGCAGCAGGTCACGCTGGCGCAGCTCAATCGACGACATTCGTCACTCCAGTCAGACCGAGAGATAGCCCTTGATTCGGGCGGCATCGACCTGATCGCGCCGGTCTTCATGGATGAAGCGGCCCTTGTCGATGACGATGATGCGATCGGCGACCTCCAGCGTGAAGCTCAACACCTGCTCGGAAACGATGATGGTGATCTCGCGCAGCCGGCGAATCTCGTTGAGCACCCTGGCGATCTCCTTGATGATCGACGGCTGAATGCCCTCGGTTGGTTCATCCAGCAGCAAAACCTTGGGTTCGGTGACCAATGCCCGGGCAATCGCCAGTTGCTGCTGCTGTCCGCCGGAGAGGTTGCCCCCCTTGCGATGACGCATGTCGAACAGCACCGGAAACAGCGCGAAGATCTCATCGGGAATCCGGCGGCTGTTCGATTTCTCCAGACCGGTCTGGATGTTCTCTTCGACGGTCAGCCCCGGAAAGATCATCCGACCCTGCGGCACATAGGCCAGCCCCCGGGCAACACGTTGATGGCTCTCGATGCCCTGCAGATTCTCGCCATCGACCACTGCCTTGCTGCTGGAGCTGGGCAGAATGCCCATCAGCGACTTGAACAGCGTGGTCTTGCCCATGCCGTTGCGGCCCATGATGGCGAGGGTTTCGTTTTTTTCCGCCCTGAAACTGATGCCGTGGATGACACGACTCTGACCGTAGCTGACCTCAAGGTTTTCGACTTCGAACATGTGACGCTCCTGAATTGAATGCTGAAACCCATCGACATATCGCGCCTCAGTGGCCGAGATAGACCTCGATCACCCTGTCGTCGGCCTGCACCTTCTCCATCGTGCCTTCGGCGAGAATCCGGCCCTGATGCAGCACCGTCACCTTGTGGGCGATTCTCTCGACGAACTCCATGTCATGTTCGATGACGATCACCGAACGGTTCCGGCAGATGCGCTTGAGCAGATCGGCAGTCTGGTCCCGCTCCTTGGCGCTCATGCCGGCCACCGGCTCGTCGAGCATCAGCAGCTCCGGCTCCTGCATCAACAGCATGCCGATCTCCAGCCACTGCTTCTGGCCATGGCTCAGCAGGGCCGCCTCCATCTCCAGTTGCTCATCCAGAAAGATCTCCTCCGCCACACTGCGCACCCGCCTGGCCACCTCGGCACTGCGTCTGAAGAACAGACTGCCGAACACCGTGCGCCCCTGGGGAAAGGAGACCTCGAGGTTCTGGTAGACCGTCAGGTTTTCGTAGATCGATGGCGTCTGGAATTTGCGTCCGACACCGGACCGGACGATCTCATGCTCCGACAGCTTGGTCAGCTCCTGGTTGTTGAACTTGATCGATCCCGAGGTCGACCGGGTCTTGCCGCAGATCAGGTCGAGCAGCGTGGTCTTGCCGGCGCCGTTGGGACCGATCACCACCCGCAGCTCGTTCTTGTCGACATACATCGTCAGCGCGTCGACAGCCTTGAAGCCATCGAAGGAGACCGTCAGATCCTCGACCGCCAGCACAAAGTCGGTATTGCTCATGTCCTTGCCCCCATTTTTTTCGATTCGCTCGAAATTCTTGCGCAGGAGCCGTTCGTCGCCGGCTGCATCATCCGCCGCAACAGGCCGCTTCTTTTGGCATATTTCTGATAGATGCCCGCCAGTCCGTTGGGAAAGAACATCACCACCGCGATGAACAGCCCACCCATCAGGAACAGCCAGAGCTCGGGATAGGTCTCCGAGAACATGGTCTTGCCGAAGTTCACCAGCAGCGTGCCGTAGACCGCGCCGATCAACGACATGCGGCCACCCACGGCGGCGAAGATCACCATCTCGATCGAAGGCACGATGCCGACGAACGAGGGCGACATGAATCCGACCTGCAGCGTGAACATTGCGCCACCGATGGCCGAGATCATCGCCGAGACACAGAAGATGAAGATCTTGAAATCGGAGACGTCATAGCCCGAAAAGCGCACCCGCTCCTCCTTGTCGCGCATCGCCAGCAGCAGCATGCCGAACTTGCTGCCGAGAATGCCGCGCGACAGCAGGATGCAGCCGAGCAGCAGCAGTGCGCTGACGTAATAGAGGATGTACTTGGCACTGTCGGTCCGGATGTCCCAGCCATGCAGGGTCTTCAGATCGGTGATGCCATTGACGCCGCCGGTGTAACCCTGCTGGCCGACGATCAGAATGCTGAGGATCAGCGCCACCGCCTGGGTGATGATGGCGAAGTAGACCCCCCCCACCCGGCGCTTGAACATGGCGAAGCCGATCACAAAGGCGAACAGCGTCGGCACCAGCAGAATCGCCACGATCGTGAACGACAGACTCTTGAACGGCTCCCAGAACCAGGGCAGCGCGGTCAACTGGTTCCAGTCCATGAAGTCGGGGATGCCCGGCGTGCTCTGAATCGCAGTGCTGACCGGGTCGGACGCCTCCAGCTTCAGGAACATCGCCATGCAGTAGCCGCCCAGCCCGAAGAACACCCCCTGCCCCAGACTGAGAATGCCGCCATTGCCCCACAGCAGCACCAGGCTGACCGCGACAAAGGCATAGGTGATGTACTTGCCGACCAGGCCAAGACGAAACAGATCGAGTGACAGCGGCAGCACCATCAGCAGCAGCGCCGCCAGCAGGGCCAGGCCAATGGCCCCCTCTCGGCCACCGAGCAATCGACTGAAATATGATGTCATGATCCGATTCCTCCTATTTGCGCAGCTTGGATGCAAACAGCCCTTCCGGGCGCAACATCAGAATGCCGACGATGACCATCAGGGTGGCCACCTTGCCCATCGAACTGGTCATGAAGAACTGCAGGATCGACTGCGCCTGGGCAATGCCGAACGCCGAAGTGATGGTGCCGAGCAGACTGGCGGCGCCGCCGAACACCACCACCATGAAGCTGTCGACGATGTAGAGCGAGCCAGTGGTCGGCCCGGTCGAGGCGATGGTGGTGAAGGCAGCACCCGCCACGCCGGCAATGCCGCAACCCAGCGCGAAGGTGACCCGATCGACCTTGCGGGTGTTGATGCCCACGGCATCCGCCATGACCCGGTTCTGCACCGTGGCCCGCATCCGCAGCCCCCAGCGTGAGCGAAACATGAACAGACCGACACCCACGGTGACCACCAGTGCCAGCACCATGACGAAGACTCCGTTGATCGGAATGTCGATGTCGGGGGTCGGCTTGAACGATCCGAGCAGCCACTCCGGCAGGGTGGCACTCACCTCCTTGGCGCCAAAACCGGAACGGAAGCACTGCTGCATCACCAGACTGAGCCCCCAGGTGGCGAGCAGGGTGTCGAGCGGCCGCTTGTAGAGGTGCCGGATCATTCCATACTCGATCAGGTAACCCACCACGAAGGCGACCACGAAGGCCGCGGCGATCGCAAAGACGAAGTAGTGGCTCACCAGTTCATGGCTGACGGCGAAGCGGGAAAAGAGCACCGTGGTGTAGGCCCCCAGCGCCATGAACTCGCCATGCGCCATGTTGATCACGCCCATCTGGCCAAAGATGATCGCCAGACCCAGCGCCATCAGCAGCAGCACGCTGAACAGACTGAGACCGGAAAAACCCTGCATCACCACGATGTTGCCGATTTCGGCCATCGAATACTCAAACATGGTCGAACCTCCGGATGGGTGCACCCTGCCCTTTGATGCGCATCCGGCCGACGGCAGGACGCGGCGGTCGAATCGATCGAGTTGCCTGGTCGGCTGTCGCCTGCATCTCTCGATCACGCAGTCACCAATGGCGCCTGAATCACGCGGCAATCCGGGTTCACGGCAGCAGCAGTGGCGCCGTGAACCCGGAACGGCTCTATTGATAGCCCTTGGGGAAGGGATCGGGCGCGATCAGGTCGGATTCGTAGACCACATCGGCCTGGCCATCCGCACGCCACTGCCCGATGCGCAGCTTGCTGGAGAGGTGGTGGTTGGACTCCACCTTCACATAGCCCTCGGGCGCCGTGGTCATCTCGTAGCCGGGCAAGGCCGCCGCCGCCTTGTCGACATCGAAACTGCCGGCACGCTCGACCGCGGCCTTCCACAGCCATGGACCGAGATAGGCGGCCTGGGTGACATCGCCGATCACCGAGTTCGGACCCCACATCTTCTTGAATTCGGCAACGAACTGCTCATTGTTGGGGTTCTTCAGGCTCTGAAAGTACTTCATCGCCGAATAGAAACCCGCGAGGTTCTCACCGCCGATGCCAAGCACTTCATCCTCGGTGACCGAGATGGTGAGCATGGTCTGTTTGCCGGAGTTCAGGCCCGCCGCGTTCAACTGCTTGAACCAGGCGACATTGCTGCCACCGACCACCGCGGCATAGATGACATCCGGCTTCTTCAGCTTGATCTTGTTGATCACCGAGCCGAACTGGGTGTCTCCCAGCGCGATGTACTCCTCGCCCACCACCTTGCCACCCAGCTTCTGCTCGATGTGCTTGCGGGCGATCTTCATCGAGGTGCGCGGCCAGATGTAGTCCGAACCGATCAGGTAGAAGCTCTTGGCACCCTTCTCCTTCGCGATCCAGTCGAGGCCGGCCAGAATCTGCTGGGTGGCCTCCTGGCCGGTGTAGAAGACATTCTTCGACTGCTCCAGACCTTCATAGAAAGTCGGATAGAACAGCAGGCCATTCTCCTTCTCGAACACCGGCAGCGCCGCCTTGCGCGATGCCGAAGTCCAGCAGCCGAACACGGCCGCCACCTTGTCATTGACCAGCAGCTTCTTCGACTTTTCGGCGAAGGTCGGCCAGTCACTGGCGCCATCTTCCTGAATCACCTCGATCTTGCGGCCGAGCACGCCGCCCATGGCGTTGATCTGCGCGATCGCCAGCTTCTCGGCCTGGATCGAACCGGTCTCACTGATGGCCATGGTGCCGGTCGCCGAATGCAGAATGCCGACCTTGACGCTGCTGTCGGTCACCGCAAGGCCAGTGGTGTTGACCTGCGCGGTCGGCGGAGCGGACGCCAGCGCCGATCCGATCAGCACCCCGGCGGCGAGCAGACTCCTGGTTACTGTCGCCGCACCCTCGACCCATCGACCTCGATTGAGTTTTTTCATCGACTTCATCCTCGTGTGGAGCATTGGAAAAGTTTCATCGTTCACGTCACTCAAGACTCAATGTCCGAGCATCCAGGGTCGTGCCGTCTTGCGGGTCTGGCCCTGCAATGGCGTGCCACCCTGCACGGTGGTGGCCGCAGCCGGTTTGCCCCGCGTCGATTGGCAGTGGTGCACACCACTGCAACCGCAGCCGGATCGCCGCAGCTGCGCCGGCTCATGGACTGATCTCTCGTTGCGTTCATGGGCGACCCGGACGGCGTGGCCCACCAGTGCCAGACGCGGCAGCGATGGAATGCGCGCGCTCAGGGCGCCGCAGCCGTCGCAGTGGGCTGGCTGTTCGAACTCGCTCAACCTGCGCAGTGCGGTAAAGGGTCCACACTGTTCGCAGCGGTATTCGTAGATCGGCATGGCCTCACCCTCCTCAGGACGCAACGGCCATGTCGATGCCGGGCAGCACCCTCTTCTGCGGGCCATCGGCATTGGGCTTGAGATCGAAATCGAAGATCTCGGTCGGCAGCCACAGCGTGGCGCAGGCGTTGGGGATGTCCACCACCCCGCTGATGTGCCCCTCCACCGGCGCCGTGCCGAGAATCGACAGCGCCTGGGCACCGCTGTAGCCGAACTTCTTCAGGTACTCGATGGCATTCAGGCAGGCCTGCCGATAGGCGACCGTGACGTCGAGGTAGTGCTGGGTGTTGTGCTCGTCGACCGAGATGCCCTCGAAGATGAGGTAATCGCGGTAAGCCGGGGTCAGCGGACTGGGCTGGAACAGCGGATTCTTGATCCCGTACTTTTTCACCCCCTCCTTGATCAGGCTCACCTTGATGTCGAGATAGCCCGCCATCTCGATCGCGCCACAGAAGGTGATCTCGCCATCGCCCTGGGAGAAGTGCAGATCACCCATCGACAGGCCACCATCCTTCACGTAGACCGGAAAGTAGACCCGCGATCCCTTGGTCAGATTCTTGATGTCGCAGTTGCCGCCATGGTCACGCGGAGGCACGGTGCGCGCTGCTTCGCCGGCAGCACTCTTGGCGGCATCGCCCTGCATCCGTCCCATCACCGCGGCCTGCGCATCGGGCGGCAGGGCGAGCGCCGGCACCCGGTTCGGATCGGTGGCGATCAGCGCGGCCTCGCGTCTGTTCCAGTTCTCCAGCAACGCCCGCGAGGGCAGACAGCCGATCAGACCCGGATGCATGATGCCGGCGAACTTCACATTGGGCACATGGCGCGAGGTGGTGTAGATGCCGTGGAAATCCCAGATCGACTTGCGCGCCTCGGGAAAGTGGTCGGTGAGAAACCCGCCGCCGTTCTGCCTGGAGAACAGTGCATTGAACCCCCACTGCGAATGGTCGAAGGTCCCCACATCGAGGATGTCGACCACCATCAGATCTCCCGGCTCGGCCCCTTCGACACCAATGGGTCCGCTCAGGTAGTGGACCTGCAGCAGATCGACATCGCGAATGTCGTTGGCGCTGTCGTTGTTGCCAATCTGCCCGCCGGTCCAGTCCATGCACTCGACACGGAACTCATCACCCGGCTTGACCATGGCGATCATTGGCAGGTCACAGTGCCAGCGGTTGTGGATCTGACCATCCTGCTCCCAGGGCTTTTTATCCAAATCCAGCTTCACAAGCGTTTTCATGCAGCGGCCTCCTCGAGTTGGCGATTTGCTGTCGATGACAAAATCGCTGGTCAGCGAGATTTGTCATGGCGCGAGACTAGCAAGCCGCCAGGGCCGTTCTGAATACGTCGGATTGCGTAGAGCGAGGCGGCGCGGTGACGCCAGGATGAGGGCAGTCGGCGGGAAGATGCGGAGAAATCCGCTCGACCGCTGTCACGCGGCCGAGCGGAAGGTCAGGCCGGGGCCGTGAAGCGACGCGCCTCGATGACGTTGGAGAGCTGATTGATGCGCGCCAGCACCTTGCCCAGCTCATCGAAGCTGGTCACCTCGATGGTCAGCCGCATGGTGGCGGTGCCGCTCTCCTTGTGCGACAGCGTGTTGACCGCGATGACGTTGATCGAATCACGCGCCAGCACGGTGGTGATGTCGCGCAGCAGCCCGGAGCGGTCATAGGCTTCGATCAGGATGTCGACCGGATAGATCTGCGCAGTGCGACCACTCCAGTCCACCGCGATGATGCGTCCCGGCTCATTGTCCTCGAGCTGCAGGATGTTGTTGCAGTCGGCACGGTGAATGCTGACGCCCCGTCCGCGGGTGATGAAGCCGGTGATGGCATCGCCCGGCACCGGCTTGCAGCAGCTGGCAAACTGGGTCAGCAGGTTGCCGACACCCTGAATCGCCACTGCATCCTTGGCCAGCGTCGCCTCGCTGCGCGCGGCACGGGCCAGTGTCGTGGGCAGCAGCTCCATCTGCGCCCGCTGCGCAGTGCGGTTTTCGATCCGCTGCGCAGCGTTGAGCAGTTGACTCAGCCGCAACCGGCCCAAACCGAGGTCGGCATGGACGTCGTCGATGCTCTTGAGATTGACCTCATCGGCCAGTTGCTGCGGCTCGATGCCAGTGATCGCCAGCCGCTGGAACTCCTTTTCGAGCAAGTTGCGGCCATCGAGGATGTTCTGCTCGCGGTTCTGCTGGCGGAACCACTGCTGCACCTTGGCGCGCGCGCGCGCGGTGCGGATGTACTGCAGGCTGGAGTTGAGCCAGTCGCGGCTGGGCCGGCTGTGCGGCCCGCGCAGGATCTCCACCCGGTCGCCGGTCTGCAACGGATGGTTCAGCGGCACGATGCGACCGTTGACCTTGGCGCCCCGGCAACTGTTCCCCACCTCGGTATGGACGTGGTAGGCAAAATCGACCGGCGTCGCGTTGTGCGGCAGGCTGACCACATGGTCGTCGGGGGTGAAGACGTAGATGCGCTCCTGCCGCTCGTAACTGCGCAGGTGCTCGGCGATGTTGCCGAGCCCGCCCATCTCCTCGTGCCATTCGAGGGCCTGTTGCAGCCAGGCGATCTTCTCTTCGTAGTCCTTCGACTTGCGTGCCTTGCCCGGATCCTTGTACAGCCAGTGGGCGCAGACGCCGTACTCCGCCTCTTCGTGCATCTCTTCGGTGCGAATCTGCACCTCGACCACCCGTCCCTGCGGCCCGATGACCGCGGTGTGCAGCGAGCGGTAGCCATTCTCCTTGGGGTTGGCGATGTAGTCGTCGAACTCGTTGGGGATGTGCTTCCACAGGCTGTGCACCACCCCGAGGGTGGTGTAGCAGTCGCGCACCGTCGGCACCAGTATCCGCACTGCGCGCACGTCGAAGATCTGCGAGAAGTCGAGCCCCTTCTTCTGCATCTTGCGCCAGATGCTGTAGATGTGTTTCGAACGGCCGTAGATCTGCGCGGCCACGCCGGCGTTGTGCATCTCTTGCCGGAGCTGTTCGGTGACCAGCTGGATGTAGTCGTCGCGGTCGCGCCGCCGCTCGTCGAGCAGACGGGCGATCGACTGGTAGGCTTCGGGTTCGAGGTAGCGGAACGACAGATCCTCCAGCTCCCATTCGATGTGCCCGACCCCGAGGCGGTGCGCCATCGGCACATAGAGGTCGAACACCTCGCGGGCCAGCCGTTGCTGGCGCGCCGCATCGAACCCCTTGACAGCACGAATGGCGCAGGTGCGTTCGGCCAGCTTCAGCAGCAGCACCCGCACATCATCGATGACCGCCACCAGCATGGCACGGACATTCCTGACCTGGTCCTGATTCTTGCCAAAGACGGTGTCGTTGCTGGTGGCCGCGGCGCTGATGGCCGCCATGCTCTGCACCCCTCTGACCAGCTTGCCGATCTTGTCGCCAAACTCCTGTTCCAGTTGGGCGATCGGCAGCTTGTCGCGACGCACGGCACGGTAGAGGATGGCGGCGATGATCGAATCCTGATCCAGATGCATCTCAGCAACCAGCCGTGCCATCTCCAGCCCCATCTGCAGGCAGTCATAGTTGTGGGCACGGTACTCCGGTGGCGAAGGGTCGAGCTGCTCGATCTGCTGCACCCGGCGCGCCGCCCGCATCACCGGCTCACGGGCAAGCTGCGGCACGAACTGCTCGAGGCCGCTGTACCAGGATTGCAGATCGATCTCGCCTTCAGCCGTGACCGGGTGGTCGTCTCGCACTTTAACCATGATGAATGGGCATCTTCTTCCGCTGACGAATGGGTCTTTGTTCGACTCTCTTGTGCCGCGTCGGCTCAGCCAGGCACGAACAGTGCCATCGACT
Organism: Pseudomonadales bacterium; assembly: GCA_024234215.1. NCBI lineage: Bacteria > Pseudomonadati > Pseudomonadota > Gammaproteobacteria > Pseudomonadales > Pseudomonadales bacterium. The sequence continues at coordinate 85,304 of JACKOQ010000003.1, forward strand.
CGACATGACGGGTGTGGGGGAACATATCCATCACGCCGGCATGGGTCAATCGATAACCCTGCTGCTTCAGGATGCCGGCATCGCGCGCCAGCGTGGCCGGATTGCAGGAGACATAGAGTAGCCGCTCGACCCGCAGTCGGCCGATCTGACTCACCACGGCCTCGGCCCCCGAGCGCGGCGGATCGAGCAGTGCCTGGGTGAACGTCTGCCGGGCCCATGGCGCCTGCGTCCAGGCCGGATCATCGAGGTTGGCCGCATGGAACTGGACGTTGTCGAGTCCGTTCAACCGCGCATTCTGCTCGCCGCGCTCGACCAGCGTGGCGCTGCCCTCGACACCGACGACACTGCCGGCCCGCCGTGCCAGCGGCAGGGTGAAGTTGCCCAGGCCACAGAAGAGGTCGAGCAGTCGATCATCGCGGGTCGGTTGCAGCAGTGCCAGCGCCTGATCGACCATCGCGCGGTTGATGGTGGGGTTGACCTGGATGAAATCCAGGGGATGAAAGCGCAGCGTCAGCGCAAAGTCAGGCAGCGCATACTCGAGCCACGGCGCTCCATCCTGCGGCCAGAGCTTGATCAGCTGCTCGACACCCCCCGGTTGCAGATAGAGATCGACCTCCTGCTCGCGGGCATGGTGCGTCAACGCCTCGAGATCCGCCGCGCCGAGCGGTTGCAGATGGCGCAGCACCAGCGCGACCCGGTCATCGCCACAGGAGACCTCGACCTGGGGAATGATGGTGCGGGCCTCGAGTTGCCCGAGCAGCATCGTCAGCGCCGGCAACTGCCGGTCGATGCGGGGATCGAGCACCTGGCAATGTTCGATCTCGGTGACGAAATGGCTGTTGCGCTCACGAAAGCCGAGCATCAGCGTGCCGCGCTTGTGGACGAAGCGGGCACTCAGCCGCGCCCGCCGCCGGTAGCCGAGTGTCGGACCGCTGAGCGGCGGCAGCCACTGCTGTGGCGCCAGACCGCCGAAATGGTGCAACTGCTCTGCCAGCACCTGCTGTTTCCAGCTGATCTGCGCCGCTGGATCAACGTGCTGCAAACTGCATCCGCCGCAGCGCAATGTGTGCGGGCAGGGTGGCTCACGCCGCTCCGCCGCCGCCTCGACGATGGCCTCGGCCACGGCCTCGTTGTAGCGGGCATGGCGGGCCAGGATGCGTGCCCGCACCCGCTCGCCCGGCAGGCCGTTGTCGACGAACAGCAGCTTGCCATGGTGGCGGGCAATGCCACGCCCCTCATGGCTCAGCGAGTCGATCGTCAGTTCGAGCAGTTCGGGCGCGGCCCTGGTGTTGGAACGGCGGGTCATGCAGTGTGCGGTCGCGTGGTGGCGGAAGTTTCGGTCTGGTCGCGTATTCCGGCGGCAGTCAGCCGAACAGACCGGTCGACAGGTAGCGGTCGCCCCGGTCACAGATGATGGTGACGATCACGGCATGCTCGACCTCCGCACTGATTTGCAGCGCGGCAGCCACGGCGGCCCCGGAGGAGACACCACAGCAGAGCCCCTCTTCGCGTGCCAGGCGGCGAGTCATGTCGCGGGCGCTCTCCTCATCCATGTCGATCACCCGATCGACGCGGTGGCGGTCGAAGATCTTCGGCAGATAGGCCGGTGGCCAGCGGCGAATGCCGGGGATGCTGGCCCCTTCTCTCGGCTGCAGACCAATGATCTGCACCGCCGGGGCACGCTCCTTCAGATAGCGTGACACCCCCATGATGGTGCCGGTGGTGCCCATGGCGCTGACGAAATGGGTGATGCGGCCTTCGGTCTGCCGCCAGATCTCCGGCCCGGTGCCACAGTAGTGGGCTTCGGGGTTGTCGAGGTTGGCAAACTGGTTGAGCACCACCCCTTCGCCGGCCGCGGCCATCTGTTCGGCCAGGTCGCGCGCGCCCTCCATGCCCGCCTCGCGACTGACCAGAATCAGCTCGGCACCGTAGGCGGTCATCGACTGCTTGCGCTCATCGCTCATGTTGTCCGGCATGATCAGCACCATCCGGTAGCCCTTGATCGCCGCCACCATCGCCAGCGCGATGCCGGTGTTGCCGCTGGTGGCCTCGATCAGCGTGTCACCGGGGCGGATCTCGCCACGCGCCTCGGCACGGTTGATCATGCCAAGCGCCGGCCGGTCCTTCACCGAACCGGCCGGATTCTGTCCCTCCAGCTTGGCCAGCACCAGGTTCGAGCTGGCGCCCGGCAGCCGCTGCAGACGGATCAGCGGGGTGTTGCCAATCAGGTTTTCGATGGTGGGAATCTCTGGCTGCATCTGATTGCCTTACTGAAAATGTGAACGACTGCGCGCCCGCAGCCGCATAGGATAAACTCCCTGCCACCGCTCGGTAAGAGAATGTGACCGACACAGATGCGCCCATCGCCCCGCCCACCTCGCTCCGTCACTGTCCAGGCACTGCTGCTGACCCTGGTGCTCGCGCCGATCCTGACCGTCTGCGTGGCGCTGGCGCTGTTCGGACTGGCACAGCGTTTCGATGAGCTGGAGACGAATCTGCAGCGCCATGCCGAATCGCTGCTGCATGAGCTGGCCGGACGCTATCAGCTGCTGCTGCGCCAACCCGATCCGGCCCAGTTGCAGCGGTTGGCCGGCGATGCGTTGAGCGACGACCATCTGCGCGCGCTGCATCTGTTCAATGCCGAGCGCCAGCCCTGGATTCAGGCCGGCGTGCCACTGAGTGCCGACCGCAGTGGCCTGCCGCTCACGCTGTCGAACCACCTGGAGCAGCAGCAGCAGGATGACCTGCTGCGGTTGTCGTTGCCGCTGGGCAATGTCGAGCAGCCCAGCGGCTGGCTGGTGTTGGAGTTCAGCCGGCTGCCGACCCGTCTGGCGCAGTATCAGGTGGTCTTCTATCTGGTGACAACCACCGTTGCGGCGCTGCTGCTCGGCCTGCTGATCACGCTGGTCACGACGCGCCGGCTGTTGCGGCCGCTGCAACAGTTGATGGTCAATGCCGAGCGGCTCGCTGCCGGACAGCCGGTCGAGCCGCTCTCCCGGCGTGCACCCCGTGAATTCCTGCAGATCAACCAGCAGGTCGAGCACCTGGGGGAACGGCTCGCCCAGATGCGGGACGAAACCCAGCAGGCCATCGAGCAGTCGACCCGCGATCTGCGGCAGACATTGGAGACCGTCGAGATCCAGAACATCGAGCTCGACCTGGCACGGCGGGAATCGCAGAAGGCGAGTCTGGCCAAGACCCGCTTTCTGGCCGACACCAGCCATGAGTTGCGCACCCCGCTCAACGGCATCATCGGCTTTGCCAACCTGCTGCTCAAATCGCCGCTGAACGAAGCACAACGCGACTACCTGCAGGTGATCCAGCGCTCCAGCAGCGACCTGCTGGCGATCATCAACGACATCCTCGACTTCTCCAAGATCGAGGCCAACAAGCTGGTGCTGGACCGCGTGCCGTTCAATCTGCGCGAGCTGATCGAAGAGACGCTGCTGCTGCTGGCCACCCACACCTTCGACAAGCCGCTCGAACTGGTGCCGCTGATCCATGCCGATGTGCCGGTTCATCTGGTCGGCGACCCGTTGCGGCTCAAACAGGTGCTGACCAACCTGGTCGGCAATGCGATCAAGTTCACTCCGGCCGGCAGTGTGGTGATCGAGGTGCGGGTCGAGCAGTCGGATGCGCAGGGCGCACTGCTGCGGGTGCGGGTGATCGACACCGGCATCGGCATCGAGCCCGAACAGCAGCAGCGCATCTTCGAGGCTTTCCAGCAGCAGAGCCCGACCCATGGCGGCGCTGGCCTCGGGCTGATCATCGCCAAGCAACTGGTCGAGCAGATGGAGGGGGCCATCGGCCTGGAGCAGAGCTCCGCGCAGGGAAGCTGCTTCTGGTTCACGCTGCCGGTCACCTATGGCTTGCCGACCAGCTTCAAGGCCGCACAGCTCCCTTTCAACGGCGAACCGGTGCTGCTGTTCGACACCCTCGCCGCCAGTTGCACGGCCATCGCCGCACAGCTCGAAGCCCTCGGACTGCAACCACAGCGGCATGAACAGGCCGACTCATTCATGGCCGCGTTGACGCAGCAGCACTGGTTCGCCGTGCTGCTCGGCATCACCCCGCCCTGTCACCCCGACACCATTGCCGCGCTGCGCAGCCAGGTGCGCCGCCACCATGCCGGTCCGCTGCTGGTGCTCTCCTGTCAGGCACTGCGCAGCGGTGATGCCCTGCCGTTCAACGACCCGGCCATGCTGATCCTCGACAAGCCGGCACAGAGCCGCAAACTGGCCCAGTCACTGCTGCAACTGCGTGGCAGTCAACCCATCCAGCCACCCGCGACAGCAGCACCGCGCATCCTGGCCGTGGATGACAACGAGACCAATCTGCGTCTGCTCGAACTGCTGCTGCAGCAGCTCGGCGCCGAGGTGGAGCTCGCCAGCAGCGGCGCCGAAGCCATCGCACTGGTCAGCCATACCCGCTTCGATCTGGTGCTGCTCGACCTGCGCATGCCGGGCATCGATGGCATCGAAACCGCGCGGCAGCTGCGCACGCTGCCGCTGGCCAAGGATCCGCGACTGCCGATCATCGTGGTCTCGGCCCACCTGCTCGACGAGGAGCGCCACGCCCTGAGCCAGGCCGGCATCGACGACGCCCTGCTCAAACCCATCGACGAGCGCGCGCTGCGTGCATTGTTGTCGCGCTGGATCCAGCAGCCATTGCCGATCGCTCCCGCCAATGGGGTGGTCGACCGTGAAGAGGCCATCCGGCTGGCCGGCAATCAGCCAGAGCTGGCCGAACGGTTGCTGAACCAGTTGATCGATTCACTGACGGCCGAGCAGCAACGTTTCTCGGCGCTGTTGTCGCAGGGCGACCTGACCGCCCTGCTCGAAGCGGTCCATCGGCTGCACGGCGCCTGCTGTTACTGCGGGGTGCCGGCACTCAGGATGGCATTGCGCGCCGCCGAGGCCGCGCTCAAGCAGAGCCACACGGCAGAGTTGCCAAGGTTGATGGCACAGATCGACAGCGAGATCGACGCACTGCTCGACTGGCAGCGCTCGCACACCTCGCTGCCGACCATGGCCAGCGGCGGCTGAGCCCGCACGCAACGGCACCGGTCCAAACCACTCACTGCTCCTCCCGCCGTGCCGCGTCTCTCTGCCGGAGCCAGGCCAGCTTCTCGGCCAGCTTGATCTCCAGCCCCCTCGACACCGGCCGGTACCACTGCGGTTCACTCATGCCCTCGGGCAGGTAGGACTCTCCGGCTGCATAGGCATCGGGCTCGTCATGCGCATAACGGTAGGCCTTGCCATGGCCGAGCTGCTTCATCAGCGGCGTCGGGGCATTGCGCAGATGGAGCGGCACCGGGCGTGACTGGTCCTGACCGACGAACCGCACCGCCTGCTGGTAGGCCAGATAGCCGGCATTGCTCTTGGGGGCCAGCGCCAGATAGAGCACGGCCTGCGCCAGTGCCAGCTCCCCTTCCGGCGAGCCGAGTCGCGCGTAGGTTTCGGCGGCGTCCCGGGCGATCTGGATCGCCCGCGGATCGGCCAGGCCAATGTCCTCCCATGCCATGCGCAGGATGCGCCGGGCCAGATAGTGGGGGTCGGCGCCACCATCGAGCATGCGGGTCAGCCAGTAGAGCGCGGCATCGGGATGGGAACCGCGCACCGACTTGTGCAGCGCCGAGATCTGGTCGTAGAAGTGGTCGCCGCCCTTGTCGAAGCGCCGTGGTCCCGTGCTCAGCGCCGCCTCGACCAGTGCGGCATCGACCCGTTCGTGGCCGGTCACGGCTGCCGCATGGCTGATCTGCTCGAGCAGATTGAGCAGCCGGCGCGCGTCGCCATCGGCACTGTCGACCAGCCGTTCGCTGGCGGCTTCATCGAATTGCAGCGGCGCCAGGGCCCGCTGCCATGCCCGTTGCAGCAACTGGCGCAGCTCATCGCTGGTCAGCGGCTTGAGCGGATGGACCTGGGCCCGCGACAGCAGCGCCGCGTTGACCTCGAACGACGGATTCTCGGTGGTGGCACCAATGAAGATGAGCAGGCCCGACTCGATGAATGGCAGCAGCGCATCCTGCTGTGCCTTGTTGAAACGGTGGATCTCATCGATGAAGAGCAGCGTCGGCCGCCCCTCCTGCTGCCGCGACTCACGCGCCTGCTCCACGGCCTGACGAATCTCTTTGACGCCGGCAAAGACTGCCGACAGCGCGATGAACTGACAGTCGAAGGCGCTGGCGATCAGCCGGGCCAGCGTGGTCTTGCCGACACCCGGCGGTCCCCACAGGATCATCGAGTGCGGCTTGCCCGACTCGAACAGCAGCCGCAGCGGTTTGCCCGGCGCAAGCAGGTGACTCTGGCCGATCACTTCATCGAGCGTTGCTGGCCGCAACTGCTCGGCCAGCGGTACATAGCCCCGATCCCGCTGCGCTGGAATCTCGGACATGAATGCCTCCTGCACCGATCGACGGCGGCTGTCAGCTCATTGGTCGCGGATGATGTCAACGCCGGCCGGTGGCTCGAAGCTGAACTTGTCGGCTTCGATCACGCCGTTGACGGTGAGCGCGAAGAAGCGCAGCCGGGTGTTCTGCCCCAGGCTGTCGCGCAGGGTCATGCCGGTGAGCTGGTTGCCGGCAAAGAACAGCTCGATCTGCGACACCAGGCTGTCCGCGGCCTTGGGCGTCAGTTCGAAGCGGCGGCCCGATTGTGATCCCAGCGTCACATCGCTGGCAGTGACGCGGAATCCCTCGACGATTCGCGCCGTGTCCCCGCTGAGCAGCAGCGCCGGGGTCTCCGCCAGTCGGGCATCGAAGGGTTTGATCACCACCTGGCTCAATTCAGGATCATATTGCCAGAGCGTCTTGCCATCGCAGACGATCAACTGGGCATAGGGCGGGGCCACCTCCCAGCGGAACAGTTGCGGCCGCTTGATCCAGAAGTGTCCATGGGTCTCATGCAGCCGGCGCCCCTTGCCATCGGTCACCTCCTGGTTGAAGTCGGCGCTCAGGGTCTGGTTGCGACGCAAAAGTCGACTGAGCTCATCGGCCACCTCCTGTGCGCTGGCGCAGAGCGGCCACAACATCCACAAACCGAAGAGACAGCGCAGCCATGCACCACTCCAACCTGCGCTCGACATCTCCATTTCACTCTCCAGCTGGCGGTGGCGCCAACACTTTGCGGTTCTGATTGACGTCGGCCCGGCTCACCACGCCGGCCTCCTCCATCGCTTCGATCATGCGGGCGGCACGGTTGTAGCCGATGCGCAACTGCCGCTGCACGGCGGAGATCGAGGCCTTGCGACTGCGGGTGACGAAGGCAACCGCCTGGTCGTAGAGCGGATCCTGCTCGGCGCTCTCCTCGCGCTCCCCCTCGCCGCCGCCATCACCCTCACCGCCAGCAATGCCATTGATGATCTCGTCAAGGTAGTCGGGCGTGCCGCGCCGCCGCCACTCTTCCACCACCCGGTGTACTTCATCGTCGGCAACGAAAGCACCATGGACCCGCATCGGCAGGCTGGTACCGGCCGGCAGGTAGAGCATGTCACCATGGCCCAGCAGCTGTTCGGCGCCACTCTGGTCGATGATGGTGCGCGAATCGATCTTCGACGAGACCTGAAAGGCGATGCGGGTCGGGATGTTGGCCTTGATCAGCCCGGTGATCACATCGACCGAGGGCCGCTGGGTGGCCAGAATCAGATGGATGCCGGCCGCCCGCGCCTTCTGGGCAATGCGGGCGATCAGCTGCTCGACCTTCTTGCCGACGATCATGATCATGTCGGCGAACTCATCGATGACCACCACGATGTAGGGCAGCGGCTGGAGCGCCGGCGGCTGTTCCGGATCCTCGTCGAACAGCCGTCCGGTGGGGTTGGGCTGCCACAGCGGATCGGCGATCGGTTGCCCGGCCGCGGCGGCCTCCCTGATCTTCTGGTTGAAGCCGGTCAGGTTGCGCACGCCGAGCTGGGTCATCAGCCGATAGCGTCGCTCCATCTCGGCCACGCACCAGGTGAGGCCATTGGCGGCATCGCTCATGTCGGTGATCACTGGCGCCAGCAGGTGCGGAATGCCGTTGTAGATCGACAGCTCCAGCATCTTCGGGTCGATCATGATCATCCGCAGCTCCTGCGGCGTGGCCTTGAAGAGCATGCTGAGCAGCATCGCGTTGACCCCGACCGACTTGCCGGAGCCGGTGGTGCCCGCCACCAGCAGGTGCGGCATCCGCGCCAGATCGACCACCACCGGCACACCACTGGTGTCATGGCCCAGCGCCAGCGCCACCGGTGATTCCAGGGCGGCGTAGATGGAGGTATCGAGCACTTCGCGCAGCCGCACCACCTTGCGCTTTTCGTTGGGAATCTCGATGCCGACCACCGCCTTGCCGGGGATCACCTCGACCACGCGCACGCTCATCACTGTCAATGAGCGGGCCAGATCCCGGGCCAGGTTGGTGATGCGGCTGGCCTTGATGCCGGGCGCCAGCTGGATCTCGTAACGGGTGATCACCGGGCCCGGTTCGACACCGACCACCTCGACAATGATGCCGAAGTCACGCAGCTTCTCTTCGAGCTGACGCGAGGTGCGCTCGAGCGATTCGGGCGTATAGAAGGTCAGCGGCTGCGCACTGGGCGGGTCGAGCAGTTGCAGCGACGGCAGCGCTTCATCGCCCGCCGTGGCGACATCGGCCAGCACCGCACTCTTTCTGGCCTTGCGCTCGGCCGCCTGGCTGATCTGCACCACATTGTCGGCGACCGTGGAAACCTCGGCGTTGAGCGGTGCAGACTGGGTTTTGACAGCTGTCGGAGTCGGTGGCACCGGCTTTCTGGCCCGTTTCTCGGCCTTGGATCTTGGCGTCAAGGTGAACTCGGGCAGCTCATCGAGCGAGCCGAACAGCGGGTCATTTTTCAGCGAATCCGCTGCCGTGGCCGCGCGGGGCGCCGGGCGCAACCGGCCCGGCAGCGCGGCCAGCGCACGGCCGAACGCGGTCGACAATCTGATCAGAGCTGCCCCCAGCTGATCGAACAGCCAGAACCAGGAGAGTCCACTGAACAGGGTGATGCCGATCGCCAGCAGCATCAGCCAGAGCAGGGTGCTGCCGACGACACTGAAGATCGGCAGGGCTGCCTCGACGATCGCCATGCCGAGAATGCCACCGCTGCCGCCGGTCCAGCCCGCCTTGGGCGCGGCGACATAGAGGGTCACCAGCGGCGCCGCCGCCAGCAGTGTCAGCAGCAGTCCGCCGGCCCTGACCGCCACCAGCGCCGGCCGCAGCGGTTGCAGTGCCGGACGCCTGACCAGCGAAACCACCTTGATTCCCAGCAGAATCGGCAACAGGCCAGCCAGATAACCCAGAAAGGTCAGCGCGATGTCGGCAAGCATCGCACCGGCCAGACCGGCAACATTGAGCACCTCTTTGCTGTTGCCGGTGTGCGACCAGCCCGGATCGTTCTGGTTGTGGCTGAGCAGAGCAATGGCGAGGTAGAGCGCCGCGCAGGCCAACATGATGGCCCCCAGCTCGCGTGCGCCCTTGCTCCAGTGGGCGGCAATCAGCTCGGTACGGGATGCGCCATCCACTTCACCCACTTCACTCTGCCCGGACGGCCTCTTGGCGCGGCCACCGACGGACTTTTGCGGGCTTGGGGTCGGTTTTTTGCTGATCGGTGTCGGCATCGAGTAAAGTCGAAACTGTAAATTTTAAAAATATACTTTTAAATCATAATAATGGAAAAACAAATTAAAGCGAAATGAATTCTGATGAGGCCCTCAGGTCGCCAGAAAACGGAAATGGGCCTGACTGACCGGCCGCTCTTCCTGCCAGCAGGAGACCGTCAGATGCACCACCCGCCGTCCCGGGTTGTTGATGCTGACCCGGGCAAAGGTGTCCTGCGGACGCGTGCTCTTAAGATACTCCACCGTCATGTTGACACACTTGGGCAGGTGGTCATGGGCGATGATGCCGATCACCGCCAGCGTGGCCGCACACTCCATGAAACCGGCCAGCACCCCGCCATGGATCGCCCGGATCATCGGATTGCCGATGTGCTTTTCGGCAAAGGGCAGCCGATAGATGATCTGGCCGTTGATGTCCTGCTCGATGCGGATGCCGAGGTAATCGGCATAGGGGATCGACTTGATCAGTTGATCGGCACTGTGCTGATCCAGCAGAAATGAAAAGGAGTCAGCCATGGCCGGCCTCCGCATCGGTGTGGATGCTGGAGAAGTTGCTGGTCGGGAAGTTCGCCCCCTTGGTGTTGAGCATGAAGGAGGCGTTGCAGTGGGCCACCGGCTCACGCTCGTCGCCCTGCAGGGCGAAGCCGCGCACGAAGGCGACGCTCTTGGTGCGGCTGTAACACTCCGCCTCGGCAATGATGTCGAGGCCTCGCCGGGTCGGCCGCAGGTAATCCATGCGCAGGTCAAGGGTGGCGATTGGCGTCGGCGTGCGCAGGGTCGCCATCACGCAGAGGCCACAGAGGGTGTCCATCAAGGTGGTGATGATGCCGCCATGCAGCGAGCCGCTGTTGCGGTCACCGATGAACTTCGGGTCATAGGGCAACCGCATCGAGGCGCGCCCCTCACCGATCGACACCACCTCGATGCCGAGCTCCTGAAATCCGGGATGGCTTTTGGCGAACTGCCGCTGCGCCAGCTTGATGAAGGCCGGGTCGAGCAGCTGCTCTCCCAGTTTGTCGAGCTCTGTCATCTTCGTGCATCTCCTGACTGCTGACTGGATACTGAATGATTATACCGGCTTAATCGATGCCAACCTCGGCAAAGCCCGGCAGCCGTCCCTTGGGCTCATTCTTGAACGCCAGTTTGAAGGCGAAACCGGCCAGGGTGTCGCCATAGGAGATCGCCTTGCGCGGCAGTTGCAGCCAGTCCCAACCCGGTCGCGCCGCCGCGCGCACGCAGGTGACCGCCGTGCGATAACCCGCCTGCCGCGCCTGCTCGACCACCGTCGGGCTGTGGCTGCCATAGGGGTAGCAGAAGTGGTCGATCGGCCTCTCGAGCAGTGCCTCGAGCGCGCTCTTGCTCTGCACCAGCTCCTGCGCTGCCTCTTGCGGATCCAGTTCAGCCAGTTTGTGGTGGCTGACACCGTGCGAGCCGAACTGGATGCCGTGGTCTCCCATCTCGATGATCCGTGCCCGATCGAGCAGCGGCGGACAGTCGCGACCGTCGGCAGCGAACCAGTCCGCCGTGCGACCAATGTAGTCGGAAAGCAGGTAGACGGTCGCCGGAAAACCATGGCGCCGCAGCTGCGGATAGGCATATTGGTAGAAGTTGAGGTAGCCATCGTCGAAGGTCAATACCACCGCGCGCGCTGGCAACGGCCTCTGTCCCGCCAGTGCCGCGACTGCCTGATCGAGCGTCAGCACCTGGTAGCGCCACCGTTTGAGCCAGGCCATCTGCGCCGCGAACCGCCGATGGTCGCAATAGGTCGAGCGGTGCCGCGCCATCGGCGCGAACGCCCCGACCTGGTGGTACATCAGCAGCGTGATCGAGTGGGCCACTCAGCCTCCACCGGCAAGTTTTTTGTACAGCTCAAGGTATTGGCCGATGATTTGCGCCTCGGTGTGATGCGCCAGCAGCTGCGTTCGACCACGCTCGGCCAGCCCGGCACGCAGCCCGGGGTCGCGCAGCAGCTCCAGAATGCCGTCGGCCAGCGCAACGGCATCGCCGCAGGGCACCTGCCAGGCGGTCTCGCCATGCCGGGTCAACTCCTGCGCGCCGCGCGACAGCGAGGTGACCAGCGGCTTGCCGTGCGCCCAGCTCTCGATGATGACATTGCCGAAGGTCTCGCGCTCCTGCGACGGAAAGACCACCAGATCGGCCAGCTCGTAGAAGGGATCGGGCTGGGTCTGCCAGCCGGTCCAGCGCACCCGCTCCGCCACCCCGAGCGCCTCGGCCTGCCGTTGCAACGGCTCGCGCAGCGGACCATCACCCACCAGCAGCAGCTCCAGGCGCCGCCCAGCCAGCGTGGCCGGCAGCCGGGCAAAGGCCGTCAGCAGTTGATCGAGCCCCTTGACCGGCACCAGCCGTCCCACCGCGACCAGCAGCAGCGCAGCGGGATCTCCGCTCCACTGCGCCCGCAGCCGTTGCAAGGTTTCGGCCGGGGAGGCGCGTGGCAACTCGACGAAGTTGCCGATCTGATGGACCCGGCTGGCAGGAAAGCCGTTGCGCACCAGGTAGTCGCAGATGCCACGGGTGTTGCCGATCCAGGCGTGGGCATGGCGGTAGCCATCGAGCTTGTAGTAACCGCCGAGACGGGCGATGTGCAGCGGCTGACGCCCCAGTGGCAATCGCGTCAGCCGGGTGGCGCGACCGAGATAGGTCTGGACGATGGCGGCATCGGTGCGGCGAATCGCGCGCCGGGTCTCCCACTTGGCCAGCGGATCACGCACATTGCGAAACGACAGCTCCGCCAGTGCCGGCGGCGCCGCCACCTCGGCCAGTTGTGAACCGCGCTTGATGATCAACCGTGCGTCATGGCCGGCATCGCAGAGCGCGCGCACCAGCCGCAACACGAAGCGTTCGGCACCACCCAGCTTGCTGCTGCCCACCAGATGCAGTGAATCAACCACCTTTCAAACCACTCATGATCTCTTGATAAACCTTGAAATTTCCATCGATCATCGCCGTCAGTGAAAAGCGCTCTTCCACCCATTCGCGCGCACGCCGACCCAGCCGTTGACGCAGGTTGTCACTCTCGGTCAATCGGGTGATCGCCACGGCCAACCCATCGACGTCACCCGGCTCGATCAGCAGACCGGTCTCGCCATCGATCACCATCTCCGGCATGCCACCGGCGCGCGAGGCGATGGCTGGCGTGCCGGCAGCACCGGCTTCGAGCAGCGACACCCCCAACCCTTCCATCAGCGCCGGATGGATCAGAAAGTCCACCGCCGGCAGGATGCGCTCCAGCGCAGGATGGAAACCCAACAGATGGACCCGCTGCTGCAAGCCGCGTTCGCTGATCTGCTGGGCAATCTGCTCACGCAGCGGACCCTGACCGAACAGCAGAACCTGCAACCGCGCACAGTGCTCGGGCAACCTCTCGAGCGCCTCCAGCAGCAGTTCATGCCCCTTGCGCGCGATGAACTGCGCCACCATTGCGGCCACCGGCGCCCCCTGCGGCAGCGCAAGACCGAGTTCCGCCGGCAACGCCGTGGCGCCCGGATGAAACCGGCGGGTGTCGACTGCGCTCGGCACGACGCTGATCTGTTCGACAGGCACCCCCTCGCGCTTCAGCACCTCGGCAATGCCCTGCGAGATGGTCACCACCCGGCTGTAGAGCCGGTACTTGCAGGCCACCCACCAGCGCGGTTCCGGATTGTCGACCCGCCTTGACAGCACCACCGGCACCCCGGCCCAGCGGCCAGCCAGTCCACCCCACAGGTCGGCCCCGCGCCGGCTGTGCAGATGGAGCAGGTCGGGCTGTGCCTGCCGCAGAAGCTGGCGCAACCGCCAGACGAAGGCGATGTCCAGATCGCCCCGCATCGGCAGTTCGCGAACCGGTACCCCCAGCTCACGGGCCGCTTCGGCGATGGCCGCACCGCGCGGCGTCACCAGCAGGTTGTCGACGCCGCGCGCCTGCAACCCTTCGAGCAGATAGAGCACCTGCCGCCCACCACCATAGATCTGCATGCCGGTTTCGACATGGAGCACCTTCATCGGGCCGCCTCTTCTGCCATCACCTGCCGCGCCACCTCCCAGACCTCGGCCGGCGCGATGCCGCCGAGGCAGTCGAAGCGGCCGGCACAGGTGGGGTGGCGACGACAGGGCGAACAGGCCAGCGCATGGTAGATCACCCGAAAACCGGGCAGGCCGGCATCGAGATAGGGGCGCGTCGAACCAAAGAGCGCCACCGTCGGCACCCGGAAGCCAGCGCCCATGTGGGTGAGCCCGGTGTCGACACCGACCAGCAACCGCGCCGAAGCGATGGCCGCTGCCGATTGACGCAGCGTCAACTGGCCGACCAGATCGATCGGCGCATGGCGACAGCCGGCACTGATCTGCTGCGCCGCCGCCCGGTCGCCCGGTCCACCCAGCAGCAGCGTCGGCAAACCAGTCTGCTCGGCCAGCAGATCGATCCACTGCCGCCAATGCGCCTGCGGCCAATGCTTTTGCGGCCGGGTGGTGAAGGGAGCGGCCACCGCGTAACCGCGCGCGGCCCGTTCGCTTCCCACCATTTCGAGCACCCGCGCCCGGTCGGCTTCGGTCAGTGCGATCGAGGGGTGAAAGTCGTCGGTCGACAGACCGAGAAACTGCGCCAGCCGTCGATACTCCGACGACATGCCCGGATGGTCATCCAGCTCATGCACCACCTGCTGCATCAGCCAGCGGCTGCCCTCGCGGGAGTTGAGACCGATTCGTCGCGGTGCACCGCTCAGCCAAGCCCAGGCGGCGCTCTTCAGCAACCCCTGGGCATCGAGCACCAGATCGAAGCGGCTGCCACGCAACCGGCGCACGAAGGCGCGGACCTCGCGCCACCAGTTCCGCCGATCCTCGCGCCACAGCCGCTGCCAGCGCCGTCGGGGCCAGATGATCACTTCATCGAGCTGGGGATGGGCCTCGATCAGCGACTCCATTCCCTCCTCGACCATCCAGGCCAGCCAGCCATCGGGATGGGCTGCCCGCAGTGCCGGAATCAGCGGCGAGGCCATCACGATGTCGCCGATCGCGCTCAAGCGAATGATCAGGATGCGGCGGCTCATCGTGGCGCAACGGGCCCCACGACACGGGTTGCCTTGACCGGCCAAAGGGCACTCTCTACCATCAGGGGCTTTTTTTCCTTGAGTCGGACCATGTGCGGAATCGCTGGAATCATCAAACGGGAAGCGCGGGTCGAGCAGCGCGAACTGGCGGCGGTCGCCCCGTTGCTTCGACACCGGGGGCCGGATGACGAAGGCCAGTATATCAAGGAAAACCTTGGCCTCCTGCACACGCGACTGTCGATCATCGACCTGGGGGGCGGCCATCAACCGCTGTTCGACCCGCGCAACGACACCGCGCTGATCGCCAATGGCGAGATCTACAACTATCTGGAGCTGCGCGCCCCGCTGCGGGCGGCTGGCTGCCACTTCAGCACCGCCTCGGACTGCGAAACCCTGCTACACAGCTATGCCTGCCATGGCCGCGACTTTCTGGCGCCGATCAACGGCATGTTCGCCTTCGCCCTCCACGATGGCCGCCGGCGCAGCCTCTATCTGGGGCGTGACCGTCTCGGCATCAAGCCGCTCTACTACGCCGAACTGCCCGATCGGGTCATCTTCGCCTCGGAGCTGAAGGCGCTGCTGCCGCTGCTGCCACATGCGCCGGCCATCCACGCCCCGGCGCTGCTGCAATTCCTGCAGAACCAGTTCAACAGCGGCCGCGACACCATCGTCGAAGGCATCAAGCGCGTGCTGCCCGGCGAGCTGATCGAAATCGATGCCAGGCTGCAACTGCACCACCACCGCTACTGGTCACCCACCACGCTGACGCCGCGGCAGATCGGCTTCGATGAGGCCCGCGAGGAGTTCGATCAGCTCTTTCGTCAGGTGATGGTCGAGCACATGCGTTCGGATGTGCCGTTCGGGCTGTTTCTCTCCGGCGGTGTCGACTCGTCGGTTCTGCTGGCGATGCTCACGCGGTTGCGCGACGAGCCGCCCCGCACCTACTCGGTCGGTTTCAGCGAAGGCAACGGTGTCGATGAGCTCGATCAGGCCAGCGAATTGGCGCGGCAGTTCAACACCCGCCACAGCGCCTTGCGGCTGAGCGGCGCCGAACTCTTTGCCCGCCTGCCCCACACCGTCTGGGCCGCGGACGACCTGATGCGCGACTACGCCTCGCTGCCGACCGCCCATCTGGCGCAGGCGGCCGGCGCCGAGCTCAAGGTGATCTTCAGCGGCGAGGGGGGCGACGAGGTCTTTGCCGGCTACGGTCGCTACCGCCCCAAGGCCGCCGAACGCTGGCTCAAGCAGCTTGCGCGTCCCGGTTCCGGCGGCTTTCGCACCACCGGTCAGTGGCATGCACGCTGGAGCCGACGGCTGTTCGGCGCCGAACTGAAACAGGCCCACGCGGCCATGCGCGCCCCCTTCATTGCCGCCTGGCAACGGACCCCGGCCCACTGGAGCGACCTGATGCGCCGTCAGTATGTCGATCTGACCACTGCCCTGCCCGACAACTTGCTGGTCAAGGCCGACCGCATGCTGATGGCCTTCGGCGTCGAGGGTCGGGTGCCTTTTCTCGACCACCGCATCGTGGAGTTCGGCCTGATGCTGCCCGATTCACTCAAGATCGACGCCAGCGGCGGCAAGCGCTTTCTCAAACGCTGGGCCGAGAGCTGCCTGCCGACCGAGCTGTTGCAACGCAAAAAGCGCGGCTTTCATGTACCGGTCGGCGAGTGGCTGCAGGGTGCACTGCTGGAGCGGATGGCCGAGCGGTTGCCGCGCAACGCTGCCGTGCGGGAGTGGTTCGACCCGCAGGGGGTGAGCGCGCTGATCAAGGCGCGCCAGCAGGGCGCGCCGGTGAGTCGGGAACTCTTCTCGCTGCTGCAATTCGCCCTCTGGCACCGGCTCTTCATCGACGCCCCCGGCACCCTGCCCGCCCCGGCCGAAAACACCCTGGAGTGGCTCGAATGAGTCAGACCGATCACGACCGTCCGGTGGCGCTCTTTCTCTCCTACTCCGGCAACGGTGGCGTCGAGCGGATGATGACGCTGCTGGCCCGTGGCATCGCCGAACGCGGCCATCCGGTCGATCTGCTGGTGATCAAGGGCCATGGCGAGCACTTTGCCGTACCCGCAGGCGTGCGGGTCATCCACAGCGGCGCACGTCACACCTGGCAGGCGATCCCCTTTCTGCTGTGCTATCTGCGGCGGACGCCGCCGCGCGCGCTGCTGGCGGCCAAGGACCGCGCCAACCGCGTGGCGATTCTGGCCCGCCGACTGGCCGGTCGTGGCGACATTCCGCTGGTGATCCGGCTCGGCACCCACCTCGAACAGTCGATGAAGGGCAAGCATCCTCTGCGGCTGTGGTGGCGGCAACGCCAGATGGCCCGCAGCTACCGCCATGCCGACCGGGTGGTGGCGGTCTCCGAGGGGGTGGCCGCGGACACCCGTCATCTCACCGGCCTCACCGCCGACCGCGTGCGGGTGATCCGCAACCCCACGCTGTTCCCGGAGATCAGCGAGCGTGCCGCCGAACCGGCCAGCCACCCTTGGCTCGATGACCCCGCCCTGCCGGTGATCGTCGGCATCGGCCGTCTCACCCGACAGAAGGATTTTTCCACGCTGATTCGCGCCTTCGCCCGGCTGCGGGCCACCCACCCCAGCCGTCTGCTGATCTTTGGCGAGGGCAAGGATCGTCCACAACTGCAGGCGCTGATCAGCGAGCTGGGACTGACCGAGTGGGTCGATCTGCCTGGCTTCACCGCCAACCCCTATGCCGCGCTGGCGCGCGCCCGACTCTTCGTGCTCTCGTCGGCCTGGGAGGGCTCGCCCAATGTGCTGGTCGAGGCGATGGGGCTCGGCACGCCGGTGGTGGCCACCGACTGCGAGAGTGGTCCCCGCGAGATTCTGGCCGGCGGCCGGCATGGCCCGCTGGTGCCGGTCGGTGATGCCGAACGGCTCGCCGAGGCAATGGCCACGGTGCTCGACCAGCCACCTCCGGCCGCACAACTGCAACAGGCGGTCGCCGAATACAGCCTGGCGCTCAGCACGCTGCGTTACCTGCAGGCGCTCGGTGTAGAATCGCCCGACGCCACGGTTTGACCCCACACGCACTCACCCGACATGCTGCTCAGCCACCGTTACAACTTTCTGTTCGTGCACATCGCCAAGACCGGCGGCACCAGTGTGCGCGACGCCCTCGACCGGCTGCGCTGGCAGGATCCGAAGTACTACCCGATGTGGCTCTGCAGCCGGCTCAGTGCACTGTTCAACCATGAACTCGCCTGCAAGCTGCCACGACACGCCAAGGCGATCGCGGCACAGGAGATGCTGCCGCGCGAGCTCTACCAGCGACTGTTCAAGTTCGCCTTCGTCCGCAACCCCTGGGATCTGCAGGTCAGCTCCTACCACCATCTGCAGCGCGAACGCCCCCAGTTGCTGACCCATGTCACCAGCTTCGAGGAGTTCATCCGCTTCAAGCTCGATCCGCAGCGGCCCTACCAGTACCACCTCGACACCTCGATCGAGCTGCAAAGCGACTACCTGGTCGACCTGCATGGTCGGCTGATCGTCGACTTCATTGGCCGCTACGAGCGGTTCGACGCCGATTTCGAACAGGCCTGCCAACGCATCGGCATCACGCCGCCGCGGCTGCCACACAAGCGCAAGGCCACCGACCGCCGCGACTACCGCAGCTACTACAGCGACGCACTGGCGGAACAGGTGGCCGAACATTTCCGGCTCGACATCGAACGCCTGCACTATCGCTTTGACCCATAGACACTTTTAGGTCACTCGAAGCGTCTACCCAACCGGCTGGGGAACTTTTGCCGGCCACTGCGGGTCACAACCGTTCTATTGTCCGCACCATCACGCCCTTGAACCGCATCCAGAACCTGCTCCGACTGCCGCTGCTGGCACTGCTGCTGATGCTGTTCGGCTGCTCAGCCGGCCACCCGAACAGCTGCAAGGGGGTGCTCGGCACCCAACCCTACCTCACCATCGGTCGCGACTACGACGAGGGCTACTATCGAACCGCCAGCGAATCCTGGCTCCAGGCGATGCTGGCTGCCAATGCCTATGACCCGCCCGGTGCGGGACGTTTCAAACTGCCTGAAACGGTCAGTGAACGTGCTTTTTTTGACCCCGGGCGCGGTCTGCAGGCCAAGCTCTACGCCATCGGGGCAGAGCAGGGTCAGCCACACAAACTGGTCATTGCCTTTCGCGGCACCACCTCGCTGTATGACTGGCTGTTCGGCAACCTGCTCAACAGCCAGTATGCGCTGGCCGATACGCTGGTTGCCGCCATCCGCCAGCAGTATCCGACCGTCGAACTGATCGCCACCGGCCATTCGCTCGGCGGTGGACTGGCTCTGCATGTCTCGATGGTGTTCGACGGCGTCAGCGCCTACGCCTTCAATCCTTCCTACAAGGTGCTGTCGCCACCCATACCCAAAATGAACCGGCGGGTGGTCGTGGGCGCCAGCGGCGACATCCTTGCCCTGCAGCGCCGGTTCTGGTTTCAGCCAGAGGTCGATGTGGACCATCCCGCCTACAACTGCACCCATGTCAATCAGCATGACATCACGCTGTTGAGCCGCTGCCTGCTGCATGTCGCCGCCGCCGGAGAACAGCGCGCACAACTGACATTGGCCCAGAACCGCTCACCGCTGTGCGGCAGCCTGGGCTGGATCTCACTGGGCCCCAGGCGGGATCAACAGAGGCTGATCGAGCAGTTCCGCCAGACCGGCAGCGCAGCCGTGACCCTTGCAGCCGAGGCCTATCTCAGACGCGACCCTCCGCAACCGCCCTTCTATCGGCTGGCCGGGGCGATTCGGGTCATTCCCGCCGGCACCACGCTCAGCGTGCTCGATCTGATCGACTCGGTGGGCTGGCGCCAGCGCAGCTGGATCAAGGTGGCTTATGATCCGGTTGAGACGAGCAGCGAGACGAATGTGGAATCGATCGAAACCACGCAGGGCGAGGAGGGCAACCTGAACAGCCTCGCACCACCCGTTTCGGCCAGCGAATCCAGCGCTGCTGAGATCCCCACCGACGCTGTCGAGCAGCGCTGAACAGCCGCTGGACGGTCACTCAACAACCCGCTCAACCGCTTGCCAGCAGTCAGTTTTTTGCGATCGCGCATTGAGACACTATAATGCCGCCTGCCTGACTCCCCCAGGGCAAAACAACTACCAGGGATACCCACAATGTCCAAAACGAAGAACAGAACGAGCAAACTCGCATGGGTCAGCGCCGGAGCAGTGTGCGCCGCCACGGCCCTCGCCACCCTGCCCAGCCATGCCGCCGATGACCGCATCTATATCTCGCCCACCATCTACCGAGCCATGCTCGACAGCGGGCGCAGCTATGACAGTGACTATGCTGGTCAGATCCAGATCGGCAAGGCGCTGAGCGACTCCATCAATGTCGAAGGCTATCTCGACTACGGCAAGTTCGACCGTGAGAGCAGCACCGGCAAGGATCTGAAGCAGACCGGCCTCGGCCTTGATGCGCTCTACTTCTTCAACCGCTCTTCAATCGCCCCCTACCTGCTGGTCGGTGCCGGCGCGGTCAAGAGCAGCGGCGCCTATCCCGCTGCACCGACCGTCGGCCAATCCTCCACCGATTTTGCCTTCAACTTCGGTGCCGGCATTCTGTGGCAGGTGATGGACAACGGCACCGCCATCCGCACCGAGTTGCGCACCCGTGCTGTGGATGACGGCCTTGAAGGCGAAAGTTTTACCGGAGGAGATCGCGGCAGCAAAACCCGCTGGGACACCTTCGCCGGCATCGGTCTGACCATTCCCCTGGGCAGCAAGCCGGCACCGGCCGCCGAGCCGGTTGCCGAACCGACGCCGCCACCACCCCCTCCTGTCGTTGACACCGACTCCGACGGTGACGGCGTCGTCGACCGCCTTGACCAGTGCCCCGGTACCCCGGCGGGCGCCAAGGTCGACTCCACTGGCTGTCTGGTCGCCCAGGTGCTGCTGCTGAAGGATGTGAACTTCGAATTCAACAGCGCCAAGCTGACCAGCGAATCGAAGATCATTCTCGACCAGGCCGCGGCCGCTCTGAACAAGACCCCCGGCAAGAAGGTTGAGGTCGCCGGTCACACCGATGCGGTCGGCAGCAACACCTACAACATGAAGCTGTCGCAGGCGCGCGCCAAGAGCGTGCGTGACTATCTGATCGCTCAGGGTGTCGACGCGGCGCGTCTGACCTCGGCTGGCTATGGCGAAGAGCAGCCGGTGGCCGACAATGGCAGCGACGAAGGCCGTACCAAGAACCGCCGCGTCGAGCTGCGCATCAAGGATTGATCGCACGCTCGACAACCACCCCTGAGATCCAACCAGGGGTGTGCCGGCGATGAGAAAGCCCCGATCCATGATCGGGGCTTTCTCTTTTGATGGCTGGTGAAAACGGTGTGGTGCCGAACGTTCACCGTACCCGCAAGGCTTATCCAGCCGATGCTTGCCAGACTTTTCGTCGACTGTGTACCATGGGCTGCCCTACCGGGATAACAATAAACCGCCACGGGAGGGGTTGCATCCAGATCAATCACCGTGCGAACTTCGTCACCACTCCTGCAATGGTGTGCATGGCGCTGCTCGGCACATGATGCTGGCGGCACTTCCCTTTCCCGTCCGCACAGGAGTTCTCAGCATGAATTTCGAATTTTCCGACGACCAGAAGCTGCTCAAGCAGCAGGCCAACAAGTTTCTGACCGACCGCTGCACACTGCGTGATGTGCGCAAGATTCTCGAATCGGATCAGCCTTTCCACCGCGATCTGTGGAACCAGGTCGCTTCGATGGGCTGGACCTCGACCGCCATTCCCGAGGAGTTCGGCGGTCTGGGGCTCGGCCATCTCGAACTCTGCGTCGTCGCCGAGGAGGTCGGCCGGGCGCTGGCACCGATCCCCTTCTCCTCTTCGGTCTATGTCGCCACCGAGGCGCTGCTGCTGGCCGGTTCCCAGCGACAGAAGGAGCACTACCTGCCCAAGCTGGCGGCTGGCGAACTGATCGGCACCTTCGCGGTGGCGGAGGGTCCGGGCAACCCCGATCCTGCCAGCTACAGCGTCAGCTACAGCAATGGCAAGCTCAACGGTGCAAAGATTCCGGTGATCGACGGTGACATCGCCGACTTCGCCGTCGTCATCGCCAAGAGTGGCCAAGGTGCCAGCCTCTGCCTGGTCGATCTGACCGATCCTTCGGTAAAACGCACCACGCTGAAGACCCTCGACCCCACCCGCTCGCAGGCCCACCTGGTCTTCAACGACACTCCGGCCACCCTGCTGGGTCAGGAGGGTGCTGGTGCCCGACTGCTCGATCAGGTTTTCAACCGTGCCGCCGTGCTCTATGCCTTCGAACAGATCGGCGGTGCCGAGCAGGCACTGCACCAGGCCCGCGAATATGCGATGGGCCGCTATGCCTTCGGCCGACCGATTGCGAGCTTCCAGGCGCTCAAGCACAAGATGGCCGACATGTACGTGGCGCTCGAACTGGCCCGTTCCAACGGCTACTACGGCGCCTGGGCCCTCTCGACCAATGCGCCGGAGCTGCCACTGGCCGCCGCCACCGCCCGCGTCAGCGCCACCAAGGCCATGTATGAGTGCGCCCGCGAAAACATTCAGATCCATGGTGGAATGGGCTTCACCTGGGAGTTCGACTGCCACATGTTCTACCGCCGCGCCAAGCTGCTGAGCCTGGTGATTGGTAGCCAGAACCGCTGGGAAGAGAAACTGATCCAGGCGCTGACCGCCGGACAAGCCGCATAAAGAACAGAATAATCAAGAGGATAGACAGATGGATTTCAAAGACAGCCCAGAAGAAGCCCAATTCCGTGCCAAGGCCCGCGCCTTTCTCGACGCCCACGCCGAACGCAAGAAGGGTCCGCGAGACAATTGGCAGCGACTGGTGAAAAGTGAAGCCGAAGCGGTCGAACTGGCCAAGAAGTGGCAGCGCACCTTGCATGACAATGGCTGGGCCTGCCTGCACTGGCCGAAGGAGTACGGTGGTCAGGATGCCAGCGCCATCGAGCGGGTGATCTGGGATCAGGAGGAGTCGCAATATCTGGTGCCCAAGGGATTCTTCACCATTGGCCTCGGCATGGCGGGACCGACGCTGATGACCTGGGCCAGCGAAGAGATCAAGCGTGAGCACCTGCCCAAGATGGTCAAGGCCGAGAAGATCTGGTGCCAGCTCTTCAGCGAACCGGTCGCCGGCTCCGACCTCGCCGGCATCCGCACCCGTGCCGAACGCGATGGCGATGACTGGATCATCAACGGCCAGAAAATCTGGACCTCCGGCGCCCACTACAGCGACTGGGGCATTCTGGTCACCCGGCACGACCCCTCGGTCGCCAAGCACAAGGGTCTCACCTACTTCATCGTCGACATGAAGTCGCCCGGTGTCGAGATTCGCCCAGTCAAGCAGATCACCGGCAACTCCGGCTTCAATGAAGTCTTCTTCACCAACGTGCGCATCCCCGACAGCCAGCGCCTCGGCAAGATCGGTCAGGGCTGGCAGGTGGCCCTCACCACCTTGATGAACGAACGGGTCGCAGTCGGCGAACGGCAGGGGGTCGATGTGGCCGAGCTGCTCGATCTGGCCAAGGGCGTGCAGATCAATGGCCGTCCCGCCATCGAGGATGGCGCGGTCCGTGCCAAGCTGGCCGACTGGTACTGCAAGTCGAGCGGACTGAAGTTCACCCGCTTCCGCTCCATCTCGGCGATGTCGCGCGGCGAGGTGCCAGGACCGGAAAATTCGATCGGCAAGCTGGTCGGTGCCTTCAAGTCGCAGGATCTGGCCGCCTTCGGCATGGAGCTGATGGACATGGCCGGCATCATCACCGACTCGACCATCGCGCCGTTCGATGCGCAGTTCCAGCAGACCTTCATGCAATCACCCTCCGGACGGATTGCCGGCGGTTCCGACGAGGTGCTGCGCAACATCATCGCCGAACGGGTGCTTGGATTGCCGCAGGATGTGCGCACCGACAAGGAGCTCCCCTTCAACCAGATCCCGAGCGGAAAAGGTTGATTCGCCCTGATGCAGTCACCGCGCGTCTCGGCGCGCGGTGACTGCTCACCAGTTCATCGTCTGTTTGATGAAGGGAATCGTCAGTCGACGCTGTTCGACCCACGCCTGCTGATCGAGCCGCTCCAGCAGCGCCGTCAGATCACTCAGCCCGCGCGGGCTGCGCCGCAGAATGAATTCGACCGCCTCATCACTCAGCGCCAACCCCTTGCGCTCCGCCTGCTGCTTCATCAACCGACGTCTGTCGGCTTCGTTCAGCGGCTGAAGCTGTACGGTGACGCCGGCGGCCAGCCTCGATGAGAGATCAGGCAACTTCAGTCCGATGCCGGTCGGTACATTGCACGCAGTGGCCAGCAGGGTGTGACCGTTCTGCCGCAGGCGGTTCAGCAGGTGAAAGAGCGCCTCCTCCCACTGCGGATCGCCAGCGACCTGATCGATGTCATCGAGGCAGAGCAGCTCGGCGGCCGCCAGTTCGACGAAACTGCGCGGCGGTGCGCCAAGATCGGCGGTCAAGGGCAGATAGAAGAAATCGCGGCCCAACTCGGCGGCAAGATGGCAACTGGCCTGCAGCAGATGGCTGCGTCCGCAACCCGGCTCCCCCCACAGGTAGACCAGCCTCGGCGAGCGCGCTTCAGCCACCACCGCCTCATGCAGCAGCGCCAGAATCAATCCATTTTCGCCCGGAAGATAGTGGTCGAAGGTGGCCTCGAAACGCGGTGCAATGCCCAACGCCAGCTGTCGTGGTTCACTTTCCAAAACGTTGCTCACGGTACTTTCGACTCCACACCAGCACATAGTGGAGACCACTGACGATGCTCACCAAGGCGACGAAGGCGACCATCAGGCTCTGACTCCATGGCGGCAGCGGCAGCCAGAAGCGGCCCTGCAACAGCAGCAAGACCACGCCGATCTGGGAGAAGGTACAAAGTTTGCCCAGCCAGGTGGGCGCCATCTGATAGGGGCCCACCAGAAGATGGTAGGCAACGGAACCGCTGAAGATCACCAGATCGCGTATCAGCACCACGGCCATCAACCACCACGGCCAGACGCCGCTGACGGCACCGGCAACAAAGGTGGTGACCAGCAGCAGTTTGTCGGCAACCGGATCGGCGATGGCACCGAAACGGCTCCGCCAGTCGAACAGCCGCGCCAGCAGACCATCGACTCCATCCGAAAAACCGGCCAACGCGAAGAGCCAGAATGCCTGCTGGTACTGTTCACGGATCACGCTGACACCCACCGGCAGCACCAGCACGATGCGCATCAGGGTGATCAGGTTGGGAAGCTGTCTCAACACTCAGCCATCTCCGCAGCTTTCAGTGATCAGCGAGCAGCGATGCGCTGCCCATATGGCAGTGAGCAATCAGCCACCACGCCAGCGGTAGCGCAGCGCTGTGGTCGGCACCACGCCGGGCGGCGCATCGGCCACCGGCTGGCTCTGTTGTTCCAGTTTGCCATCCAGTTGCAGCAACTGCTGCGACTGACTGCGGTCGACATCGCTCACCAGACTGAAGCGCAACATCGGCCCGCTGACGCCGACCAGTGTCACCCGGCGCGCCCACGGCAGTTTTTGCAGGTGCGACATCACCGCAGCGTAGCGGGCGAGAGTATTGACCTCGGTGATCTCCAGCTCGAGCTGCTCCGCACTCGCCCCCAGCCGGACCGCATGACGGCTGGCCCAGTTGTTGGCCACCTGATCAATGGCCCCTGCCGCCAGGGCATCGAGCGCATCGGCATCGAGATCGAGCTGCCAGCGCTCACCGTTGTCGTCAAACCACCAGCGTGCCTGCCAGCGCCCATCGGGCCGTTGCTCGATGCGGCCCGCCAGCACACCGTCGGGATGGTAGCGCAGCGAAGCGGCAGTGATCGCCTCGCCATTGAGCAGCCAGAGCTGATCCAGTGGCAGGGCTGTGGCATCTTCCAGATCATTCAATGGAAAGAGCAGCGGCACGCCACGCTGTTGTGCTGCAGTAAACAGTGCCGGCAACAGCGCCTGCATCTCGCTGGCATTGAGCAGACGACGCTCCTGGTTCTGTTCCAGCACGCTCCAGATCAACAGTTGCGGACGGTTGGGCGCCCAATAGAGGGCGTTGGCCTCACGCAGCAGCGCCATGATCGCCTCTGGCCTGAAACGTGCTTCCAGCAGCAGTCGCGCCGGTCCATCCGGGGCAAGTGCCGGCGCCCGGTCGTAACCATACTGATCGAGCAGGCTGTCGGCCTTGCTCAGCACCTCCTTCACCGCAGGCAGTGCCACCACCTGCTGATCACCCGAGAGGCGGATCAGCACCTCGCGCAGTGCCCTCTGCAAGGCCGAATCGCGCGCCTGAGTGGACTGATCCGCCACTTCGACTCGCGCCAGATAGGGGTCAGGCAGGTCGACAGCCACACCATGACGGCTGAACACCGTACAGAACAGCGCAAGCAGCAGGCAACGCCAGAGGTGAATGATTCTTGCAGAAACAGAAGGGGCAAGGTCGTGCATCGGCCGATTATACGCGCTCACCCGCGATTTTGATCATCGCGCCCAGCGCGGCCAGCTAGCCGCCGACCAGCTTCATGATGGTGACCCCGCCCTGAAAGGCCTGATCCTGTTTGTCGGCCAGCGCGTCGGTCAGCAGCCGTTGCAGCGCCGGCAGGGCGACGTGATCGGGCTGTTCCAGAATGGGGTTGATGCGGTGGCGGCGGCTGTTGCTCAGGCAGCCGTAGATCCAGCCGTCGGATGAGAGCCGCAACCGGGTGCAGGCGCGGCAGAAGGGTTCGCTTTCATTGGGGATGATGCCAAAGGTTCCGCGGCCAGGCACTTCGAAACGCACGGCGGTGGAATCGTGTGGCGCATCGGTGCGCTGGAACGGATGGCGCTTGCCGATCAGGTCGAGCAGGCTGTCCATCGAGACGAAATCGGCTGCAAAGTCGGGGCTGTTGAGCAGATGGCCCATCCGCATCAGCTCGATGTAGCGCAGTTCGATGCCCCGTTCGAGACAATAATCGAGCAGCGGCACGATCTGGTCATGGTTGCGTCGCCGCATCGGCACCATGTTGACCCGCACCGCCATGCCCGCCGCGCGCGCGGCCTCGATGCCAGCCAGCACGGCCGGCAGGTCGCCCGCTCGGCTGATGGTACGAAATGCCAATGGATCGAGGGTGTCAAGGCTGACGTTGATCCGCCGGATGCCTGCCGCCAGCAGCACGGGCAGCCGGTCGGTCAGCAGTTGGCCATTGGTGGTCAGGGAAAGATCGGTCAGACCGAGCCGGGCAATTCCCTGCAAGACCGGTTCGAGTTGTGGGGAGACCAGCGGTTCACCACCGGTGATGCGCACCGCTTCGATGCCGGTGGCGAGTTGCAGCAACCGCACGGCGCGGATGAACTGGGCCGATTCGAGCTCATCGGCGCGTTTGATCAGCCGCTTGCCATGCGGAACGCAGTAGATGCAGGTGTAGTTGCAGGCCGCCGTCAGGCTGAGCCGCAGTTTGCGAAAGCGACGCCCCTGACGGTCAACGATCATAGCCCATAGATACCCGGCACATTGCGGAAGTAGCCATGGTAGTCGAGTCCGTAGCCGAACAGATAGCGGTCTTCGGTCTCCAGACCGACGAAATCGGCCACCTGCAGACCATGTTTGCGCTGATGGCGCTTGTTGATCAGCACGGCGGTCAGCACGTCGACCGCGCCCATCTGCCGAAAATGCTCGACTGCCGCCTGCAGGGTGGTGCCTTCGTCGAGGATGTCATCGACCAGCAGCACCGTCCGCCCGGTGCAATCGATGGTCGGTCTCGCTTTCCATTGCAACAGGCCACCCTCGGTGCGGTTCTGGTAACGGCTCAGATGCAGGTAGTCGAGCTCCAGCGCGAAAGGCAACTGGGTGATCAGCTTGCCGGTCAGCACGATGCCTCCGGTCAGAACGGAGCAGACCACCGGATTGGTCGCACCGATCCGTGCAGTGATCTGCCGCGCCATCTCGACGATGGCGGCCTCCACCTCGGCAGTGCTGTACAGACACTGCGCGCTGGCGAGGATCTCTTCATAACGCTCTGCGGCATTCATGGAGTTTGAGTCTCGTGACGTGCGCTCAGGCGCCGTTGTTGATGCGCTGTTGCAATCGGAGTCGGTCCAGGGCTTCGCGTGCTGCCAGCACTCGCTGCTGCTGTTCGGCAGCAGCAGCGATGCCGGCGCGACGCAACCGTCCAAGACGTGTGGAGCCCTGGAATCGCTGCTGCTCCAGGTGCCGCAGCAGTGGATCGACCTCGTCACCGCAGTTGCAGAGCAGCAGCAGCTCGCAACCCGCCTCGAGGGCCGCGTTGGCACGACCGATCAGGTCACCCATCCCTACCGCACCCTGCATCGACAGATCATCGCTGATGATGACACCCTCGAAACCGAGCCGCTCACGCAGCAATTGCCGCAGCCAGAACGCCGAGAAGCCCGCCGGCAATGGATCGACCGCCGGATAGCGCACATGCGCCGGCATGATCGCATCCAACTGGTCGATCAGTCTGGCATAGGGGAACAGGTCCTGCCTGATGATGTCGGACAACGGCCGCTCATCTTCCGGCAGTTCGAGATGGGAGTCGGCACTGACCCAGCCATGCCCGGGAAAGTGCTTGCCCACGGCCGCCATGCCGACCTGTCGCATGCCATCGATCCAGGCGCTGGCCAGCACGGTGACCAGTTCAGGATCACGGTGATAGGCTCGACTGCCAATCACCGCACTGCGACCGTAGTCGAGATCGACCACCGGCGCAAAACTGAAATCAAACCCCAATTCCGCCAGCTCATGGCCGGTCAGAAAGGCGCTTTCACGCAACAGCAGCAGTGTCTCGGCGGGCTGCTGAAGATAGTGTCTGCCAAACCAGCCGGCGGCCGGCAGATCGGTCAGTGTGCTGCCGAACCGCTGGATGCGTCCGCCTTCCTGATCGACCGCCAGCAGCAGATCTGCACGAATCGACCGTATCTCATCAATCAATTCAACGAGTTGTGATCTGTTCACATGATTCTTGCTGAACAGGATCACACCTGCCACCTGTGGATGGCGCAGCCGCTCTCGCTCACGGTCGCTCAACACGGAACCGGCCACATCGAGCATCACCGGGCCCAATGCCGCAGAATGGTTGTCAGAACTGTTGGGCAAACTGCTACTCCTCGATCAAAACCCGGCTCCCCACCGCCACCTGCTCATAGACCCAGAGCAACTCACTGTTGCGCATGCGAATGCAGCCGTGCGAACGGGCGACGCCCATCGGCTCGCTGTCTGGGGTGCCATGGATATAGATGTAACGGCGCGCGCTGTCGACATTGCCGAAACGGTTGCGGCCTGGCTCGCAGCCACACAGCCAGAGGATGCGGCTCAGTATCCAGTCGCGCTCAGGAAAACGGGCCGCCAGCTTTGGTGTGTAAATCTCGCCAGTATACCGGCGACCGACAAACACGCCACCCACCGGCACGCCAGTACCGATCTTGGCACGGATGCGGTGCAACCCGCGTGGCGTCTTCTGGCTGTTGACCAGTTCACCCGCGCCACGCGCACTCGATGAGATGGCGAAGCTGCGCTGCACACCGCCATGCTCATCGAGCAGATCGAGCAGCTGCCGTGACAGCGAGACATGAAGAAACATGGTGAAATCGGACTCATCCCGCGGCTGACAGCGACATCGATTGTCAGAAGTAGCGGATCAATTGCAACTGGACGAAATCATCCTTCTGCCAGTAACCGAGCTTGTTGTCAAAATCGGGCTGTGCAGCCTGGGTCAGAATCGAAGTCAGATCGGTGGGCGGCAGATGACCACCGGCAAAGATGCGGCTCTCGAAGGCCAGCTTCCACTGATCGCTCAACCGATGGCTGCCCTCGAACCAGTAGACCTGCTCCCTGCTGTCCGAATCCACCACGACGCCGGCCAGCAGCTGCGATTCACCCAGGTTGTTGAAGGCCCAGCGGATACCCAGGAACAGATCATGCTCGAGCACGCCGGGTGGTGCCTGGTCACCCCGCTCGTCCCAGTCGTACTCGACGATCCAGCCCAGATCGATGCGGCTCCCGGCAATACCGGTCTGGGTGTATTCGAAACCGAATCCTGAAGCGGCATATCGATCACCACCATAACCGCTGCGCGAAATGGCCTCCAGCTTCCAGGCCCAGCCTCCCTGGATGTATTGCAGTTCAAGGCCGGTCTGATCGATGGTCGGATAGAGTGGAATCAGTCGCCCGGTCGGGATGGGTGAGGCGCCCAGGTATTCAAGCTGAAAGAGTGGTTCCCGGCTGGTGCCCGAAAAGTGGGAGAGCGCGAAGTTCCAGTTCTCCAGATTGTGCGCCCAGCGGATGGCCACATCGACATGACGGCGACCATCACTGGCCTCGAACCGGCTGCTGTCATCGGCAACCACCAAGGGTCCGCCCAGACGGCCGTCGATCCCCGGGAAGGTCCGATCGCGAAAGAAGCTCATCAGGTAGAGATCGAGGGTGCCAAAGCGGCCTTCGGTCGAGATGTTGAGCATCGGCTGTCCAAGTTTCTCCTCGCCATCGATCGCCAGCACCGCATCGGTCTGATTGATGATGTCGACCAGATGCTGTGACTCGATGACACCCCAGAAAACCCGGCGCAACCCGCCGCGGAACTCCCAGCCATCACCGACATGCAGCCAGGTCAACTCACGGAAATCCCAATGGCTGCGCTCGGCATCACGCTGATCCTGCAACAGGAAGGGCACGACCGTGATGCTGTCCTTGCCGTCATTCCAGTCGTTGAAATATTGCCAGCGCGTCCAGATCGCGCCATCCAGTTGCTCCTGTCCACGGGGACCGCGGTCGGCGAAGAGTCGGCCCTCGAGCGCCAGCTCGCCATCGAGCTCATACGCCGATGCCGACCCTGTCCACAGCAGTGTGGCCAGAAGCGCGCTGCCCAACTTTTTCATCATCAACGCGCCCGCTGCAAGCTGTTCTGTGAAAACTCATCGTCGCTCAACCCCTGCGAGAAGCGGTAATCGGCCGCCTTCAGCGAGGTGCTTCGACCATTTTGATGATTGACCATTTCGCTGAGATCGGCACGCCAGTACTTACCGTTATATTGCTGATAGCCGCTGACGCTGAGCGTTTTCAGCAATGTCTGCTTGCGGTCGTAGTAGTCGACCTTGTGGATCCGGTAATGCGCCTGATCGATCCACACCAGTTCGCGGCTGTAACCGGAGTTGCTGTCGAGCGGATAGCGTTCCATGACAAAACAGTCGATGCCATTGAAGGGTTCATCGCGCAGATAACGGTAGCGGTATTTCTCGACCTCCTGGTCGGAAAAATCCTCGAAGGCGAATTCACTGCCGACGAAGGGTCCCGATTTGTTGTCGGAGGCGATCTTCTTGACCCGCTTGAGCGCCGGAAGGTAGAGCCACTGCTCGTCGGACCTGGTGCGGTAGCTGTAGGTCAGCAGCGCGGTGCCCTTCTGATCCTTGGGCGAGTTGAAAACGATCAGTGACCGGTCACCCTCTTCGACAGCGGGCTGCCCCTCCTTGACCTTGACGGTGAGGGCACGGCTCGCCGTTTCACCCTCCTTGCTGCGCAGGATCATCTCCATCGAGGTTGAGCTGTCGCCCCAGCCCTGGTCGCGCCGATCCGCCTCCCTGGCGATCTCAAGACCCCGCTGTTCGGCGGCATCCAGCGCCTGCACAACAGCCGTCCACGGCAGAAGCAGCGCGGACAAACCAAGCGATAACAGATAATTTTTTATCATTATCAAGCCCTTGAGCCGATCTAACGAAAAATTCCAATGCTGGCGTCGAAACGCTCTTTGATAATAGTAGCCACTGCAAGGAATCTTGCGACAACCTCAGCTTCAGTCGTCGACCTCGTCATCCACCGCTTCACCGTCGACTTCGCCCTCACTGTTCGGTGGCTTTGCGCCAAGACGCTTCCACTCGTTGACGATGAAACAGAAGAGTTCGGCAGTCTTGAAGGTGTCGTAACGCGCTGAGTGAGCCTGGTCATTGTCAAATTCGAGGTTGGCGCAGCGGCAGGCGCGTGCCAGTACGGTCTGGCCAAAGGCCAGACCCGCCAGGGTCGCCGTATCGAAACTCGAAAATGGATGAAACGGGTTGCGCTTGATCCGACAACGCGCCACCGCCGCATTGAGAAATCCATGATCAAAGCTGGCATTGTGTCCAACCAGGATGGCCTTGGTGCAGTGGTTGGCCTTGATCGCTTTTCGCACATGCTGAAACAGGTCGGTCAGCACCTCGTCTTCAGATTTTGCCAAACGAAACGGGTGGTAGGGATCGATCTTGTTGAAGGCCAGAGCCGCAGGTTCCATGTTGCTGCCGGCAAAGGGGGCAACGCGATAGAAATGCGTCTGCTCGCAATGAAGATAGCCCTCTTCATCCATTCTGAGCAGGGTCGCGGCAATTTCGAGCAGCGCATCGGTGCGGGCATTGAATCCACCAGTCTCGACGTCCACCACCACCGGCAGAAAGCCACGAAAACGGTTGCCAATCGGCCAGAATCCAGCGCTTCGCTCCGCCGACGTCGACGAATCGTTCATTGGGGATGCATCCGGATTGGCTCAAGGAGATGAGTGACGTGGTCCAACGGTCTGCCTGGCCATCCGTGCTGTATGTTGACGGGACTCTGCGCAGACACGGGGGGGCGTCGCTGGAATGCCGGCTCCACACCCCGTGAGAACTGCTCGGTATCAAACTGCATCACTGCCGCTGGTCACTTCACGGTCAACCGGGCGGCGTTCTGCTTCAGCGTGGCAGGCCCAATGCCCGGCACCTTCTCGAACTCCTCGATCGACTTGAACTTGCCGTTCTTGTTGCGGTACTCAATGATCGCCTTGGCCTTGGCAGGCCCGACGCCATCGAGCGTTGACAGGGTGGCCTCATCGGCACTGTTGATGTCGATCTTCGCCACTTCCGACCACGCCAACGACGATGCCAGACCACCTCCCAACGCCAACATGAAAGCCAGAAGGAATTGCAAGAAACGCAGTTTTATCACTCGACTGTTCATATCGATTCTCCAAGCGGTTGATTTGACGAAAGCACGCAAAACGTGCTTCGGCAGGATATATCAGGGCTCGGGGCACGACAACGCCAATCCTGCACATCATTGACTGGTGAAGGCAGTTCGGGAGCCCGGAAAACAACCATCGCCGGTCACGGGAAAAGGCAATGAGAGCGCCTGACCGATCGGCGCTTCATGCACACCCTCTTTCGGCGTCATCGCTGCTGACGCAGCTCCTTCTGGATGTCGCGCACACTGCGCGGCCATGGCTGCTGCGCCCTGACCTTGGCCGGCAACTTGTCACGCGCCGCCACGGCGGCCGCCCGATCGGCGTAGACCCCCTTGACCACGGTGAACCAAGGCTTGCCATCGCGCCGGGTTTCATAGTAGTAGCAATCCTTGCAACCGAGTTCGCGATCGATGTAGTTGCGCACCTTGCTCAGATCCGAAGCGCCGAGCAGTTGCAGGGTGAACCGTTCTGGCGCCAGTGCGAGCAGTTTTTGATGCTGCTGCGCCACTTCCGGTGTCGCCAGCGTCGCCTTGGGTGCGGGCACAGCGGCCACCGCCTGCTTCGGCGGAGTGGCCGGTTTGCTCGCCTTGGCAGGCTCCTTGACTGGCGCAGGTTTGGGTTTTTCAACCGCCTTGGGCGGCTCAACTGGCGCTGGAATCACCTTCGGCTTGGGCAGTGGAGCGGGTACCGGCGCCGGTACCACGGCAGGCTGTTCGCTGGCAATTGGCGTTGACACTGGCGGCATTGAAGGCGGCAGCGTTGTTGGCGCGGGCTGAGCCTCTGATGACGGTGGCGCCGCAGGGAGCGGCACGACCGGCGCGGCAGGCTCCGTGGGCAGGGCGATGCTGAGCGATTGCTGCTCAGGAGGCGCGGACTCACGGTTGCCAAACCAGAGTACCGCCGCCAGCAGCAGACCCACTGCCACGATGGCCAGCAGATGCCAGTTCGGCAGCGAAAAGAGCGCCGCACGGCTTGGCACGGCCGCAGCAACACTTTCCTTCTGGTCGGGAAAACGCCGCAGCAGGTTGCCCGGCAACCCTTCGGCGTCAGCCCACAGCCGCCGTGCCGTCCGTGAATCCTCGATGGCGTCAGCCGATCCACCACTCTGTTGCCGACAGTGCCGCCAGAACTCGAGCGCCTCTTCGAAATCGAGGGGTCGCAGCACTGCCAGTGTCGGCCAGGCCATGCCTTCGGGCACGTTGCGCCACAGATCGATGCCCGGCAGCGACAGCAGGATCACCGAAATCAGCGGCTGGTTGTCTTCAGGGTTGAACGCCAACCTGAACAGCAGATGGTAGCTGGCCTCATCGAGTTCATGGGCATCATCGATCACGATCGCCACGGCACTGGCATCCGCTTGGGCTTCTTGCGCGATTTGCTGAATCTTCTCCAGCAGGTCAGCCTCATCCGGTTCCAGTCCCGACTCGATACCCAGCGCATCGGCAATTTCGATCAGCAGGTCGATTGATTGCGTCTGCCCGCTGGCACAGATCGACAACAGGGTCATCTCATTGCCGAACCGCTGCTGCAACTCTCCAGCCAGCGTGGTTTTTCCACTCTGCTCGCTGCCCTCGACGATCAGGATGCCATTGCCATAACGGCTCCAGTGCTCCAGTTGGGTCAGCAGTTGTTCCCGACCGGCGCCCGGAAAGAACGGTATCGACGGTGCAGCAAGCGCCTGCTCCAGCGCAGCATCATCAGTGGCACGCAGCCCAGCCAGGGCCGAGCCCGCTCTTTCGTGACCTGCATCATGTTGTGTCATTCTCGCCGCCTCTTGAGGTGGATTCTGAAGATTTCATGCCAACCATCGATAATGGAAAGCCATTATATGCTTCCAGCGATGGCAGCGGAAATTGTCTCGCGCAGCAGTCCGACTGCCGGATTGGTCAGCAGTTCGGCTGAACCGATGCCACGCATCACCACCACCCGCAGTTTTCCACCCTGTACTTTCTTGTCGATCTGCATGGCTGCCAGCAGCGCCTCGCTCTGCATGTCCGGTGTCGGATGAGATGGCAGGCCAGCACGCTGCAGCAGCCGCTTGATCCGCCCGACCTCGACCTCGTCCAACATGCCCAGCCGCCGCGAGAGATCGGCCGCCATCACCAGCCCCATCGCCACCGCCTCGCCATGCAGCCAGCGCCGATAATGTGTCACTGATTCAATGGCGTGGCCAAAGGTATGTCCCAGATTGAGCAGCGCCCGCTGCCCCTGTTCGGTCTCATCGGCCATCACGATCAGCGCCTTGGCCCGACAGGAGTGCTCGATTGCCCTGGCAACGGTATCCGGATCGCGCGCCATCAACTGCTCCATATTGGCTTCGAGCCAGCCGAAGAAATCGGCATCGCCGAGCAGTCCATACTTGATCACTTCGGCCAGCCCTGCCGAGAATTCGCGCGGCGCGAGCGTGTTCAGGGTATTGGTGTCGATGATGACGGCGCGGGGCTGATGGAAGGCGCCGATCATGTTCTTGCCTTGCGGGTGGTTGACGCCGGTCTTGCCACCCACCGAGGAGTCCACCTGCGCCAGCAGTGTGGTCGGCACCTGCACAAAATCGACACCGCGCTGATAGCAGGCGGCAGCGAATCCGGTCAGATCGCCGATCACTCCTCCGCCGAGCGCCAGCAGGGTGGTGCCCCGATCATGGTGCCCCGCAATCAGTCGATCCCAGATCTGCATCGCACTCTCGACGGTTTTGTACTGCTCACCATCCGGCAGGATGCACACCTCGGCCCGATGGTTTGCCAGCGTGGCCAAAAGGGACTGGAGATAGAGCGGCGCAATGCGATCGTTGGTGATGATCAGCACCTTTTCGCCGCGAATCGCCGTCGCAAAGAGCTCAGGCCGCGCCAGCAGGGCCGCGCCGATGTGGATGGGATAGGAACGCGCGCCAAGGTCGACAGTGAGTTGCAGCATGAATCAGATCCGGGACTTGAGTGCGCAGTCTTCATGTCCAGATGACATGTTCGACGACGATTCACCAAAACCGCTGAAAGTCCGGCATCGGCCATCCTTCAGCACCAGACCGAATGATAACCCATTGATTTGATTGATGGTGAGCCCTTTGCACCCGGGACCACCGATTCGGGCTCACCCGATGCAGGGTGGGCGTGACTTCACCGACCGCACTCAGGAACGAAATCAGGAGGCTGTCGTGGGATCGTCCCGACCCAGATGTCGCAGAATCTCCTGTACCACCAGCCGCGGCGTGCGCCGGTCGGTGGTCACCACACAGTCGGCGATCGACAGATAGAGCGGCTCACGCTCGGCAAAGAGCTGGGCCAGCCTGGCATGGGGATCGGCCTCGCGCAGCAGCGGCCGCTGGCGGTCACGGCGGGTGCGTGCATATTGCTGCTCGACCGAGGCAGCCAGGTAGACCACCGTGCCACCCTGTTTCAGCAGCGTGCGATTCTCTTCCTTCAGGATCGCGCCACCGCCGGTCGCCAGCACGATGCCCTGCTCGCAGGTCAGGTCGGCCAGTACGGCAGTTTCACGTCGACGAAAGCCCGCTTCGCCTTCGACATCGAAAATCCAGGGAATGTCAGCACCACTGCGCGCTTCGATTTCATGGTCCGAATCCTTGAACGGCAGACCGAGACGTTCCGCCAGCAGCCGGCCGATGGTGCTCTTGCCCGCCCCCATCGGCCCGATCAGAAATATGTTGCGATCCGCCCTGCTCACTGGAGGCTGCTTTTGCCCTCGCCATCCAGCCGCGGGGTGATGAAGATCAGCAGCTCCGATTTGATCTTGCCCTTGGAGGTCCGTTTGAACAGGCTGCCGACATAGGGCACATCCCCCAACAGCGGAGTCTTGGTTTCCGTGAAAGTGTCGTCCTGCGTGTAGATGCCGCCCAGCACCACCGTCTGGCCATTGTCGACCAGTACCTGGGTCTTGATGCGGGTGGTGTCGATGCTCGGAATGCCATTGGTCACGGCTCCCGGAACATCCTGATTGACCTGCAGGTCCATGATGATGCGGTTGTCCGGCGTGATCTGCGGCGTCACCTCCAGCGCCAGCACGGCCGGCTTGAACGAGGTGGAGGTGGCGCCACTGGAGGTGGCCTCCTGATAGGGGATCTCGGTGCCCTGCTCGATCTTGGCCATCTGCTTGTCGGCGGTCAGCACCTTCGGCTGGGCCAGGGTCTGGCTGTCGCCATTCTCTTCAATCGCGGTCAGGCTCAGGTTGAGGATGTTGGAGTTGTTGACAAAGCCGAGGTTGAGCGTGGTGGTTCCGGTTTTGGTGACGCCGAGGTTGACGACATCGCCACCGGTCACCGGTCCAGGGACACCGGCCCTCACGCCAGACCCGCCAATCACCATGTTGTTGCCGTCATTATCGCCATAGCGCCCCCCCCACTGGATGCCGAGATCCTTGCTGACATTGGCCCTGGCCTTGACGATGCGCGCTTCGATCAGCACCTGCCGCACCGGCACATCGAGGCGCTTCAGCAGGCTGCGCACCTCGGCCAGCACCTGATCGGTGTCCTGCACGATCAGCAGGTTGGTGCGCTTGTCGATGCTGGCGGTGCCGCGCGTCGACAGGATGCTGTTCTTGCCGGTCAGCATCGCCAGCAGGTCGGCCGCCTTGGCGTAGCGCACCTCGATGAAGTCGGTGTGCAGCGGCGCCAGCTCATTGACCTGCTTGTTGGTCTCCAGTTCAAGCTTCTCACGCGCGGCGATCTCGGCCGCCGGCGCAACCGTCAGCACGTTGCCGACCAGCCGCTTGTCGAGCCCCTTGGTCTTGAGCACCAGATCGAGCGCCTGATCCCAGGGGACATTCTTCAGTCGCAGCGTGATGCGACCGGTCACCGTATCGCTCGCCACCAGATTCAGGTTGGTGAAATCGGCGATCAACTGCAATACCGCCCGCACTTCGATGTCCTGGAAGTTCAGCGACAGCTTTTCGCCGGTGTAGGCGAACTTCTTCTTCTGCTCATCGGCCTGCTCCTGGGCCGTGAGCGGCTTGACGCTGAGGGTGAACTCGGTGTCGGCCTGGTAGGCGAGGTAGTCATAGTGACCCGTCGGCGTCACCGTCATCACCGCCTTGCCCGACTCCTCGGTGGCATCGATGCTGGTGATCGGCGTGGCAAAGTCGGTGACATCGAACCGCCGCCGCAAGGCTGGCAGCAGTCTGGTGTCGCTGAACTCGACGCGGATCTTGCCACCCTCTTCGCGAACATCGACGTTGGCACCGCTGTTCGACAGCGTCACCACCAGCTTGCCCTCACCGCTCTCGCCACGCCGAAAATCGACCTTTTCGACCTGGCTGCCACGTGCTGGCAACACCGCAGGTCGAGTCACCGCGACTGCGGCAGGCGGGGGTGCAGCCGCCACGGGTACCGCAGTCGGCGCTGCTGCCACTGGGGCAGCCACCGGCGCAGGCGTAGCGGCCGTCACGGCAGCAGCCTGCTTTTCACCCAGGACCACCCGCAATGTATTGCCATCGACCTGCGTGCTGTAGGGCGCAAGATCGACCAGATTGATGATCATGCGGGTGCGGTCCTTGCTCTCCACCACGGTGACGCTGCGGGCATTGCGGTGGTCGAGCGAATAGCTCTTTTTGCCCAGCGCACTCTTCACCCCGACCAGGTCGATGGCGATGCGTGCCGGCTGTTCGATGCTGTAGCTTTGAGGCTGGGGCGGAGCGCCGTCGAAATCGAGCCTGATCTCGAAACGGTCATTCGGCAGGGATGCAAACTCGACCCCCTGCAGTGCCGCCCCCTGGACGCCCAATGCAAACAGCAGCCCCCACAGCGCAACGAACCGCGACGCGATCCAGCGGCCATCTTGCAATGCTTTTTTTGTTGCCCGCATCAACGTCATGAATCTTCTCTCCATCAATATCCAATCGGGGCCGACTATTCCTTCATGTCCAGGGTGCGTGGACGCTCCACCCAGCCACCCTGTCCATCCGGAACGATCTCGACCACATCAATCTTGTTCTCGTGAACCGCCACCACACGACCATGATTGCGCCCCAGATGGTTGCCCTGGGTCACCCGGTGTATGCCGCCACTGCCATCACTCAACAGCGCCCAGATCTGGTCGGTTTTGGCAATGGTGCCCACCATCACCAAGGCATCGATGTTGAAGCCTTCAAGGAATTCCTTGGCTCGATTGGTGTCTGGCGCCACCTTCTCTCCCTCCATCCGGCGCTGGATGGCCTGGATTTCGATCGGTCGATCAAAGGGGCTGCGCATTCCCGCCGCCGAGTAGGCAAAGGATTCATAAGGCTTGAATTTCGGCAGTGGTTCGATCGTCCCCTTGGGCTTGGCCCTGACCTCTTCCACATAGGCCTTCAGATCGGCAAACGGATCTTCCTGACCACAGCCCTGCAACAGGAGGCACAGCAATACCAATCCCCATCTCGTCGATGCCCGAATCATTGTGCTGCCCCATCCTTGTAACGATAGGTCTTGGCGATGATACGCGCCGTCAACAGACCGGAATTGCTGTCGGGTCTGAGGCTGAAATCATGCAGAGTCACGATGCGCGGCAATGCGGCCACACCACTGACGAAGCTGCCCAGATCGTGATAGCTGCCGGTGACAACGATCTCGATCGGCAGTTCGATGTAGATTTCTCGCTTGACCTCGGGCAGCAGGCGAATACTCTGGAACTCCAGTCCGGAACCGAGCCCGGTGTGGGTGATGTCCTCGAGCAGCCCAGGCACCTCGGTATCCTTGGGCAACTGCTGAAGCAGGGTCCCGAATGACTCCTCCATCTCCTTCATCTGCTGGCGGTACTGTTCGAGGTTGGCGGCCTGAAACGACTTGGCCGAGAAGCTCTCCTTCAACTGCTGCTCCTGGCGCGCCGCAGTCTCCAGCTCAAGCTCCATCTCCTTGAGATAGAACCAGTATCCTGATCCAAGCAGTGCTGCAAACAGCAGCAGCGCCAGAAGGACCTTGATCGGCATCGGCCAGGAGCCGATGTTGTCGAGATCGAGGTCGTTCAGATCGATCTTGCTGAAATCGATCTTTCCAAGGTTTTTGATTCGATCAAGAATGGCCACGAAACACCCTATTGCTTCTTCGCTTCGCCAGCGTCTGGATTCTTCTGCTGCACAAGCAGGTTGAAGCTGTTGGCCTGTTCACCGAATTCGGGAAATGCCTTGACGCCAAGCAGATTCGGATTGGCAAACCACTCGGAACGGTCGAAGTTGCGCATCAACGCCGAGACCCGATTGTTCGACTTGGCAACACCCTGAATGGTGATCTGCTCACCCTGTTTATCGAGCGAAGTGTAGTAGACGCCATCAGGCAATGTTCTGACCAATTCATCGACCAGCCGCACGATCACCGGCCGGTTGCCCTGCAGCGACTGGATCACTTTCATCCGGTCGATCAGCTCGTCCCGGCGTTTTCTCAACCCCAGAATCTCCTTGATCTGCGCATCGAGCTGCGCGATCTCACGCTGCATGAACTGATTGCGCGCCTGCTGATTCTCGATCTCTCCCTGGATGTAGCGACTGCCCCCCAGCACCAGCAGCACCGCGACCAGCGCGGTCACGGTCAGCGCGATCATATAGCGTTTTTTACGCTCGGCACGCAGCGCTTCCCGCCATGGCAACAGGTTGATCTTGGCCATCAGTCGAAGCTCCTCAACGCCAGACCGCAGGCAATCATCAAGGCGGGCGCGTCATTGGTCAGCGCGGCGGCATTGACCTTGGGGGCAATGGTCATCCCGAGAAAAGGGTTGGCCAGAAAAGTGGGAACACCGATTCGCTGTTGCAGAAGCTCTGTCATGCCGGAGATCGAAGAGGTTCCACCTGCCAGAATCAGGCAATCGATGTCATTGTGCTGGCTCGATGCATAGAAGAATTGCAATGAGCGCGCCACCTGCTGCACGGCCGCCTCACGAAAGGGTGCCAGCACTTCATCTTCATATTCATCAGGCAATCCGCCCTGCTTCTTGCCCAGTCCTGCTTCCTCTTCGGAAAGTCCATAGCGCCGACGGATTTCGTCAGTCAGCTGTTTGCCGCCAAAGAGCTGTTCGCGGGTGTAGATGGTCTTGCCTTCGACCAGCACGCTGAGCGTGGTCATGGTGGCGCCAATGTCGACGATGGCCACGACCCGGGCATCAGGGTCGATCTGATCCTTGACCAGCAAAAAGGCACGCTCTATCGCATAGGCTTCGACATCGACGATGCGGGGCGTCAGTCCGGCAATGGCCAGAACGGCTTCACGCGCTTCCACTGTTTCATGACGACAGGCGGCCAGCAGCACCTGCACCTTTCTGGCGTCGCTCTCACTGGGCCCCTGCACTTCGAAATCGATGGCCACCTCTTCGAGCGGATAGGGAATGTACTGGTCTGCTTCGAGCGATATCTGGGTCTCGCGCTCGTCGTCGGTCAGATCGGCATCCATTTCGATCGTCTTGGTGATGACCGCCGATCCAGCCACTGCCACCACGCCATCACGCGCCTTGGTCTTGGCACGGGACACCACCCTGCCGATGGCCTGCCCCACCGCCTCGACATCGGCGATGCTCTTCTCGACCACCGCGCTGGGCGGCAATGGCTCGACCGCATAGCTCTCGACCCGATAGCTGTCACTGGAGCAGCTCAGTTCGATCAGTTTGACCGCCGTGGTGCTGATGTCGATCCCGAGCAGGGGCGTTTGCTTCTTTTTGAACAGACCAAACACGTCAGAATGATTCCTTGCTTGCGCACGCCGGAGATATATCTCGACCCTTCACATTAAATACCACCTGCAACCCAACAGGCAAACAGGATTTTCAGCAGACATCTCCTGCTTCCGGAGCGATGCGGACCATTTCACATCCCGCACCCCTTGGCCCATGCGTTAGAATGCAGAACTGTGACAGGCACCGAAAATCCAATCTTTTTCAATAGTAGTCCTTGCCGATCAGTTTGCCAGTCACTCCACCACTCTTCACACCACGCCCGCTCTTCATGCTGCAATTGATACGAATCACGCTTGCCACGCTCTGCCTCTTCACGCTGGCACTGTTCGGACTCTACCTCTACACCGTACCGCGACTGCCTGACGTGGAGCTGCTGCGAGAGGTGGAGCTGGAAACCCCGCTGCTGATCTACTCGAAAGAGGGGCTGCTGATCGGAGAATTTGGCGAGCAACGGCGCTCGCCACTGACCTACGAGGAGATTCCGCAACGGTTCATCCAGGCCATTCTGGCCGCCGAGGATGACCAGTTCTTTTCACATCCCGGCATCAATCCCGGCAGCCTGCTGCGTGCCGCGCTGGAGCTGATCCAAAGCGGCCGCATCAAAAGCGGTGGCAGCACCATCACCATGCAGGTGGCGAAGAACTATTTTCTGTCTCAGGAGCGGACCTTCGACCGCAAGCTGAAGGAGATCCTGCTGGCGATCAAGATCGAACGCGAACTCTCCAAGCAGGAGATTCTCGCGCTCTACGTCAACAAGATCTATCTCGGCAACCGCGCCTACGGCATTCAGGCCGCCGCCGAAGTCTACTATGGCAAGAAGATCGACGCCCTCGACCTGAGCGAAATCGCCATGATCGCCGCATTGCCGAAGGCCCCGTCTCGGTTCAACCCGATCGCCGACCCCGAGCGGGCCGGATTGCGTCGCAACTGGATTCTCGGCCGCATGCTCTCACTGGGGTACATCGATCAGGCCGAGCATGACGCAGCCATCACCGTTCCGCCCGCCACGCGCTATCACGGCCCGCAACGCGACCTGCAGGCCGAGCATGTGGCCGAAATGGCACGCCAGGAGATTCTGGCCCGTTATGGCAGCAAGGCCTACAGCAGTGGCCTGCAGGTCATCACCACCCTCGATGCCCGGCTGCAGCAGAGCGCCAACCAGGCCACGCTCTCCGGCGTGCTCAAGTATGACCGGCGTCATGGCTATCGCGGCAGCGAAGGACAGATCGACCTGAAGGAGGTGACCAGCCGCGAC
The DNA here is from genome assembly GCA_024234215.1 of Pseudomonadales bacterium. Classification (NCBI taxonomy): domain Bacteria; kingdom Pseudomonadati; phylum Pseudomonadota; class Gammaproteobacteria; order Pseudomonadales; species Pseudomonadales bacterium. The sequence continues at coordinate 127,823 of JACKOQ010000003.1, forward strand.
GCGCGACTGGCCAGGATCATGGCGCTGCCCGCCTTCAGCGGCCTGCAGCGCGCACTGATCACCCGCATCGATGGCAAGCAGATCGACATCCTGCTCGAAAATGGCGAGGAGTTGACCCTGCCTTGGGACAAGCTGCTGGGCTGGAGCGGGCGCAAGACCAGTCAGGTCGCCCTGCCACGCAACCCCAAACCCGGGAAACAGCCTTTTTCTCCCGGTGATCTGATCCGGCTGTTCAGGGAGCAGGATGGCAGCTGGATTCTGGCCCAGCCGCCCCAAGTCCAGACCGCACTGCTCTGCGTCGATGCCAACAGTGGCGCCATCCAGGCACTGGTGGGCGGACTCAATGCCGAGAGCAACCATTTCAACCGCGTCACCCAGGGCGAGCGACAGCCAGGCTCCAGCTTCAAGCCCTTCATCTACAGCGCCGCGCTCGAAAATGGCTTTACCGCGGCCAGCATCATTGACGATGCCCCACTGGTGTTTCAGACCTCTCCCTTCGAGCCGGAGTGGCGCCCCGAAAATGCGGGCGGGGATTTCAGCGGCCCGATTCGCCTGCGCCAGGCGCTCTACCTCTCCAAGAATCTGGTCTCGATCCGCCTGCTGCAAGCGATTGGGCCCGACAAGGCAATCAGCTACGCACAGCAGTTCGGCTTTGCCAAGGAGCGGCTGCCACGCGATCTGACACTGGCGCTGGGCACCGGCACGGTCACGCCGCTCGAGATGACCCGCGGCTACACTGTGCTCGCCAATGGCGGCTTCAAGGTGGAACCCTACCTGATCGAGGCGGTCTACGACCGCTACGGACAGGAGCTGTACCGCGCCAACCCTGCCCGGGTCTGCCATGAGTGCGACACCGAAAATCCCGCTCCGGAACACCCGGCCGCAATCGATGGGAGCGCCGCCTCGAAAAGCGCGCCACGGGTCATGGATGCGCGTACCCAATACCTGATCAACGACATGCTCAAGGATGTGATCACCAAGGGCACCGGTCGGGCTGCCTTGGCTCTCAACCGCCACGACATCGCCGGCAAGACCGGCACCACCAACGAAGGCAAGGATGCTTGGTTCGCCGGCTTCAACCCCAATCTGGTGACCACGGTGTGGGTGGGCTACGACCAGCCCCGCAGCCTCGGCGAATATGAGTTCGGCGGCACTGCCGCCCTGCCGATCTGGATCGATTTCATGCGCACTGCGCTCGATGGCGTCGACGAAGTGCAGCTGCCGCAACCACCCGGGATCGTCGCAGTGCGCATCGACCCGGTGACTGGAGAGCGTGCCGGTCCGGACATGAGCCACGCCATCTTCGAACTGTTCAAGGCCGAAGAGCTGCCGCAGCAGGAGACACGCTCCCCACCGTCAAGCTCGCCGGAAGGCGCGGCTCCGAGCCCCACCGACAGCCGCGAACTGTTCTGAACAATGCAGTACGCCAGATCGATGCCGCCTCACCCATCAGCCGGTGCGACCACCGCCAAAAACCTCATCGGTCGATGTGAGCGGGTAGTGCGCTGGATAGGATTTTTGCGCGACACCCGAGTCGACCGCGGCACGCGCCACCGCGGCTGAGACCTGTCCGAGAAGCCGTGGATCCATCGGCTTCGGAATGATGTATTCGGGGCCAAAGCTCAACCGCCGCCCCTCATAGGCATCCATCACCTCCTGCGGCACCGGCGCCTTGGCCAGCTCCCGCAAGGCATGTACCGCCGCGATCTTCATCGGCTCGTTGATGACCCGCGCGCGCACATCGAGCGCACCGCGAAAGATGAACGGAAAGCCCAGCACATTGTTCACCTGATTGGGATAATCGGATCGGCCGGTTGCCATGATCAGGTCATCTCGTGCTGCATGAGCCATCTGCCAGCTGATCTCCGGATCGGGATTGGAGCAGGCAAACACCACCGGACGCGGCGCCATCATCTTCAGCGCCTGCGCCGGAAACAGGTTCGGTCCCGACAGCCCGATGAAGACGTCGGCACCCGCACAGGCATCGGCCAGACTGCGCTTGTCGGTTTCCCGCGCAAAAGCCGCCTTGTATTGATTGAGATCGTCACGGTCTGCATGGATCACGCCCTTGCGGTCGAGCATGAAGATGCGCTCCGGGTCGGCACCCAGACTGATCAGCAACCGCATGCCGGCAATCGCCGCCGCACCGGCGCCAAGGCAGACGATGGTCGCCTCTTCGAGCCGCTTCCCTTGCAACTCCAGCGCATTGAGCAGTCCGGCCGCGGTCACGATCGCCGTGCCATGCTGGTCATCATGAAACACCGGAATCGCACACTGCTCGATCAAAACCCGCTCGATCTCGAAGCACTCCGGGGCCTTGATGTCTTCCAGGTTGATGCCGCCGAAGGTCTCGGCAATTCGCACCACCGTGTCGATGAAGGCTTGCGGCGTTTCGGCATCGACTTCGATGTCGAACACATCGATGCCGGCAAACCGCTTGAACAGCACCCCCTTGCCCTCCATCACCGGCTTGCTGGCCAGTGGTCCCAGATTGCCCAAGCCCAGGATGGCGGAACCGTTGGAGATCACACCGACCAGATTGCCCTTGGCGGTGTAGCGGTAGGCACTTTCGGGATCATTGGCAATCTCTCGCACCGGTTCGGCCACGCCGGGGCTGTAGGCCAGCGCCAGATCACGCGCTGTACCGGTCGGTTTGGTGACAGAGATCTCCAGTTTTCCGGGCCTGGGCAGCTCATGGTATTCCAGAGCGGTCTGTTTCAGGCTGTCAGACATGCCAAATCCTCCAAGACTGGTCGGTTGAACAGGTGTTTCTGCCAGAATAGCGCAAGACATCGGTTTCAAACAGACCAGATTAGAAGCAATTTTCTGGAAAATTTGCTATTGGCGACCGACAAACAGCTCTGTTCACATCAGGCATGTCTGATAAGCTGCCATCCGGCAGCCTCAGTCGATTTCAGAGGAAGACAAAAAAGGCCCATGCCAGCCCTGTTCGGGCTGGCATGGGCCTGATGACGACAGCGGCGCTGTACCGCTGAGGTTTACTCGGTCGAAGCTGCCACGCTGGGACGGCCAAACCGCTTGCGGAAACGCTCGACCCGGCCACCAGTGTCAAGAACCTTCTGCTTGCCGGTATAGAACGGATGGCAGTTGGAGCAGACCTCGATGTTCATGTCACGTCCCAACGTCGAACGGGTCTCGATCGTTGCCCCACAGCGGCAGGAAGCGACCATTTTGGTGTATTTAGGGTGAATGTCAGATTTCATTGCTCCTCCCGCGGCACAATTTGGAATGCATTCGTTACAGATTCGGATCGAACCCAGCTAGAATCCCCCAGCACAGTCGCAACCCGCCGCTGAGGCAACCCAGTCACATAAAGGGCGCTGATGCTAGCAGAACCGAGAACAAAGGTCACGCCCACTGCCGCACTTGGCAGCCGTCCCAGCCACGCATGGCACCTGAACAGCGCCGCAGTGCAACCCATCCCACCTGATCTCTGTTGCGCCAGACCACTCCGTCGCAATCGCTGATCCACTCTCGTGATGCACAGCGAAGAGACGCTCTACTTGCAGGTCGCGCTGCCCGTGCCGCTGCGGCGCACCTTCGACTACCTGGCACCATCGGCCGAACCGATGGCCGTGGGCACCAGAGTACGGGTGCGCTTCTCTGGCCGCCTGCTGGTGGGGGTGGTGGTCGCCATTGCAGCACGGAGTTCAGTCGCTGCCGGCAAAATCCGCCCTGTCGAAACGGTGCTGGACGAACATCCCCTGCTACCACAGCCACTGCTGCAACTCGCCCTCTGGAGTGCCGAGTATTACCAGCAGCCGATCGGTGAACTGCTGGCCGCCACTCTGCCACCGCCATTGCGGCACGGCCAACCACTGCGCAAGGTGATGGAGCGGCACTACCGGCTTTCGCCTGCCGGAGCCACCCTGCATGAAACGAAAGCCACTGGGCGCAGCCGCAAGCAGCAGGAGATCCTCGCCCGTCTGACCCGCGACAGCGGTCTGGACCATGCCGAGTTGCGCGCGCTGGGTCTGACTGGCGCCCCGCTCACTGCGCTGCTGAAAAAAGGGCTGCTGCGCTGTGACTGGCGGCTGCCCAGCTCGCACGCCCCGTCTGCATCCAGCACAGTAGAAACCGGACCACCGTTGAATCCACACCAGCAAGCGGCCTGCACGGCGATGCGGCAGCGCTGGGGAGCGTTCAGCGTCACGCTGATCGAAGGGGTGACTGGCAGCGGCAAGACCGAAATCTATCTGCAATTGATTGACGATGTGCTGGCCCGCGGGCAACAGGCACTGGTGCTGGTGCCGGAGATCGGCCTGACACCCCAATTGCAGCAACGTTTCGCGCAGCGCTTTCCGCAGGCACGTATCGCCGTGCTGCACTCCGGCCGCACTGCCGGCCTGCGCATGATCGACTGGCTGCACAGTGCACAGGGCACGGCCGACATCATCCTGGGCACCCGCTCGGCAATCTTTGTGCCGATGGCAAGGCCTGCGCTGCTGATCGTCGATGAGGAGCACGACAGCTCCTACCATCAAGAGGAACGGGTCCACTACTGCGCCCGTGACCTTGCTGTACGACGTGGCCAGATCGAGCAGATTCCGGTGCTGCTCGGCAGCGCCACACCGTCGCTGGAGAGTCTGGCCAACGTCGAGCGCGGCCGCTACCACCTCCTTTCATTGCCGGAGCGGGCCGGCAATGCGACATTGCCACCAATCCGTCTGATCGATCTGCGCGGTCGTCCGCTGCAACAGGGTTTTTCGCTGCCGCTGCTGGCGCTGATCGATCAACATCTCACGGCCGGGAATCAGGTGCTGCTGTTCCACAACCGTCGTGGCTATGCCACCGCCCTGCTCTGCCACGATTGCGGCTGGATGGCCACCTGCCCACTGTGCGAAGTACGCCTGGTGCTCCATCGTCATCGGCCGGGACTGCGCTGCCCACGCTGCGATCAGCGCCGCACTCCACCCAAGGCCTGTCCGCAGTGCCAGAGCCAGACGCTGATCGCACTGGGCAGCGGCACCGAGCGCTGCGAGGAGACGCTGGCACAGCGCTTTCCCGATGTGCCGCTGATCCGCATCGACCGCGACACGGCGCACAACTCCGCGACCTTGACCGAACTGCTGGAACAGGTGGAACGGCAGGCGCCCGCCATTCTGGTCGGCACCCAGATGCTGGCCAAGGGACACCACTTTCCCCGCGTCACCCTCTGCGCCATCCTCGACGCCGACGGCGCCTTTTTCAGCAGCAACTTCCGGGCGATGGAGCAGATGGCGCAACTGGTCACCCAGGTCGCCGGGCGCGCCGGGCGCGCTGAGCGGCCGGGAGAGGTGGCGATACAGACCCACCACCCCGACCATCCGCAACTGCTCGAACTGATCGAAGCGGACTATGGCCACTTTGCCGCGGCCGAACTGCAGCGACGCGCCATGGCCACACTGCCACCCTATCGCCACCTCGCACTGATTCTGGCTGATGCGCCCGCACCCGAGGCTGCCCAACGCTTTCTGCAGGGATTGACCCCACCCCCACCACACAGCGGCATCGAATGGCTCGGCCCCAATCCCGCGCCGATCGACCGGCGTGGCGGACGCCACCATGCCCAGATTCTGCTGATCGCCCGCAACCGCCCCCACCTGCAGCAACTGCTGCGCCGATTGGCCAGTGAACTGGAGCGGCTGCCGACGCCCGCCGGCCTGCACTGGAACATCGCTGTCGATCCGCTTGAATCGCTGTAGCCAGCATTGCGGCAAAATCAAGCCCGGATCGACTGGACGGTCATTCGGTCGCGTGTCATGATTTATTGAGCGATGGTGCGTCTGCCGCATCTTCGTGTGCATACGGTCCTTCAGATCCATTCACATCCGCAGGTGATTCACCATGACTGCTGTCAAGAAAGCCTACAACCACATGTATGGGAAGGATCCCTACAGCATTCCGCTCGAAGATTACGACGTCTCCCAACCGGCGCTGTTCGAATCCAACACCATGTGGGGATTTTTCGACCGGCTGCGCAAGGAAGAACCGGTGCACTACTGCAAGGATTCCGAAAACGGCCCCTTCTGGTCGGTGACCAAGTTCAACGACATCATGACGGTCGAAGGCAATCCGCAGATCTACTCTTCTGAACCCAGTATCGGCATTGCCGATCCACGCGAAGAGCTCCCGCTCAAAATGTTCATCGCGATGGATGAACCCAAGCATGGCGTGCAGCGCAAAACCGTCCAGGGCATCGTCGCCCCCTCCAGCCTGGCGAAGATGGAAGGGCTGATCCGGCAACGCATCGCTGAAATTCTCGACACGCTGCCGGTCAACGAGACCTTCAACTGGGTCGACCGGGTGTCGATCGAACTGACCACCCAGATGCTTGCCACGCTGTTCGACTTTCCATTCGAGCAGCGCCGCAAACTCACCTACTGGTCTGATGTCGCCACAGCGGTCCCCACACCAGGTGGGCTGATCGAGAGTGACGAAGAGCGCGAGTCGATCTTGGTCAACGAATGCATGGCCACCTTCGTCGGACTTTGGAATGAGCGGGTCAATTCACCGCCCAAGCATGACCTGCTGTCGATGCTGGCGCACAACGAAGAGACCAAGCACATGCAGCCGATGGAGTTTCTCGGCAACCTGATACTGCTGATCGTCGGCGGCAACGACACCACTCGCAACTCACTCAGCGGTGGCGTACTGGCACTGAACCAGTTCCCCGAGGAGTACCAGAAGCTGCGCAACAACCCGGGTCTGATTCCCAGGATGGTGCCCGAGATCATCCGCTGGCAGACGCCGCTGACCTTCATGCGCCGCACCGCAACCTGCGACACCGTTCTGCGTGACAAGCAGATCAAGAAGGGCGACAAGGTGGTGATGTGGTACGTCTCGGGCAACCGTGACGAAGAGGTGATCGACCGCCCCTACGAGTTCATCATCGACCGTGAGAACCCGCGCCACCACCTGTCGTTCGGCTTCGGCATCCACCGCTGCATGGGCAACCGCCTGGCCGAGATGCAACTGCGGGTCACCTGGGAAGAGATCATGAAGCGCTTCAAGACCATTGAAGTGGTCGGCGAGCCAGTGCGCAACTACTCACCCTTCATCAAGGGTTACTCTGAACTGCCGGTGCAACTGCGCCCGCTGTGAGCTGACGACGACTGAGCGGTCCTGCCAACCGGCAAGGACGCCAGCCTCTCGAACAGGCGCCTGGGTCTCCTTGGCGCCTGTTTTCATTCATGCCGCCTCTGGCCAACGGATTGCATCGGGGCTCCATCACCGCCGCTTTTCAAGTTACCATTCACGGCGCGCCCCATTGCGGATCGTTCTGCATTTGCATTCAAGCCCATACTGGAGTCCCCCACCCATGCGCACCCGCTGGTCACGCCTGCTGCTGATGGGACTGCTCGTTGCGCTCTGCACGACCGCAGCAGCGCAGCACACGCTGCGCGTCGCCTATGACGCCGACCCCGATTCGCTCGATCCGCATGAGCAGTTGTCAGGCGCCACGCTCCAACTCTCGCACCTGCTGTTCGATCCACTGCTGCGCTGGAAGCAGGATCGCAGCTTTGAACCCAGGCTGGCCGAACGCTGGGAACGCATCGATCCGCTCACCACCCGCTTTCATCTGCGGCCGGGCGTCAAGTTCCACTCCGGACGTCTGCTGACCAGCCAGGATGTCGCCTGGACCTTCGCCCGGCTGCAGGGCAGCCCGGACTTCAAGGGACTGTTCGCCCCCTTCAAGCCGGTGCGAGTGATCGATGACCACACCTTCGAACTGATCACCCATCAGCCCTATCCGCTGGTGCTCAACCTCGCCACCTACATCTTTGTGCTCGATCGGCAGTTCTATCAGGGACAGGATGAGCAGGGGCGCAACAAGGAGGCACTGGTCAAGAGTGGTGACTCCTTCGCCGCCCGCAATGTCAGCGGCAGTGGCCCGTTCCGGCTGGTGAGCCGGCAGCAGGGGGTCAGGCTCGAACTGCAACGCTTTGCCAACCATTGGGATCGCCAATCCCCCGGCAATGTCGAGCGCATCGTGCTGACGCCGATCAAGGAGGATGCCACCCGCATCGCGGCGCTGCTGGCCGGCGATGTCGACTTCATCGCGCCGGTGCCGCCGGCCGACCTGCCGCGCCTGCAACGGCAGCCGGCCATCGAGGTGGTCACCATGACCGGCACCCGCATCATCACCCTGCAACTGAATCAGCAGCGGGTGCCGGCCTTTGCCGACCCCCGCGTGCGCCGGGCAGTGCGGCTGGCAATCAACAATGTCGGCATCAGCGAGAAGATCATGCGCGGTTTTGCCACACCAGCTGCCCAGCTCAGCCCGACGGGCTATCCCGGTCATGATCCCGCGCTCGTGCCACGGTTCGACCTCGCCGAAGCCCGGCAACTGCTGCAACAGGCTGGCCATGGCCAGGGGCTGAAAGTGACGATGCTGGCGCCCAACAACCGCTATGTGAATGATGAGCAGATCGCCCAGGCGGTGGTGGGGATGCTGGCCAAGATCGGCATCGGCGTCGAGTTGAAGACGGTGCCGAAGGCGCAATACTGGCCGCTGTTCGATCAGAGCGCGGCGGACATGCTGATGCTCGGCTGGCAGTCGGACACCGAGGACAGCGGCAACTTCTTCGAATTCATGCTGATGACCCGCGACAGCCAGAACGGCTACGGGCAGTACAACAGTGGCCACTACCACAATCCGGCGCTCGATGCGCTGCTGTTGCAGGCGCAGACCGAACTCGACCCCGCACGGCGCGCACAGTTGTTGCAGCAGGCCGAACGGCTGGTGCACGACGATGCGGCGATCATTCCGCTGCATTGGCAGAACCTCGCCTGGGCCGCCCGCCGTGGGGTCAGGATCGACCGGATCGTCAATGTGATGGATTTTCCCTACCTGGGCGATCTGGTGATCGAGTAGTCCTGTGCCGAACGGAAGTGGATCCAGCTCACCGATGCTTGAACTGCTGCTGCGCCGCCTGATCCAGACCCTGCTGGTGCTGGGAGTGATCAGCCTGATCGCCTTCGTGATCCAGGAGCAACTCGGTGACCCGCTGCGGGAGCTGAGCGGGCAGTCGGTGTCGACCGAAGAGCGGACCCGGCTGCGTCACGAGCTGGGCCTCGATCGACCCTTTGCACTGCGCTATGGCCAGTTCGTCGGTCGCGCCCTGCGCGGTGACCTCGGCCACTCCTACTTCTTCAAGGAGCCGGCGTTGCCGCTGATTCTGGCGCGGCTACCGGCCACGCTGGAGCTGGTGCTGGGCGCAACCCTGATCGTGCTCCTGATCAGCGTTCCGGTCGGGCTGTTCGCCGCCATCCGGCCGCGTCATCCACTCAGTCAGCTCGCCATGGGGCTGACCCTGTTCGGCATCTCTGTTCCGGTTTTCATCGCCGCGATCCTCGGCATCATGCTGTTCTCGGTCAAACTGGGCTGGCTGCCGGCGCAGGGACGCGGCGAACTGAGCGCACCCTTCGGCTGGAAGTCCGGCCTCTTTACCCTCGATGGCGTGCAGCATCTGCTGCTGCCGGCCTGCACGCTGGCCTCTCTGCTGTTGCCGCTGTTCGTGCGGCTGATCCGCGCCGAGATGACCGCAGTGCTCAATCAGGAGTACATCAAGTTCGCCTGGGCCAAGGGGCTCGCGCCTGGGCGCATCTGGTGGCTGCATGCATTCAAGAACACGCTGCTGCCGCTGATCACGGTCGGCGGCATGCAGATCGGTGGCCTGGTGGCCTACGCCATCCTGACCGAAACCATTTTTCAGTGGCCGGGCATGGGCGCGCTCTTCCTGCAGTCGGTCAACCGCGCCGATGGCCCGGTGGTGACCGCCTACCTGCTGGTGGTCGGTGTGATCTTCGTCATCACCAGTACCCTGGTCGATCTGCTCTATGGCTTGGTCGACCCACGCATCAGACTGAGCGGAACCGCGCCATGAACGACCGGTCATCCAGTCTGGGCCGACAGCTGCTGCGCGCGCCGGTGGCGCTCGCCGCGTTGCTGCTGTTGCTGGCATTGGTGACGGCCAGCCTGGCGGCGCAGTGGCTGGCGCCGCAGAATCCCTATGATCCGGCCAGTTACGACATCATGGATGCGCAGATCCCGCCACTGTGGCTGGCCGGCGGCGACCCGCGCTTTCTGCTCGGCAGCGATGGGCAGGGACGCGACATTCTCAGCATCATTCTGCACGGCAGCCGCATCTCGTTGCTGATCGGCCTGGGTGCCGTGGCGGTGCAGGCGCTGCTCGGCATTGTGATCGGTCTCTGCGCCGGCTATGGCAGCCGCTGGCTCGACGACCTGCTGATGCGGCTGGCCGACGTGCAGATGTCGATCTCGACCCTGATGATCGCGCTGGTCGCGCTGGCGCTGGCACAGTCGCTGCTGCCGGCCGAGCACTATCAACACCATGTCCCGCTGCTGCTGATTCTGGTGATCGGGCTCGCCGAGTGGCCGCAGTACGCCCGCACGCTGCGCGCGGCGGTACTGGCCGAGAAGCAGCTCGCCTACGTCGAGGCGGCACGGCTGCTCGGCTTCAGCCAGCGCCGGATCCTGCTGCGCCACCTGCTGCCCAACACCCTGTCGCCGCTGCTGGTGATCTCCACGGTGCAGGTGGCCAGCGCGATCATGAGCGAAGCCGCCCTCTCCTTTCTCGGCCTCGGCATGCCGATCACCCGTCCTTCGCTCGGCGCCCTGATCAACAGCGGTTTCGAGCTGCTGCTGAGCGGCGCCTGGTGGATCTCGATCATCCCTGGCCTCACGCTGGTACTGCTGATTCTCTGCATCAACCTGCTGGGTGACTGGCTGCGTGATGCGCTCGATCCACGTCATGGCGGTCACGCGCCATGACGCCACTGCTCGAGGTCGACCGATTGGAAGTGAGCCTGGGTCGCACGCCGCTGCTGCGACAGCTCAGCTTCACTTTGCAAGCGGGCGAGCGCCTCGGCATCGTCGGCGAGAGTGGCGCCGGCAAGTCGATGCTGGCCCATGCAGTGATGAACCTGCTGCCGCCGCCGGCGCATATCAGCAGCGGCGCGCTGCGCTTCATGCAGCAGGATCTGCGGACACTCGACCCAGCGGCGCTGCATCGCCTGCGCGGCAGGCAGATGGCGATGATCTTTCAGGATCCGATGATGACGCTGAATCCGCTGCTGACCATCGGCACCCAGTTGACCGAATGCCTGACCCATCCGCCAGCGGGGGTCGAGCGCATCAGCGCCCGGGCGGCCCGCGTCCGCGCCATCGAGGCGCTGCAGGAAGTGCGGATTCCTGCGGCCGCCAGCCAGTTGCAAGCCTATCCGCATCAGCTCTCCGGCGGCATGCGCCAACGGGTGGCGATCGCCATCGCGCTGCTGCATCGGCCGGCCCTGCTGATCGCCGACGAACCGACCACTGCGCTCGATGTGACCATCCAGGCCGAAATTCTGGCGCTGTTGACCGAACTCTGCACCGCACAGCGGATGGCACTGATGCTGATCACCCACGACCTCGCCGTGCTGGCCGAGACCACCGACCACACGCTGGTGCTCTATGCCGGAGAGGCGGTCGAAACCGCGCCGACCCGCGCCCTGATCGAACGGCCACGCCACCCCTACAGCCGCGCCCTGCTCGATGCGCTGCCGCAGCGGGCCACGCCCGGCCAACCGCTGCGCGCCCTGGGTGGCAGCATGCCGACCGCCAGCGCCCTGCCCTCTGGTTGTGCCTTTCATCCACGTTGCCCGCAGCGCATGTCGGTCTGCCCGCAACAGCCACCGCAGTGGCAAGGCACTGCGCCTGATCGACAGCGCCGCTGTCACCTGCCGATCGAGGTCGATGGATGAGCGACCCCCTTGCGCTGCTCAGCCTGACCGCCATCGAACAGCGCTTTACCAGCGGCAGCGGTCTGCAGCGTCGCACCATCCGGGCGGTCGATGGCGTCTCGCTGCAGATCCGCCCCGGCGAGGTGCTGGGACTGGTCGGCGAGAGCGGCTGCGGCAAATCGACGCTGGGGCGCATCGCCGTCGGCCTGACCGCGCCAGCGTCCGGCGAAGTCCGCTACCGTGGCCAGCCGATCCGGCAACTGCATGGCGATGACTGGCAGCAGTTCCGCCGGCGGGTGCAGATGGTGTTCCAGAATCCGCACGCCTCGCTCTCGCCACGGCTGCGGATCGAAGCCCAACTGCTGGAGCCGATCCGCTGGCACCACCCCACTGCCTCTGCGGCGGAACATCGGCAGCAGCTCGAAAGCCTGATGGCCGCGGTCGGCATCGACACCGCCTGGCGCCAGCGCTATCCACACCAGCTCTCCGGCGGTCAGAAACAGCGCATCGCCATCGCCCGCGCCCTCACCACCACGCCCGAACTGATCGTCGCCGATGAGCCGGTCTCGGCACTCGATCTGTCGGTGCAGGCCCAGGTGCTCAACCTGCTGCTGGAGCTGCGGGCTTCACGCGGACTGACCTACCTCTTCATCAGCCACGACCTTGCAGTGGTGCGCCACATCGCCGACCGGGTGGCGGTGATGTATCTCGGCACCCTGTGCGAACTGGCCCCGGCCGCGACGCTGTTCAGCGCCCCACGCCATCCCTATACCCAGGCACTGCTGCAGGCGATTCCACGGCTCGACCGCGACCGCCCCAACCCACCGCGCCTCGCTGCCGAACTGCCCAACCCCGGCACGACCCTGATCGGCTGTCCATTTCACAGCCGCTGTCCGCAGGCGCAGGCGCTCTGCCGGCAGCAGCGTCCAGCCCTGCGCCAGATCGCGGCAGAGCATCAGGTCGCCTGCCATCTGCTGGAGTGAAGCCGTCTCGTTCAGATGCCAGAGCAACATGCCCTGACACCTTGGTGTTCAATCCTCTATCATCCATCCAGACGTTCAATCACCTCGCAGAAACCTTCGATCATGACCCGCGAACTGCTGCTGATGCGCCATGCCAAATCGGACTGGCCGCCCGATGTCGCCGACTTCAACCGTCCGCTGACCAAGCGCGGCCGTGCCGACAGCCAGAAAATGGCCGACTGGTTGCAAGCACAGCAGCTGCTGCCGGAACTGGTCATCGCCTCCACGGCGGCACGCGCGGCCGAGACCTGCCAACTGCTCTGCGCCCGGCTTGAACTGCCGCCGACCCGGTTGCGCTGGGAGCCACGCATCTATGAAGCCACCCCGACCACCCTGCTGACACGGCTGCACACCACCCCTTCCAGCTGCCGGCGACTGCTGCTGATCGGACACAATCCAGGGCTTGAGCAACTGCTGCTGACGCTGGCGCAGGATCAGATCGCCATGCGCGCCGATGGCAAACTGATGACCACCGCAGCCATCGCCCGGATTCAGCTCGACTGCGACTGGAGTGAAGTGCGTGCGAAGTGCGGCCGGCTGATCACCCTGGTCAGGCCCAAGGAGATCGAGCAGGACTCCTGATGTCGGCTACGCCAGCAGCGTGGCCAGCAGCCCCGAGAGCACGATGCCATCGAAGGTGCCCGCGCCGCCGATGCTGGCAATCGGCGCCCCCAACTGCCGCACCCTGGGCAGATTGAGCAGATCGGCCCCGATCAGCGGCCCCAGCACCCCGGCCACGAAGGCGACCGGCGCGGCCATCTCGCCACCCAGTATCCAGGCGCAGAGCACCGCCGTCAGCGCCGGAAGCAACGGCGGCAAGGCCACGCCACGGCCCGGTAGCAGTTTCGCCAACCGCTGGCAGAGCAGCACATTGATGACAACTGCCAGCACTGTCCACAGCAGCATCCCGCCGCCGGCACCGGCCAGTCGCACCAGCTCATAGAGCGCGATGGCCAGCGGCACCAGACAGCCGCCGACATTGACCGCCAGCACCATGAAGCCCTCTTCAAAGGTGGTGCGTTGCGGACGCAACCGATCGAGACCAAACAGTTGCGGTGCCGGCGCATCCACCACCAGATAGGTCGGCAGGCGGTACAGCGGAATGTTGATCAACCCACCGACCACGATGCCGATCAGCGCCAGCAGCGAGACGCCGGGACTCAGCCCCAGCTTCGCCAGCGCGGTCACCGCCGCATTGGCCAGAAAGATCGGCACCAGCACCAGCAGACCGAACAGCAACAGCAGTGCCAGGCAGCCGGGGGGGCCGAGGAACAGACCATTTCTTGACATCCAACTCCTCCGATCAGACTCATTTTCCACAACGGGATGCAGTGTAACCGGCCTGCGGCAAACCTGCCGAGCGGAATGACCGCACGCCTGGCGAGTGTCAATTTTTTTTACACTTTCGATCAAAAAACGATTAAAAAATCATTATTTTTTTTATTAACTATATGATTTTTAATAATATAAATTTAATGGCATCTATAGTGCTTTAACATTGGCACTAACCACTCAGCAGGACAATGTCATGATTCAGTCTCATCGCTCACCTCTGGCCGTCGCCTCCTTGGCTGCTTCGCTGCTGCTGGGCAGCTCTGCCGCCATGGCCGCCACCAGTTTCACCTATGACTTCGAAAGCGGCACCGTCGATGCCGAATGGTCGATGATTTCACCGGGCTCGCTGGCCGTCGACACCACCCCGAGCGGCCGCAAATTTCTGGGACTCAATGACAGTCAGAACCTCGGCTTCAGCAATGATGCCGTCAAGTTGACGCTCACCGGGCTGCCCAGTTACAGCGGCTTCACCCTCAGCTTCGATCTCTATGCGATCCAGAGTCTGGATGGCAATCAGTTCGGCTATGGTCCGGACCTGATCGGCGCCACCGCCACCAGTGGCTCGCTCTCCTTGCCGCTGCTGCACACCACTTTTTCCAACATACCAAGCTACAACCAGTCCTACCCGGGCAATTTTTTCTCCAGCAACCCCGCTCAGAGCGGTTCGGCTGAACAGAACAGCCTCGGCTATTCCTACTTCGGCGATTCGGTCTACCAACTCAGCTTTGGCTGGGGATTCGGCCAGACCAATGCACCGCTTGAGGTCGTCTTCTTCGCCTCGGGCCTGCAGGGCATCGGCGACGAAAGCTGGGGCATCGACAATGTCAGGATCGAGCTGAGCGGAACCCCGGCACCCGTACCGCTGCCACCTGCGGTCTGGCTGCTCGGCACTGGCCTGATTTCGCTGGCAGGCATCGCCCGTCGCAACACCTGATCTTCCTCTGGCTGCTTCAAGGCCCGCCGCGCATCTTGCCGGCGGGCCTTTTGCTGTCTGAAGCAACTGCATTACCGGCCGTGCTGAACGATGCCTTTGCTACAATGCCGCCCTCCTCCTTGTCCCATGGAACCGACACCATGCCCAGTTACCGCTCCAAGACCTCCACCCATGGCCGCAACATGGCCGGCGCCCGCGCGCTGTGGCGCGCCACCGGCGTCAAGGAAGAGGACTTCGGCAAACCGATCATCGCCGTGGTCAACTCCTTCACCCAGTTCGTGCCGGGCCATGTCCACCTGCAGGATCTGGGGCAACTGGTGGCCAGGGAGATCGAACGTGCCGGCGCCATTGCCAAGGAGTTCAACACCATCGCCGTCGACGATGGCATCGCCATGGGCCATGACGGCATGCTCTACAGCCTGCCGAGCCGCGAGCTGATTGCCGACTCGGTCGAATACATGGTCAACGCCCACTGTGCCGATGCGATGGTCTGCATCTCCAACTGCGACAAGATCACGCCGGGCATGCTGATGGCCGCACTGCGCCTCAACATTCCGGCAATCTTCGTCTCCGGCGGACCGATGGAGGCCGGCAAGACCCGTCTCGCCGGCAAGGAGCATCACCTCGACCTGATCGACGCGATGGTGATGGCCGCCGACCCCACGGTCAGCGATGCCGATGCGGCCGAGGTGGAGCGCTCCGCCTGCCCCACCTGCGGCTCCTGCTCGGGCATGTTCACCGCCAACTCGATGAACTGCCTGACCGAGGCACTCGGGCTGGCGCTGCCCGGCAACGGCAGCCTGCTCGCCACCCATGCCGATCGGCGCGAACTGTTCTTGCAGGCCGCACGGCGTATCGTCGAACTGACGCGCCGCCACTATGAGGAAGATGACCCGGCCGTTCTGCCACGCGCCATCTCCAACTTTCGCGCCTTCGAGAACGCCATGACGCTCGACATCGCCATGGGTGGCTCGACCAACACGGTGCTGCACCTGCTGGCCGCCGCCCAGGAGGGCGAGATCGACTTCACGATGCGTGACATCGATCGGCTCTCGCGCAAGGTGCCGAACCTCTGCAAGGTGGCACCGGCCACCGCCAGCTACCACATGGAGGATGTCCACCGCGCCGGCGGCGTGATGGCGATTCTGGGCGAACTCGACCGCGCCGGACTGCTGCACACCGACACCACCACGGTGCATGCCCCCACGCTAGGTGACGCGCTGGCCCGCTGGGACATCGTCCGCAGCGGCGATGCCGCGGTCAGGGAGTTCTACCGGGCCGGTCCGGCCGGCATCCCCACCCAGACCGCCTTCAGTCAGTCGACCCGCTATCCAAGCCTCGACCTCGACCGCAGTGCCGGCTGCATCCGCAATCTCGAAAATGCCTACAGCCGCGATGGCGGCCTGGCGGTGCTGTTCGGCAACATCGCCCTCAATGGCTGCATCGTCAAGACCGCCGGCGTCGACGACAGCCTGCTGCGCTTTGCCGGCCCGGCCCGCATCTTCGAGAGCCAGGAGAGCGCCGTGGCCGCCATTCTGGATGACCAGCTCAAACCGGGCGACGTGGTGGTGATCCGCTACGAAGGGCCACGCGGCGGGCCCGGCATGCAGGAGATGCTCTACCCGACCAGCTACATCAAATCGAAAGGGCTCGGCAAGGCTTGCGCGCTGCTGACCGATGGCCGCTTCTCCGGCGGCACTTCGGGGCTGTCGATCGGCCATGTCTCGCCCGAAGCCGCCGAAGGGGGCGCCATCGCACTGATCGAAGAGGGTGACCTGATCGAGATCGACATTCCGCAACGGCGCATCCAGCTGGCGGTCAGCGACGCTGAACTGGCGCGCCGGCGCGAGGCGATGGTCGCCCGCGGCAGCGCGGCATGGAGCCCCGGCGAAGTGCGCAGCCGCAAGGTCTCACCCGCGCTGCGCGCCTACGCCCTGCTCACCACCAGTGCCGACCGCGGCGCGGTGCGCGACCTTACTCAGTTGCGGCGTTGAGGTCTCTGCGCTGCGCCAGTCACAATGCCGGCTGGCGCAGCGGAGTTGGAAAATGCCACCCGCCCGCTGATTGCACGAACCTCCCGTTTCATCAGCCATTCCCACCGCTGCGACAATCTGTCGCATTCTATTGCCCCGCCAGCTTCCCTACACTGCCGCGCCAATCGACACTGCTCCAGGAGTTTGGCCATGGCCCCGACACAGCCTCACCCTTTCCACCCTCTCGGCGTCACATTCACCACGCTGGCCCTGCTGAGCAGCCCGCCGCTGCTGGCCGACGAGAACTGGATGGGCGCGCGGCCCGATGCCCATGCGCCGATCGGCGTGATGGCCGACCATGCCCACAAAAACGGTGAATGGATGTTCGGCTACCGCTACATGCGCAGCGAACAGAGCGGATTGATCGACGGCACCGATTCGGTCAGCGTGCAGCAGACCTACGGCAGCATCGCCAGCGGCGGCTACGGTTACCACGATGCCCCGCTGGAGATGCGCATGGAGATGCACATGTTCGAGCTGATGTACGCGCTCGACGACACCATGACGCTGATGGCGATGCTGCCGTACCAGAAGATGCAGATGAGCATGGAACTGCATCAGCATGGCAGCAATCCGCCGGTGCGCTATGGCATGGAGTCCGAAGGGATCGGTGATCTCGAACTCTCGACGCTGCTGCGCCTGACGCCGGTGGCGGCCCCTGAGCAGATCCATCTGAACCTCGGCATCAGCCTGCCGACCGGCAGCATCACCGAGGAAGATGCCATGCCGCATGGCCCCGGCGGCAGCTTCATCGACATGCGCATGGAGTACCCGATGCAGCTGGGTTCGGGCACCTATGACCTGCTGCCCGGCATCACCTACTTCGCGCAGCATGGCGACTGCTCGTGGGGCGGCCAGGGCATCGCCACGCTACGGCTTGGACGAAACAGTGCGGACTACTCGCTCGGTGACCGGATCGATCTGACCGGCTGGTTCGCCTACCGTTTCTCGCCCAGCTGGAGCGGTTCGGTGCGGCTGAACGGTGCCAGTTGGGGCGACATCGACGGTCGGGACTCCAGACTCTCACCCACCATGTCACCGGCCTCCAACCCCGAGGCACAGGCCGGCGAGCGGGTGGAAGCCGCCATGGGTCTCAACTACCGGGTTCCGACCGGCAATCTGGCCGGCCACCGCTTCGGCATCGAACTGGCCAAACCGCTGTGGGAGCGGCTCGATGGCCCGCAACTGGAGAGCGACTGGAGCCTGGTCGCTGGCTGGCAATACGCGTTCAAATGACCATGGGCAGCAGCGGAACGTCATGATTCAATGACATTCCCAGCACAAACCCCGCCAGGAGGCCTCCATGTCCAGTGATCCACTGCGAGAAGCGCAGATCCTGCGTTGCTGGAACAGCAATGCAGGCGCCTGGACCAATGCAGTGCGGCAGGGCGAGATCGCCAGCCGTCGTCATGCCACCGATCAGGCCATCGTCACTGCCATTCTCGACCACTCACCAGGCCGCCTGCTCGACATCGGCTGCGGTGAAGGCTGGCTGGCGCGTGAACTGGTCAAGCATTCGATCGAGGTGATCGGCATCGATGCCACCGCAGCGCTGATCGAAGCCGCCCGCCAGGCCGGCGGCGCCGATTTTCGTCTGCTCGACTACGCACAGATCGCGGCCGGAGCACTCGATTTGAAGGTCGACATGGCGGTGGCGAATTTTTCGCTGTTGGGCCATGAATCGGTCGAGAAGCTGTTCGGGAACATGCCCGCCTTGTTGAATGCCGAAGGACTGTTCATCGTGCAGACCCTGCATCCGCTGAGGGTCGACGCAGAGACCACCTACCGGGACGGCTGGCGAAGCGGCTCATGGCAAGGCTTCAGCAGTGCCTTCACCGACCCATCCGACTGGTACTTCAGAACCCTGCAGAGCTGGACAGGACTGTTCATCGGCAACGGATTCCGGTTGATCGAGCTGCGTGAACCGCTCGACCCACGCAGCCAGCAGCCAGCGTCACTGATTCTGATCGGTCAATCCGCGGCCTGATCGACATACAGCAACACTCAGTTCGGCTCAGACAGTCCGGCCTCGTTGCGCTCCAGCACCACGAAGCAGTAGTCCGGCTCGTGCGCCTGCCGCGCCTGGGCCGCTGTTCTGCTCACCTCCCGCCACAGCGCGCTGTCGATCGCTGGAAAGTGGGTGTCGCCTGCCACCTCGGCATCGACCAGCGTCAGGTAGATGCGCCGCGCATACGGCAATGCGGCCGCATAGACCTGCGCACCGCCGATCACCATGATCTCATCGGCCGAACTGGCCAGTGCCAGCTCGGTGGCG
The DNA here is from genome assembly GCA_024234215.1 of Pseudomonadales bacterium. Taxonomy (NCBI): domain Bacteria; kingdom Pseudomonadati; phylum Pseudomonadota; class Gammaproteobacteria; order Pseudomonadales; species Pseudomonadales bacterium. The sequence continues at coordinate 147,170 of JACKOQ010000003.1, forward strand.
CGGGCGATGGCCGCCTCCAGCGTCGCCGCCCGCTCGACACCCGCCGGCTGATAGTCGGGATTGCGGCTGATGACGATGTGCGGGCGCCCGGGCAGCGGTCTACCCAGCGATTCGAAGGTGTTGCGTCCCATGATCAGCGGTTTGCCGAGGGTCATCCTTTTGAAAAAACGCAAATCCTCGGCAATGTGCCAGGGCAGCTGGTTGTCGCGTCCGATAACGCGGTTGTTCGCCATGGCGGCAATCAGGGCGATGACGGGCATCAGGCAGACTCCGGAAGAGAGAGATCGATTGCGAAAGGCTTTTCAAGGCGCGGCAGCATACCATCCGGTCAGGCAATGCTTTTTACAGTGGCAAAGGTGACCCGATCAACCAGTGGCGTCCGCGCCGAGCGGCCATCTCTTGGCGAACAGCAGATAGGCAGTACAATGATGCGGGCCGGGCGACAGCCCCGGCGCTGGCGAGCATGCCGTGTCCAATCGTCCGCCGCCAACCCACCTGATCACGGTACCGATCGATGCGGAAACAGTGCAGTGAACAGCGCTGACAGCCACGCAGTTGCGCGGTCACTCTTCTCGCGCCAACGGACGCGGCGCCTGCTGCCATGGCTGCTGGCCATGCTGCTGGGTTGGCAGGTTTCGGCACTGCTGCACTCGCTGAGCCACACGGCGGACGGCGACGGCTCCGCACTGCCGCAACATCCGCATTGCCTGCTCTGTCTGGCCCACGCCGGTGCCGAAGGGGCGCCACTGCCCGCGTCGGCACTGCTGACGCCCACTCTCCATTCGATCCTGCCGCCACTTTTCGATCAACCTGCATCCATTTCCGGACGCGACACCCTCCCCTATCAGGTGCGCGCACCACCCCCGCTCCCGACGATCTGAACCGACGTTTTTCGTCGCCCCGCTGCTGCGCGCCGGGGCCACTCTGTTTGGGAGCAAACCATGAAAAAGACTCTTCTGGCTGCGCTGTGCGCGCTCGCCACGCCGGCGCTGGCTGCGCCACAACCGGAACTCGACGTGCTGCGCGCCGAGTTCGAGCAGAAATTCCAGGCCCTGCAGGCCGATTACGAGGCGCGTCTGAAGGCGCTCGAAGGCCGCGTGCAGGCGGCCGAGGCGCAGGCCGACCAAGCCCAGGCGATCGCGCAGACCGCCACCGCCAGCGCCGAGCAGACCGCCCAGGCGGCGCCGCCGCCGTCGAGCGCCTTCAACCCCGACATCTCGCTGATCCTGCAAGGCGCCTACAACGATCGCGCCGGCGGTGAGCGGCCCATCAGCGGCTTCCTGCCGGCCGGCGAGCATGCCCACGCCGAGCGCGGCTTCACGCTCGAACACACCGAGCTGGTGATGAGCGCCAACATCGATCCCTACCTGCGCGGCTATCTGAACCTCGCGTTTCTGGACGAGGAGGTGGAGGTCGAGGAGGCCTGGTTCCAGAGCCTGCAAATCGGCCACGGCGTCACGGTGAAGGGCGGGCGCTTTCGCTCCGGCATCGGCTACCAGAACGAGAAGCACCCCCACGCCTGGGACTTCGCCGACAACAACCTGGTCTACGAGGCGCTGTTCGGCGAGGGACTGCTGCAGGACGGCCTGCAACTGCGCTGGCTGGCGCCGACCGAGCTGTTTTTCGAACTCGGCGCCGAGCTGGCCAAGGGGCAGTTCTTTCCGGGCTCCGAAGCCGGCGGGGACAAGAATGGCGCCGGCAGTTGGGCGGCCTTCGCGCACCTGGGCGGCGATGTCGGTGCCTCGCACAGTTGGCGCACCGGACTTTCCTACCTCGAGGCCCGGCCGCGCGAGCGCGAGGGCTGGGTGGATGACCTGAACGATGTCGAGGCGCTGACGCTGTTTTCCGGCGACTCCAAGACCTGGCTGGCCGATGCAGTGTGGAAGTGGGCGCCCAACGGCAATCCGCGCCAGCGCAATTTCACCTTTGCCGCCGAGTATTTCCAGCGCGACGAAAACGGCGACCTGAGCTGTACCGACAACCGCATCGAGGGCGGCGCCTGTCTCGACGTGACCGACGCTTACGACAGCGACCAGTCCGGCTGGTATGCCCAGGCGGTGTACCAGTTCATGCCGCGCTGGCGCGTCGGCACCCGCTACAGCCGGCTGTCGAGCGGTTCGACCGACTTCGGCCTGAACGCCGCGAGTCTGGATGGCGATCGCTATCACCCCGACCGCTGGAGCCTGATGACCGACTTCTCGCCGTCGGAGTTCTCGCGCTTTCGCCTGCAATTCAACCGCGATGAGGTGCTTTCCGGCGACACCGACAACCAGCTCATCCTGCAATACATCATGAGCCTCGGTTCCCACGGCGCCCATCAGTTCTGAGGAGATCACCATGAGAACCCTGTTCCTGTCTGCGTTGATGAGCTTCCTGCTGATCGCCCCGGCGCAGGCCGCGCTGCGCGTGCTCGCCTGCGAGCCCGAGTGGGCGGCGCTGACCCGTGAACTGGCCGGCGATCTGGCCGAGGTCGATTCGGCCACCACCGCGCTGCAGGACCCGCACCGCATCGAGGCGCGGCCCTCGCTGCTGGCCAAGGCGCGGCGCGCGGATCTGCTGGTCTGCACCGGCGCCGAACTGGAAATGGGCTGGCTGCCGCTGTTGCAGCGCCAGGCCGGCAACGGCCGCATCCAGCCCGGCCAGCCGGGTTACTTCGAGGGGAGCGCGCAGGTGCCGCTGCTGGAGAGGCCGGCCCAACTCGACCGCGCCCAGGGCGACCTGCACGCCGCCGGCAACCCGCACGTGCAGCTCGACCCGCGTCGCGTCGCGAAAATTGCCGACGCGCTCGCCCAGCGTCTGGCGCAGCTCGACCCGCCCAACGCCGCACGCTATGCCGAGCGCAACGCCGACTTCCAGAAGCGCTGGCAGGCAGCGAGCGAGCGCTGGGCGGAACAGGGCGCGCGCCTGAAGGGTGTGGCCGTGGTGGTGCACCACAAGAGCTTCAGCTATCTGGCCGACTGGCTGGGGCTGGTGGTGGTGGGCGATCTCGAACCCAAGCCCGGCGTCGAGCCGTCGGCAGCGCATCTGGCGGCATTGCTCGAATCGCTCAAAGGCCATCCGGCACGGATGATCCTGCATGCGGCTTATCAGTCCGCTCAACCCTCCGCATGGCTGTCGCAGAAGGCCGGCATTGCGGCCGTGGAGCTGCCTTACACGGTCGGTGGGGCGCCGGGCACGGACGACCTGTTCGGGCTGTTCGAGGTGACGCTCGCGCGCCTGCTGAGCGCCGCGCCATGAGTTTCGCGGCGGTCGATTTCGGCATCCTGCTGCCGGCCTTCGCCGCCGGCCTGCTGGTGCTGGCGACCCATGTGCCGCTGGGCGGCGAGGTGCTGCGGCGCGGGATCATCTTCATTGATCTCGCCATCGCGCAGTTCGCCGGGCTCGGCATCGTCATCGCCAGCGCGCTCGGTTTCGAGGCGAGCGGCTGGCGCATGCAGCTCGCCGCCGTGCTGGCGGCGCTCACCGGTGCGCTGCTGCTGCGCGCGCTGGAGCGGCGCGCGCAGCGCCACCTGGAAGCACTGATCGGCGTCGGCTTCGTCACCGCCGCCTGCGCGGCCATCGTGCTGATGAGCCACGACCCGCACGCCGGCGAGCACCTGCAGGAGCTGCTGGTGGGGCAGATTCTGTGGAGCACCTGGGGCGACCTTGGACCATTGGCGCTGGTCACCGCGGCCGTGCTGGCGGCCTGGCACGACCTGCGCCTGAAGGATTCGCCACTCGGTTTCTACGGGCTGTTCGCCGTCACCGTCACCGCATCGGTGCAGGTGGTGGGTGTGTACCTGGTGTTCGCGAGCCTGATCGTGCCGGCGCTTGCCGCCGGCGGGCGGTTCAAGCGCGGCTATGGGATCGGTGCCGCCGGCTATGCGCTCGGCCTGCTGGCGTCGGCGCTGTTCGACCTGCCGGCGGGGGCGGCCATCGTGTTGGGGCTGGTGGCGGTCGGCGGCTTCACGGCGCTTGTGCCTTCCATCACGAATGCCATTTCTGACTGACCATCATGCACAAGACAGGCATCTCGAATATCGTCGACCATTTCACCTTGGCTGCCGGCCGATCTCCACCAATGGTGAGTCCAGCGGCGACCGGGTTGCCGTTGGCATCGCAGTCGCATTCGGCAGCGCACCAGTGGGCATCCGGACCACGGGTCAGGCGGCCAAGGCTGTCGTAGCTGAAGGCGCTGCATCTGTCCGGTTTATAGGCTGGCGGGGGTACCGTCGAGGTCACCACGGCGGGTGAGGCGCGTCACGCGGAAGACGCGGCCGTTCTGGTAGTAGGCGAAGCGCATGCCCTCAGCGCGCCGCCGGTCGCGAGTCGTAGTAGAGATCATCCTCGGTCGAGCGCCGGTCGGGACCAGGACTCCAGATGCGATAGTGGCCAGCGGCCGTTTCGTAAGCGTAGCGCTCGCCGGTATAGGGATCGCGCGGTTCCGACTGCTGCGGATGGCTCTGCCGCCACAGGGCGTAGAGCCCCTCGCCATCCGCCGGCAGTATCGCTTGGGCGCGCGCCGTTTCCGCCGTCTGCGCGAGCGACAAGATGCCTTCCTCGACCTGACGCCGACGCCCGTCGGCTGCGGGCGCGGGGGCTGCGTCGGCGGGCGGCCGCAACGCGGCCTGCATCTGCGGGCCGAGATACTGGACGAACACCACGCCGCCGATGGCCGGTACGCCGATGCCCAGGAGCACGATGCCCGCGGCGCCCAGTGTCGCCCGGTGAGTGCCTTTGACCGGCAGCTCGAGCAGCGCCGCCAGCCGCCGGCTGAGCGGCGGGTGCGACGAGAACCACTGGCCCAGCTTCATCCACGGCGTGTTCAGAGTGTCGGTCTGGGCGATCCACTGCGGCTTGTCGATGCGACCGGCCAGCTTGCCGCCCGCGGCCAGAATGAGCAGGCCTTGCAGGGCCTCTTCACTGCGGCCGGCGCTCTCCAGCGCGGCGCCGTCGGCGGTGTATTCGCAGGCGCGGCGGTAGGCGCTGCCGACGAAGGGCATGAACAGGCCGGGCAGCAGCAGCCAGTGCAGGCGCAGGTGCCCGGCCCGCAGATGGGCGAGTTCATGGGCAACGATGAAATCGAGCGCCGCCCCGTTATCGCCACAGGCCTCGACCAGTTCGCTGTAGAGGACGATGCAGTCGCGGCCGAGGTATTTCGTCGCCAGCGCGTTGAGCGAGCCGCCGGCCTGCATGAGGTAGGCCTCGGGAACCTGCTTGAGACCCAGCCGCCGGGCCAGCCGTTCGACGCGCTCATTGAGCTCCGGCAGTTGTGCCGTGCCCAGACGCACGCCGCTGCCGCGCACATGGGCGATGAAGACGGTGTGGGCAAGAAAGAAAAAGATGCCGAGGAAGAGCGCATAGATCAGACCGATGATGGTTGCCGCCAGCAGAACCCAGACCAGCGCGGCCAACAGCGCCACCAGCGCCAGCCAGATGCGTTCGCCCGGCCAGCGGCGCAGTTCGATGGCGGGCGGCAAGGCGGCAGCGGAGATGGTCATGGTCGGGCTCCTTTGCGTTTCAGGGAAATTGGACGCGACATGCGACCGCTCAAGGCTTGCTGCGATCGGCGAAGAGACTGCCAAGCCTGGCCATCAGGCCCGGCACATCCTTCGGCCAGGGCGGTACTGCCTCTGGCCACTCGGGCGGCCAGACGATGGCCGGCAGCTTCAACAGCCGGGCGTGTTCCTCGGCATCGGCCCGGCACAGCGCGATGCAGTCGGGGCGGTCCAGGCGGGATTCGAGGTCCTGGAAGCGGGTGTGGAGCGCCTCTTCGAAATCCAAGGGCGGTTTGTTCGTCGAATAACGACTGCGCTTGATGAACAGTTCGAAGGCTCGCGCCAGGTCCTTGCGCGCCGTGGGAGCGCCACGGGTCATGTTGAAAAATGCCAAGAACAAATAATCAGACCAGTGGCTTCCATCCTTACCAAACCAACGAAAGGTGTTGTCGATTTCCGCATCCACACTTTCGCGCACAAATATCCCGACAGGTGATTTTTTTAGCTGATCGACGATCTGGGCAGCAAAATCAAAATCCAACGACTCAGGTGCAAGATTCCAATCGCTTGGTCTTACTGTATATAAGCAGACAGCCTGATGGATTGTAGCCTCAGCCAAATTTGCGCCGACAACATATAGCGTGGGCAAAATACGAAGATAATTACCACGGGCCTGCGCTATCAATAAAAGCTGCGCAAAATTCCCGCGCATCCTGACCAAATCGCGTTTTCCATAAAATTGATAGTCTATTGGCAATGCAGTCCGCAGATACGTCCTGACGAACCGCGCGATTTCGATGGCCTTGTACACGGCTGCTACTCGGCTTACTTATACAAGCGCGGATCGACCAAACCACCTCCTGAGTTTCCGCCTAGATAGGGCACCGAATCATCCCCATAGAGCGAACCTCCCAGCAGAGAGCCCGTGTTCAGCACAGCGCCCATTCCCGACATGCTTTGCGGACGCGGGGCATTGTGGCCATTGGGTGTCACCGTAAAGATTGGCGTGCCCTCAGGAAGATTATCGTTGTACTTTGCCATCTGCGAATTGGAGATGCCGGACTTGCCCGTCTTCAGATCGAAGACGGCGGTCGGTTGCCGGATATTGCCAACAACTGCGTCAGGATTCGAACTTCCACGAGGACGATATCGTTCATCAGGAACTCTATTTAAATAGGCGCTCTCGGGCGAAATATTCTTCCCACCTGCTCCATTCTTCAGCGCAGTATCAAACTCCGTATGCACCTTCGTCCCCCGGGTTGCCGCCGAGCCGCCGGCTGAAATGGCATTATCGGCCTGACGAGCCACGTCCACCAGTGTGTTGCCGGCGCGGTAGGCCTGGCCCGCCCCGGTGACGAAGGGCAGCACCGCGCCGCCGACATCGAGCGCCAGCGCCGTGGCATGCACGCCGAGGTTCTGACCGCCGGTCTTGTACAGGTCGTATCCCAGCACGCCGAGGTCGTAGGCGATGAAGCCGATGTCGGCGATGACGTCCAGGAACTCCCCGGTGGGATCGACGTAGTTGACCGGATTGTTGGCCACATACGCATACGGGCTCACCGCATCCGCCATCCCCATCGGGTCTCTTGATGCGAAGCGCCCGATGCCGGGGTGGTAATACCGGGCTCTGTAGTAGACGAGGCCGGTGGCGTCGGGCTCGCGGCCGGTGTAGCCGTACTGCGGGATGGTGCCGGTCGAGGCGGTCCGGTTGCCCCAGGCGTCGAAGCGCTGGCTGGCGGTGAGCGTGCCGCTTGCGTTGGCCAGACCGACGACGCTGCCCAGGCCATCCTGCAGGTAGGCGCTCTGGGTGGCGGCGGGTGTGTGGGTGGTGCCGGTCAGGCGCACGAGCGGCTGGTCGAGGCCGCCGTGGGCGTAGACGGCGCCGGGCAGGCCGCTCATGGTGCCGGTCCACTCGGCGTGGATGGCATCGCCGTCGTACAGCCAGTGGGTGGTGGTGGCGGCGCTGGTCTTGGCGATCCGTCGGCCCTGGTCGTCGTACTGGTAGCTCTCGGCGATGGCGCCGCTGCCGCTGCGGGTCGCCGTTTGCAGGTGATCGAGCGCGTTCCAGACGAGCGTGAGCGTGCTGGCGCCCGTGCCGCTGGCGCTGCAGTCGCCCGTGGGCTTGGTGATGGTGCCGCCGGGGCTCACTTCGCACAGCTTGCTCAGGTGCCCGTCGGCGTCGTGGATCGCGGCGCCGAGCAGGGTTCCCGTGTCCGAGCCGCTGCGGATCTCGCTGAGTTGATGTGCCGCATTAAAGAGATAGGCGGTGGTGGTGCCGGCCTTGGTCTTGCTCCTGCGGTTGTCCCAGATGTCGTAGGCGTAGGTCTCGGCCGTGCCGTCGCTGGCCGAGGTGAGCCGGTCGAGGTAGTCGTAGGCATAGGTCCAGTTCTTGGTGCTGCCGTTGATGGTTTCCGATTGGGTGGCGCGTCTTCCCTGGTTGTCCAGGGTGTAGAGGTGGCTGGACAGGGTGCTGGTGTTGAAGAGGGTCTGACGCTGCTTCAGATTGCCATCCTCGAACCAGCTCTGGGTGGTGCGTTGTCCCGAGTGCAGCCGCTGCTCGATCAAGCGGCCGCCGGCGTCCCAGACGAAACTGACGTTCTCGCCGTTGGGGGCGGTGATCGTGGCGAGCCGCCCGGTGGCGTCGTAGGCGAAGCTGGCGACGTGGCCGTCGGCGTCCTGCAGCTGCGCCAGACGCCCGCCGGGGGTCCAGGTGTAGGTGAGGGTCTTGTTGCCTCTCGAGTCGGTGACGCTGGCAAGGCGCTTGGCGGGGTCGTAGGCGTAGCTGTAGGAAACGATCAGACTGTCGCCGGGGGTCCTGGTCTCGGCGCGGGTCACCAGACCGAGGGCGTCTCGGGTGTAGGTGACGGTCTGGCCGTTCGTGCCGGGCACGCTGCGGGTTTTGAGCAGGCCCTGGGTTTCGCCGGGGTTGCCCTTGGCGCCGTAGGTGTAGGTCGTGCTCTGCCCGGCCTGGGCCTGCACCGGGGTCTGGCTGGTGACGAGTTCGTGGTGGCGGTTCCAGCTCCATGTCCAGGTGTTGCCCAGGGCGTCGGTCTCGGTCAGCTTGCGGCCGAAGTCGTCGAAGGTGCGGCTGAGCTGTTTCTTGATGTTGATGCCGTCCAGCGCGCAGCTCTTGCTGGTGGTGTCGGTGCTGCTGCCGGCCCAGAGTTCCTTGACGTCGCCGAGCGGGGTGTAGACGACGCAGCTGACGGGACGGTTAACATCGGTGCCGCTGGTGGGCGGGCCGACTTCGCGGGTGAGTCGGCCCAGTTCGTCGTAAAAGCGGTATGTATCTCTTACGCTGCCGTCGGCGGCGATGCTGTTGATGCGGGTGGCGCGGCCCGCGCCGTCGTAGGCGGCGATCTCGACGGCACGGCCCTGAGACTGGCCCGTGACCTTGGGCAGCGTGGTGGTCTTGAGGCGGCCTTCCTGAGTGGCGTGGTAGTACTCGTAGGCGGTGGTGAGGTTGTTGGGGTCGGTGCTGCTTCTCGGTCTTCCGTCGGCGTCCAGCGCGAGGCTGACGCGATGGCCTTCCTCGTCGTAGGCGCCGGTCACTCTTCCCAGCGGGTCGCGGTCGAAGGCAAGGGTGTAGCCGTCGGCTTCGGTCACCTGGCTGACGCGGCCGAGCGGGTCGTACTGGGTCAGCGTGGCGTGGCCGGCGTAGTCGACGCGGCGTTCGAGGCGATCGAGTTCGTCCCAGGTGGCGTAGTGGCCGTCGAGGTACGCGCCGTTGACGGTCAAGCCGACCATGAGCGGGTTGCCGTTGGCATCAAAGACGGTGTCCCACAGATGGCCACGGCCGTCGGCGGTCTTGAGCGGACGGTCGAGGGGGTCGTACTGGAAGTCGGCGGGGTACCAGGCGCCATCCGGGCCGCGCGTGGTGCGGCCGAGGCTGTCGTGCGCAAAGTCGCTGGTGGTCTCGACTTCCAGGCTGGCCGGGGTGCCGTCGAGGTCGCCGCGGCGGGTGAGGCCGGTGATGTTCAGTTGGCTGGCGTCCCAGGTGGTTTCCAGGCTGGGGCCGACGCCGCTGGTGGGGTCGCCGAGCACGGCGCTGGTCCAGTCGCGCAGGCGCCGGGTCTTGACCGGGTTGCCGACGCTGTCGCTCTGGTATTGCGTCCAGGCGAGGATGTCAGCGTTGGCGGGTTTGGTGTTGGCGACGGGGGTAACGCCATTCTTCACACGGATGACGTCGGTGAGCCGGCCCTGGGCGTCGAAGCGGTTGAGGGTCCAGTGGCCGTCGGCGTCCTTGACGCGCTGCGGCTGGCCGTAGGCAGTGTGGTCAAGGGTTTGCAGCGTGCGCCCGGAGGGCAGCGTGAGGTCGGTGAGGTTGCCCTGGCTGTCGTAGGCGTACTGGGTCAGCATCCCCAGCGGGTCGGTGCGGGTGAGCCGCAGGTGGGTGCGGCCGGCGGCGGGGTCGTAGGTGTAGTCGGTTGTTGCCCCGGCTTCGTCGGTGATGGCAAGCGGGTTGCCGTGGGCGTCGAACAGGAAGGTGCGCGTATGGCCCAGCGCGTCGATCTGCCGCGCTTCGCGGCGGAATTCGCTCCAGGCAAAGGTGGTGGCGTGGTCCTCCTTGGGCACGCCGTCGGCGCCGAACGGGGTGTGGCGGAAGACGCGGCCGTTCTGGTAGTAGGCGAAGCGCATGCCGTTGCCGCGCGGCAACTGGTACTGCTTCAGGGTGTGGGCGAGCCTGGCTCCATCCGCTGCGGTGTGGTACTGGTAGCTGACCGCAGGCTGGCTGCCGGCGACGGCGAGCGGGTTCCTGAAGCGGGTGAGGTCGCCGTTGCCGTCGTAACTGTATTGCCAGCTGCGGCCGCTCCAGTCGCTGATCTGGCTGATGCGGTTGGCGGTGTAGCCGAAGGTCAGCGCGCGGCCGAGGCTGTCGCTGACCTTGCAGACCCAGCTGCCGGGGCAGCCGGTTATCGGTGCGTAGGAAAGGCTCAGCGCGTTGCCGTTGCGGTCGGTGATCAAGAGCAGCCGCGCTTTCAGGCCGCTGTCGCTGGCGCCGCCATTGACCGATTCGAAGAGGTATTTCATCCCCGAGCGTTCGCTTATGCGGTATTGGCCGTCGGCCAGACGCTCGAGCGTGGCGTAGATGCCGGCGGAACCCGTAAACGTCGCACCGGCGGCGATGTTGCCGCTCGTGTGATTCGGCGTGGCGAAGTAGCGCTCGCCGCCGGTGCCGTCGCTCCAGCCGAGCTTGGCCTGCCCGCCCTCGACGCCGTAGAAACGCAGGACGTGGTTGAAGCTGTGGGTCCAGCCAAAGCCCAGCGGACCGTCCTGGGGGTTCCGGCTGTTGTACCAGCGCTCGAAGACGATGGGCAAGCCGCCCCGCCCTTTGATGGCGATGTCGCGCTCGCTGTGGATCAGGTTGCCGGTGACCATGTTGACCGGGTCGCCGGAGACGGCAGTGCCACTGCCGAAGCCGTTGGCGCTCTGGTAGCCGTTCTGCCCGGACTGCTGGGCGAAGGTGGGCGCATAGGGGTCAGCGACGATGCCGCTGCCGAGGCTGGGGTTGTAGAGACTGCCCAACGGATCGCTGATGCCATAGCCGCCCGAAGCAGAGCCGCTGCCGGAGCCGCTGTCGCCGCCGGACGTGCCGGTCGAGGCGGCGGTGGGCTCGATGGTGACGCCGCCGCTGTAGCCGTTGATGGGGAAGCTGGCACAGACATAGGGACAATCGATGTCAGCAGCGTTCGGCGTAAGGCGTTCAGCATAGAAGGTGGCGCCCAGCCAACCGTTGGCATCGGGATAGCGAATCAGCCGGCGAGGCAGAGTGAGTTTGAAGCCTTTGTTGACGTATTTCGCCTCGATCTGGGCGACATGGCTGGCCGCGTAGTTCAGGCCGGGGTCGGTGTTGCTGGTGAGCTTGGCTTTCTGCGCCGCCCAGTCGCCGCTGCTGTTGATCTGCAGGATCTCCACCCCCTGCTCGGCGGCGAACTGCAGACCGCGGGTGGTGGAGACCGCATCCAGATTCGCCAGCTCCTGCCAGATGTAGGCTTCATAGGCCGAGCCGGCGAAACCGGCCAGCTTGAAGGCGCGTTTGTCGGTCGTACTGGGCATATCCAGACGGCTGCCGGTGTACTTGCCGCCGGGCCAGTCGATCAGAAAGCCCCTGCGATAAAGCCCATAAGGCAGATCGAACAGGTAGGCGACCTTGACCTGGGCGGAGGTCAGACCGAGGCTCGTTCCAACGGTGCCTGATTCGCCGAACAGTTCGCCGGCCCGTTTCGAGGCGTCGGCGACGTAGCGGCTGTATTTGCTGGCGGCGATGTTGAGGAATTCGCCCTCGATGGCGTCGCGGTCGGCGTTGACGTTGCCGTTGTTGGCCTGCAGGTTGGCCAGCAGTTGCGTGCTGCGCTTGACGAGATAGGTGTCGGAGGTGTGCCAGGCGTAGGCGTGCAGGGCGTGCAGGTTGGCGGCACGGAGGTCCGAATAGCTCACGCTCGCACGGGTGGCGGCGCTACCCAGTTCGGCCAGGGTGACCGTCATCGTCAACCGGTTGTCGGACGAACAGAGCGGGACGCTGCCGCTGCCTGCCTCGCTGGCCTGTTCGACCCCTTCGAGCCTGAACAGCGGCACCATGTTGGCGGTGGCCGCGCAGGTCGGCGCAGCGGCCGGATCGACCGCGTCGAACCAGGCATCGAACGCCGACTGATCGGCCGGGGTTGCCCCCCGGTACGCCAGCGTCAGTCGTCGGGTCGCCAGGTCGGTCAGGTTGAGGGTTTTCTGGGCGAGCGTGCTGCCCGCACTGTTCATGGCGACAAGCGACAGCCGGTATCTGTGCCGCTCCGGCAGCGCGGCAGTCTCGGCCAAGCCGCCGGTCGTGCCATCCCAACTGCTGTATTGCAGCACTTCGTAGGGCGGCACGATCGGCAGGATGTCGAAATGGCCACGCGTGATCTCGGCTTTGTAGGGCACCTCTTCGAGCGTGGTGTTGGCGTAGTCGGGGGCCTTGCTCTTGACGTGGGCCGCCACCTCCTCCTCGAAGCGCTCCTGCGGCAGGCGATAGCTGCCCTGCGCATCCAGTCGGCTCGCCAGCCAACTGTCGTAACCGAAGTCGAAGCTGCCATCGACGCCGACACCCGCCTGGTAGCGCCGATCCTTGTACGAGGGATCGAGTGGCACCCAGCGGTGGCCGGAGTCGTCGAGGCCGCTGCCACGCCAGTCGGCATAGGGCAGGCAGGCCTCGACCCAGACATGGGCCAGGTCGATGCCGTTGGTGCGGTAGGCCGTATAGGGATTGCCGTTGCTGCCCAACACCGTGGCCGCCGCCTGGTAGCTCCTGGCACCGATCCAGCGCGGGCCGCGGCCGTCGGCACCGAGGGCGGTCGAATCGAGCACGGCGACGTTGCCGCGCACATAGCGCGCCGGAATGTTGGAAGCACGCAGCAGCGCGATCAGCAGGCTGGCCTGATCGGTGGCGCCGCCCGCCTTGGCCCACAGGGTCGCCACCGCGCCCTTCAGTGAACCGTAGTAAGGCTCGAACCCGATGTTCTGCTGCACCCACTCGAACATCCGCACCGGATTGTGATCAAGCCCTTTCGCCAACGCGACGATGTCGGGATGTGCGGTGGGGGCCTCGGCCGTGCCGGCCAGGTCGGCGGTACCGTAACCGCAGGCCACCGCCTCGGCCGGGGTCGGCCGCAGTGCGACCCGGACCAGGCCATCGCGGCTGGCAAACTGCTGCTGCATCAGCCACCAGGCGTCCGCGACGAACCGCGGCGGCACCGCCTCCGGCAGCTTCATCGGCCTGACCGGCTCGGCCTGACGCCAATTGGGCGCGGGCAGCGGCTCAGCCGGACGCGCGGTCAGCCAGCTCCTGATCCGGCTGGCAGCCTGCCTGGCGCGTCCATCCAGAGTGGCCGGGTCCGCGCGGGAGAGCTCATCCAGATCCTGTATGGCCAGGTCGAAGCGGGTTGCCAGCCGGCGGTGCAATTCCAGGGCCTGCGCGGCCTGCTCGGACGCCCCCCGTGCCGCAATCGTGTCGGCCTCGCGGGCGACACGCTGCAACACCTCCCCTTTCAGGGTCAGCATCTCCTGCCGCTTGGCGGCGGCCTCGGCCTTGCGATCGGCAAGCAGACCCCGCACCTCGTGCGGCAACATCTTTTTCTGCTTGAACTTCGCCGCGTCACGCTCACCGCGTTCGGTCAGCGCCAGTGTTGCCTCCAGATTGCGCTTGATTGCGGCTTCCAGCGGGTCGGGTCGACCCTGTTGCGCCGCCCGCACCGCCTCGGCCGCCTTGGCCGGCAGGGGCGCCACCTCTTTGTGGTCGGCATGGGCAGCGCAGGCCACGCCCAGCAGAACCAGGGTGGCGAGCAGACGATTCAGGGTCGAACAGGACATGGGGACTCCTCGGCGATCGCTCTGTTATCTCGCTCTGCGCCGCAGCGGGACGCCACTGCGCGCGACATGCCGGCGCATGGCGCTGAAGAGCCCGGCGCCCAGCAGCACGAGCGCCCAGGGCGGCAGCGGCACGTCACCGTTCGTCATGCTGGCTGGCACCACATCGATGCGGCCAATGACCAGACTCCGGGCGTCGGTGGCGTCAGTGACTTCGTAGTCGAAGGCGTAGCTGCCGGGCGCCGTCGGCGCGCCGGAAATCACGCCATTGGCCGCCATGGTCAAACCCGGCGGCAGGTTGCCGTTGACGCGGGCAAAGACGAAGGGCCCGCTGCCGCCGACGGCAGTGACGCTGTAGCTGAAGGCTTCGTTGAGATTGGCCAGCACGCGGAACGAGGTGGTGGTCACTCCAGGCACGGCGTTGGCATTCGGATCGAGCCAGGCTTGCGCATCGGCAACCATGATCTGCGTGCCAAGCTGCTGCTCGATGGTGTCGGTAACACCATCCTGATCACTGTCGGTGAGCTGGGCGCCGGTGGCGGCGGGCAGCGCGGCGAGGACGCGGGCAGTGACGAGTGGATCACCACGCCAACTGCCATCGCCACTCTGCTGGGCATCGAGCCAGGCGCGCGCGTTGCCGAGTGCAGTGGCGGCGACCGCATCGCCTTCGGCCGCAAACGGCGCCAGCGCTCGAATCGCCATGGCGGTCGCCAGCGGGGTCGAGGCCTCCAGCGCACCACTTTGCGGATTGCGTTCGGCAAAACCGCCGTCGCCGTTGGCTTGGGCGATGAGCCAGCTTCTGGCGCTGGTCATGGCGCCATCAACGGCGCTTGGGGAGCTCTTGCCACAGACGCTGCCGGACAGAAAGCGTGAAGCCTGACGCTGCTTCTTCAGCTCATGCAGCATGACCGTGGTTGCCGTCAACGATCCGGCCGCGGCATGTGCTGGCTGGCCGTTTTGCGGCAACGCCTGCGGCCATGCGCCGCTCCAAGGCGAACTGGCAAGCTGGGCGGGCAGAATGATACACAGCGCGGTGATCGTGAGGTCGGTGGTGTCGCCCGCGTAACCCACCCCGGCACCACGCAGGGCACCGTAACCCAGCGCCGTGTCGATCGTGCTCGCACCGTAGCCGGGATAGGCGCCCCAAGCCACCACGCTCCCGGTGATACTGCCGGCACTGGCAACGCCGTTGCTGCGCTCATCGCGGATTCGGGTCGCGATGGCGACGGCATCACGTCCCGCTGCCGTCAACGCAGCCACCTGCCAGGCACGTGAATCGAGACTGTCGCCCGAGGCATTGGCGAGCCAGGTCAACGCACGGCCATAGTGCGGTGAACGCGCAAGCCCCGCCGTCTGCATCGCCTCCACGGCGGCCGAGGTCGATTGCATGTTCAGCCCCCGCATCCCGGCGAAAGAGCCGTCGCCTCTTTGGTTCTGCAGCAACCATTTGATGCCCTTGGCGCGGGCATCATCGAGCGTTGCATGGCCGGGCACTGTGACCAGCAGCAACAGCAGTGAGCAGAGGAGTCGATGGGGTCGGGTCATGCGCGCCTTCCTCCCTGTATCTGGCTTGAATAAGCCTACACGCCCCGCGTGACGACAAGATGTCGCCAATGACCGACATCGATGAGCCGATTGGCCTATTGCCGTGACAGTCGCCCGGCACTGCACCATCCTCCAAGGCCCAGCAGCAGCGCCACGCCGAACCGGCCACCGCTGTGCAGAAATTGGTGCCACTGCATCAGCGGCGAGAAGCGGTCCGGCTCCAGATGGTCGATGAACATGTCCCAGACATAGGCATGCAGCGTCAGCGGCAGATCGAGCAACAGGAAGCCGAACGCCAACAGTGTCGCCAGCGCGCCGGAGGTCAGACGCGCCGCCAGACCACCCGGCAGAGCCAGGCCGGTGGCCGAGGCGATGATCAGTGGCTGGAGCACCGCGCCGGTGGTGGTGGTGACTTCGAGCCATCCTTCGGGCAGGGCTTCGACCTGTTGCCCGCCCATGACGAAGGGTTCGATGACGTTCACCCGCAATCGCACCACGGTGTCCTGCCAATCGTGCTCGACACCCAGAAACAGGATGCCGAAGCGGTCATCGATCAGACCGAGCAGCTGGCCGACGACCGGAATCAGCCGTTCGATCAGGGCGGTGCCCCACAGCCACACCGCGCAGAGAGTGAGCGCAAGGCTGACGGTCAGTGCCAGCGCGAAGCGCGCTGGGCTAGGCCATGCGGTCACGGTGAAGGACGGCGTAGAAATAGAGCGCAACGGCAGCCACCAGAAGGGCGGGCAGGATGGAGGTGTGCAACAGGTCGAACAGATTCCGCTCATTGCGAAAGGCATAGAACAGCACCAGGATGCGCAACTGATTGAGCGCGAAGACCAGCACGAGTCCAAGGCCCAGACCAACCAGGGTGCGGCGCCAGGTCAGACGCACGGCGGCAAAGGCCGCAATCAGCAGAAACATGATCTCCGTTCCTTCGCAACCATTCAGGATATTGAGCCCACCTCCCGAGGCCTTGATGCTGGCACCGACCGCCCGTGCGCCGGCTTCGGGTGTGAGCAGGTTCACCAGCGTCGTTGCCAGCCTTACCGTGGCATCGTGGATGATCAGCCGCTCGACCCCGGTGTCGTGCGCTTTACCCCAAGCCCATTGCAGGATGAAAAACAGGCCAACGAAGATGACCAGACTCAACCACAGCGGATAGGGCAGCGCTGGCATTCGCCTGTGGGCGAGGCTGTCGGACGGTTCGAAAGCGTGGTTGTCGCTGCACACGGCTCTGGCGGAGAATTGTCCTTGAACGCCTCCGATGTTCCGTTTTCGAGATGACATCAAGATGACCACCCAGGGTGTGCAGCGGCGCATCTGCTGGAATCACTCCCCATGACCTCCCATCCAGCAGCCCGGTCGATCGTCATCGACGATGGCGAGCTCACGCTGTGGCCCGATGCCTTTGTCCTGTCACGGCCCGACGATCCATCGCTGTTCGAACAGTTGAGCTCGGCCATTCCCTGGCGGCAGGATGAGATCACGCTGTTCGGCAAGCGTCATCGGCTGCCCCGGTTGCAGGCCTGGCATGGCGATCCGGGCGCGAGCTACCGTTATTCGGGGCTGCTGTTGCAGCCAACGCCCTGGCAGCCACTGCTGAACGAAATTCGCCGGCAGGTCGAGACCCTGACCGGGCTGCGCTTCAACTCGGCTCTGGCCAATCTCTACCGTGATGGCAACGATGCAATGGGCTGGCACAGTGACGACGAGGCCGAACTGGGCGTCGATCCGGCCATCGCCTCGGTCAGCTTCGGTGCCAGCCGCCGATTTCTGCTGCGACACCGCCGGCGCAAGGACCGACCGCGAATCGAGATTCTGCTGAGCGACGGCTCACTGCTGCTGATGGCCGGACCACTGCAAACACACTGGCAACATGCGGTGCCGCGCAGCAGAGGCGTGAGCGAACCGCGGATCAATCTGACCTTTCGCCTGATCAGGCCATAGCCGCACCTAGCGGGTCAACATCTGTCGCGCGCCGGCAATGGTGGCATCGGAGCGGGGTGGTCGCGGTGGAACGGCGATGCCGCGCACACAGGCCGGACGTGCCTGCAGGGTGTCATGCCAGCGCTGCAGGTGGGGCAGGTCATCGATCGCCACGCCGGCCCAGTTGTGCGCACGCACCCAGCTCCAGTTGGCGATGTCGGCAATGCTGTAGTCACCACAGAGGTACTCATGCTGCGCCAGTTGGCCATCGAGCACCTGGTAGAGCCGCCGGGTCTCGTTCTGGTAGCGCGAAATCACCGCCGGCAGCTTCTCTTCGAAGTAGCGGAAGAAGACATTGGCCTGCCCCTGCATCGGCCCGATGCCACCCATCTGGAACATCAGCCACTGCATCACCCTCGAGCGCCCCTTGCGATCGGTCGGCAGCAGTTGGCCACTCTTCTCGGCCAGATAGACCAGAATGGCCCCCGATTCGAAGATGGCGAAATCCTCTTCATCCCGATCGACGATCGCCGGGATGCGGCCATTGGGGTTGATGGCCAGGAAAGCCGGGCTCTTCTGCTCGCCAGCTGCCAGATTGAGGGCGATTACGTTATAGTCGAGGCCAATCTCTTCGAGCATGATCGACGCCTTGTAGCCGTTGGGCGTCGCTGCGGTGTAAAGGTCTATCATGTCGCTCTCTCCTGTCGTCGCTCGGCAGACCATCATAGCGCGCCTGCTGCTCTGTGGCCTGCTGCTGCTCGGCGGCACCGGCAGCAGTTGGGCCGTCGATGAGAACCGCGCTCCGGAAGCCGCCACTGGCAGCCGCAGCAACAGCGCCGTCACCGCCAGCCGCTATCTGGTAGTGGCCGCCGATCCACAGGCCGCCGAGGCCGGCCGCCGCATTCTCGCCGCCGGCGGTTCCGCAGTCGATGCAGCCATCGCCGTGCAGATGGTGCTCAATCTGGTCGAACCGCAATCCTCCGGCATTGGCGGTGGCGCCTTCATGCTCCACTGGACGCACAGAACCGGGCAGCTCATCAGCTATGACGGGCGCGAGACCGCACCTGCTGCCGCAACGCCCGATCTGTTTCTGAACAATGATGGCGCCCCGATGAAGATGCTGCAGGCGATCGTCGGCGGTCGCTCGGTCGGCACCCCCGGCGTGCTCGCCATGCTCGAACTGGCCCATCAGCGCCATGGCCGGCTGCCGTGGCGGCAACTGTTCACCGATGCCATCCGTCTGGCCGACCGGGGCTTCATCGTCTCGCCACGACTGGCCGAACTGCTGCAAAAGAACAGCAATCCGGGCCTGCTGGAGCCCGGAGCGGCGCATGACTACTTCTACCCTGCTGGCCAAGCGCTCACGGCCGGCAGCCGGCTGACCAACCCGGCCTACGCGAAGTTGCTGCGGCGCATCGCCATCGAAGGCCCCACTGCCTTCTATCGTGGAAAAACCGCGCAACGAATGGTCGACGCCGTCCAAAGACACCGCAACCCCGGTCCTTTGCGCCTGTCCGACCTGGCCCACTATCAGCCGAAGGAGCGGCCACCGCTGTGCGGGCCTTATCGCGGTCATCGGATCTGCAGCATGGCGCCTCCCTCTTCCGGCGGCGTGACCTTGCTGCAGATGCTGGCACTGCTGGAGCCCTTCGACCTGGCCGCATTCAGGCCGGTTTCGGTCGAGGCGGCGCATCTCTTTGCCCAGGCCGGACGGCTCGCCTTCGCCGACCGGGCGCTCTATCTGGCCGACAGCGATTTCGTTCCGGTACCGCTGAAGGCACTGCTCGACCCCGACTATCTGCGCCAGCGTGCCCGGCTGATCAACCCGCAACATGACATGGGCGTGGCGGCGGCGGGCCAGCTGTCGTTGCTGACCCAGGCCGAAGACCGTTCACCCGAACTTCCCTCCACCAGTCACTTCAGCATCATCGACCGCGATGGCAATGCGGTGTCGATGACCAGCAGCATCGAGACCGCCTTCGGCTCGACGCTGATGGTCGATGGCTTTCTGCTCAACAATCAGATGACCGACTTCTCGTTCCTGCCCGAACAGAACGGTCAGCCAGTGGCCAACCGCATCGCCGGCGGCAAACGGCCACGCAGTTCGATGACACCGGCCATGGTGTTCGATGAACAGGGTGAACTCAGATGGATCCTCGGCTCGCCGGGTGGCGCACGCATCATCCCCTTCGTGGCCCAGAGCCTGATCGCACTGATCGACTGGCGGCTCGATCCGCAACGCACCGTCGATCTGCCGCACTACCAGAATCGCAACGACCGCACCGAACTGGAGGCAGGCACCGCCGCCGTCACGCTGCGCGAACCATTGGAAGCACTGGGCCATCCGGTCGATGTGCGCGACCTCAGCAGTGGAATTCATCTGATCGAACGCAACCCGACCGGGCTGATTGGCGCTGCCGATTCACGCCGTGAAGGCAGTGCGGCAGGCCGCTGAACGGATGCTGCGTCTGCTGGTTGCGCTCCTCGCTCTGCTGCTGGCGGCCGGGCTGTGGCTGGCCACCGCGCCCGCGCCACTGGCGATGCCCGACCGCCCACGCCCCACGGCCGACATTGCCCCCTTCCCGCAGCGAATCAAGCAATCGGCCACCAGGTCGAACCAGGCGCTGACGCTGCAGGCCAGTGAACTGGACCTGTTCTTCAGGGCGGCACTGGGCCATCTGCCGGGCACCCGGCAGGCCACCAGCCAGGTGCGCATCGAACCGGGCACGCTCCACCTTCTGGCCAGCACGCCGCTGTCGTTCTGGCCAGCGCGCCACCTCAATTTGATCTGCCGCGTCACCGCCACGCCACTGGAGATTCTGACCACCCGCTGCCGGCTCGGCGCCCTGCCACTGCCGGCGCTCTCGCTTGCACAGCTCAACGGCTGGCTGCGCGAGGGCACGAAACTCTGGCCGCAGATCGATTTTCTGCAACAGACCCTGAACGGCATCGACCGCATCGAAATCGGCGCCGACCGGCTGACGCTCCATCACCACATCGATCGACAGCAGGTGCGCAGCATCGTCGCCGAGGGTGGCCGCTGGCTCTGGCAGGGCATCGACCATGCAGCCGTGGCGCCCTACAACGAACGGCTGCGGCAGTTGATCAGCCAGACCGATGACGCATTGAGTCTGGCCACGGCGCTGCCGGCACTGTTCCGACTGGCGATGGAGCGCAGTGGTGCCGCAGGCTCGGCGCAAGGCGAGAACCGCGCCGCCATCACCGCGCTGGCCCTCTACGCGGCCGGCATGGCCGAACCCTTCGTGCGCGACCGCGATCACCCGGTCGCGCTGACGCTGCACAGGCGTTCAGACCTTGCGCAGCACTACCTGCTCTCCGCGCTCATCACCCTCAAGAGCCTGCCGCAGACGGCGGAGTGGATCGGTCTGCAGAAGGAGCTGAACGACCGGCAGGCGTCGGGCAACGACTTCAGCTACCTCGACTTTGCCGCTGATCTGGCCGGCATTCGACTGGCGACGCTGGCGACGGGTGATGAAGCCAGCGCCCGGCAGTTGCAGCAGGTCGTCAGCGCTTTGCCTTCCGATGACGGCACGCTGATGCCGGCACTGAAAACGCTGCCCAAGGAGGGCACTCGTGTGGGTTTCGACACCACACGCCACCAGCAGATCGAATCGGAGATCCGTATGGCCATCAACCGGCTGGCTGCCTACCGGCTTCCATGAGTTGTCCATCCGGGCTCGTTGCGGCCTTGGGGCGATAATGAGGCTATGCTTGATTGAACATCTGGTCATGCCGACACCTGCCCGATCGAAGCGCACCCCCGACACCCAATGCCCAGTCCAGAGATTTTCGCCACCCTCGACATCCGCACGCTGATTCTGGTCACCGCGCTGATCTACCTGATGTGCACGCTGACACAGGGCTTCATCTATCTGAACAACCGTGACGAGCCCGGCCTCGGCAAGTTTGTCATCGCCCATGCACTGATCAATCTCGGTCTGATCCTGATCGCCGCACGCGGGCTGATTCCCGATCTGCTCTCCATGGTGATCGCCAATGCCAGCATCCTGAGCGGTCTGACCTTTTTGCATCATGCGATACGCTGCTTCTATCAGCGCCCGACTTCACTGCGGGCAACGGCGGTGGTTTTCGTTCTGAGCTGTCTGGCATTTTTCCATTTCGGTCAGAGCAGTCCCGATTACGCCATCCGCGTCCTGCTGTTCTCCTTGCCATTCATCGTGCTGTGCATCCTGATTGCGCGCGAGTTTTTCCTGCCGACCGAGCATGAAATCCAGCCCGCGCCCCGGTGGGTCAACGCCACGCTGTTCACCCTGCTGGCCCTGCTCTTCACGGTCCGGTTGCTGGTGATCATGGATGCCCACCTCCTCGCTTCTTCCATCATCAGGATCGGAACCGAATCGAGCCTGCTGCAAGCCTCACCGCTGTCGTCACTCACCTGGCTGGTGCTGATTGCCAGCTTCGGTTACTGGAACGTCGGGCTGCTGTTGCTGGTGTCGCAAAAGTTTCTCGCCCGCCAAAACAGATTGGCCATCACCGATGGCCTGACCGGTATCCTCAATCGTCGCGGGTTCGAGTTGATGGCCGAAAAAATACTGCTGACGCGCACAGCCAGCAGCAACTTCATGCTGCTGCTCGACCTCGACCACTTCAAACAGGTCAATGATCGACATGGCCATGAGGCCGGTGACGAGGTGTTGCGGCAATTCGTGCTGCTGCTGAACCAGCAGTTGCGCAAATCCGACCTGACGGGGCGTATCGGTGGAGAAGAGTTTGCCGTGCTGCTGCGCGAGAGCACTGAAGCGCAGGCCTGGTCGGTGGCCGAACGGGTGCGAACGGCGTTGCAGCAGATGCCGATTCGCCATCGCGACACCATCATTGAAGTCACCGTCAGCATCGGTGTGGCACAGAGTGGTGCGGATGGAGAGAGCTTCGCCGAGCTGTTCCGCACAGCCGACCAGCGACTCTATCAGGCCAAACGCAGCGGCAGAAACCGGACCCTGTTTCGCGAAACGGCTGACGTTGCCACACCCTGAAGGCCGATGCATTCTCCAGCCATCGTGCAGGCAGGCCGCTCACCGGTCTGATCAGACCATGCGCCCGTTCAGGTGATGCAGCGGAAAATCAGATCGACCAGCGGCGCTGCCTCCCGCTCCAGATCATAGGCATCCGGCTCCCGCAAATAGTCGAAGTAGAGTCCCAGCATCGAGGTGTGGATGACAATCGCCGCCAGCCGTGGACAGACGTTGGGCAGACTGCCCTGTTCGCGTGCACGGCGGAACAGCGCTTCCATGCTGGCAAGGCCACGGTGCTGAATGGCGATCAGACGCTGATTGCTCTCCTGTAAGCCATCGACGAATTCGCAGTGGTGGAACAGAATGCTGTAAACCCGCCGCCGGCGTCGGTCACGCGCCAGACTGAGCAGTGATTGCACACAGAAATTTCGCAGCGCCTCGATGGCCCCTTCATCTTCCAGCGCCAGCGACTGGCTGACCAGATCCTCGACCGGATCATGCACCCGACAGTACATGGCGTCGAACAGATCGGTCTTGTTGCGGAAATGCCAGTAGATCGCACCGCGGGTCACTCCCGCGGCCTGTGCAATCTGCTCCAGCGTGGCCCGCGCCACGCCGCGCGTCAAAAACAGCTCTTCGGCAGCATCGATGATCTGTTCGCGGGTTTGTTCCGCTTCCATCTTGGTTCGACGTGCCATGGTTCAAATCTCCTTCGAAGGCGATCCGCCTGTTATTGTTGTTGACAACCATACTTGAATGTATGTAATTTTCCAGCATCCAAGCACGTTGCTCCACCGCCTGTTTCCGCATGTATTGTAAGACTTTTTGTCTGCCTTGCCGATTTTCTGCGGTCTCAATTCGCTTCAGGATCGATGCTTCCACCGACTGCAGGAGAGAGTCTGAATGATACGCCCTGCCACCCGGCTCCCAACGCGGCATCTGCCCACTGCCCTGCTCTGCACCCTGCTGCTGACCACTCTCACGGCCTGCGACAGAAAGCAGGATGGCAATTCACATGCACAGCCAACGCCCGAAGTGGGCATCATGGTCGTGCAACCGCGTGATGTACCGATCGAGAACGAGTACGCCGGGCGTACCGCCGGCTTTCGCGAAGTCGAGGTGCGGGCGCGCATCACCGGCATCCTGCAGAAGCGGACCTATGTCGAGGGACAGCGGGTCAAGGCCGGGGATCTGCTGTTCCGCATCGACCCTGCTCCGTTCGAGGTGGCACTGACCCGCGCCCAGGCCAGATTGAGCGATGCCGAAGCCCAACTGCGCCAGGCCGAACGGGATTGGACACGGGTCGCCGCGCTCTTTGCCGAAAATGCCATCAGCGCGCGCGAGCGTGACAGTGTGCAATCTGCACTCGATCTGGCCCGCGCCAACCTGGCGGTGGCCAACAGTGATGTCGAGGCAGCCCGCATCGACCTCGGCTACACCAAGGTGGTGGCGCCGGTGAGTGGCATCACCAGTCTGGAGGTGCGCTCGGAAGGCAGTCTGGTGGGCCCGGGCAGCGCGGACAGCCTGCTGACCCGCATCACCCAGCTCGATCCGCTCTACGTCAATTTCTCCTACCCCGACACCGATGCACTGCGTCAGCGCCAACTGCTGGCCAGCGGCGCCATGACGATGACCGGGGGCGAACGCCTGGCGGCCGAGCTGCGCTTCAGTGATGGCACGGTGTACGACCAACAGGGCTACATCAGCTTCACCGACAGCAGCATCGATCCGGCCACCGGCACGGTCCGGGCACGCGCACTGTTCGCCAATCCTGACAACAGCATCCTGCCGGGGCAGTTCGTGCGCATCGTACCCAAAGGGCTGGTGCGCAAAGGGGTGATGGTGTTGCCACAGGCAGCGGTGATGCAGGGTCCGCAGGGCGCCTACGTCTATCTGCTCGCCGAGGGTGACCGGGCCAGAGTCCAGCCGATTCAACCGGGGATCACCATCGGTTCGCAGTGGCTGATCGAAGAGGGATTGAAACCGGGTGACAAGGTGATCGTGGATGGCGTCATCAAGGTCAAGGCCGGCGAACCGGTCAAGCCTGCAGAACCTCGACCGACGCCGGCACCGGTGGCGAATCAGGCAAGCCAGTCCGGAACCAGACCATGATTTCCGCATTCTTCATTCGTCGTCCGGTCTTTGCCTCGGTTCTCTCCATCGTCATCGTGCTGGCCGGTCTGGTGTCGATGCGGGCCTTGCCGGTTGCGCAATACCCCGACATCGTTCCGCCCGAAGTGGTGGTGATCACCAGTTATCCGGGCGCCAGCGCCGATGTCATCGCCAAGACCGTTGCCGCGCCTCTGGAACAGGAGATCAACGGCGTCGAGGACATGATCTACCTCCGTTCGGTGGCTGCTGCCAGTGGCCAGTTGCGCATCACCGTCAGTTTTGCCATCGGCACCGATCCCGACCAGGCCACCATCAACGTCAACAACCGGGTGACCGCCGCACAGGCCCGCCTGCCCGAGGAGGTGCGCCGACAAGGAATACGGGTACAGAAACGCTCCACCAGCATCCTGGGGTTGATCACTGTCTCTGCGCCGGGCGGCCAGTATGACTCGATGTTTCTCAGCAACTACGCGCTGCTCAACATCATCGACGAGCTCAAGCGGATTCCCGGTGTCGGCGACGCATCGCTGTTCGGTCAGAAGGACTATTCGATGCGCATCTGGCTGCGGCCGGACAAACTGGCGCAGTTCAACCTGACCGCAAGTGACGTGGCACAGGCGATTCAGGAGCAGAACTCCCAGTTCGCCGCCGGGCAATTCGGCCAGGAGCCGATTTCCGCCGACAATGCGTTCACCTATACCGTCAACACCCAGGGCAGGCTGGCCGATCCGGCCGCCTTTGGCCAGATCATCCTGCGCTCGGATGACTCCGGCGCCACACTGCGTCTGAGCGATGTGGCGCGGGTGGAACTGGGAGCGCAGGATTACAATTTCGATGCCAGCTACAAAGGCAGAACGACGGTCCCCATCGGCCTCTACCTGCAGCCGGGCGCCAATGCGTTGCAGACGATGGATGCCATTCGCGCCAGCATGGTCGAAATGTCCCAGCGCTTTCCCGAAGGGCTGGCCTATGAAATTCCCTTCGACACCACCCGCTTCGTCCGGGTCTCCATCGAAGAGGTGGTGCACACCTTCATCGAAGCGATCGTGCTGGTGGTGCTGGTGGTGTTTCTGTTTCTGCAGAATCCACGTGCCACGCTGATTCCGCTGCTGGCCGTGCCAGTCTCGATCATCGGCACCTTCGCCGGCATGTTGCTGCTGGGTTTCTCGATCAACCTGCTGACCCTGTTCGGACTGGTGCTGGCGATCGGCATCGTGGTCGACGATGCCATCATCGTCATCGAGAACGTCGAACGGCTGATGAGCCAGGAGGGGCTGTCGCCACGCGAAGCCGCCTTCAAGGCAATGGCCGAGGTGACCGGTCCGGTGATCGCCATCGTGCTGGTGCTGTCGGCGGTGTTCATTCCGGTGGCCTTTCTCGGCGGGCTCAGCGGACAGATGTACAAGCAGTTCGCCATCACCATCGTGGTCTCGGTGGTCATCTCCGGAATCGTGGCACTGACCCTGACCCCGGCGCTGTGCGCACTGCTGCTCAAACCGGTGCACAGCGAACCAGCCCTGCCATTCCGGCTGTTCAACCGGATGTTCGCCCGCATCACCGATGGCTATGTGAATGCTTCCGGTTTTCTGATGCGACGCACAGTGCTGGGCATGACGCTGTTCACCGGCCTGATGGCCATTGCCCTGCTGCTGTTCAACCGGCTGCCCGGTGGGCTGGTGCCTGCCGAGGATCAGGGCTACGTACTGATGGCCTATCAGTTGCCCGCTGCCGCAGCACTCGACCGTACCCGGGCGATCACCGACGTGATGACGCAACGGCTGATGGAGCAGAAGGCGGTGGAATCGGTGGTCACCTTTGCCGGCTTCGACATTCTGGCCCAGTCACAGCGCAGCAATGCCGGCATCTCGTTCGTCATGCTCGATCCCTGGGATCAACGCACCACCTCCGAAGACGATGCACGGATCATGGTGAATCCGCTCGCGCATCTGGGTGCCGATCTGCGCGATGGCGAGATGTTCGGCTTCAACCCCCCGCCGATCACCGGCATCAGCACCACCGGGGGCTTCGAGGCCTATCTGCAGGACCGCACCGGCAGCGGCGGAACCGCCCTGGTGGAAACGGCCCACCGACTGCTCGATTCCGCCAGCAAACGTCCGGAGTTGACTGAACTGCGCACCACCTTCTCCACCTCCACGCCACAGTACTACGCGGAGCTCGATCGGGAAAAGGCGCGCGCCCTCAAGGTTCCGATCAACCAGGTGTTCACGATCATGCAGAGCACCTTCGGCAGCCTCTATGTCAACGACTTCACCCTGTTCGGACGCAGCTATCGCGTCAACCTGCAGTCGGAAGCGCAATTCCGTCGCTCTCCCGAGGATCTGCGCCACGTCTTCGTCCGCTCCAGCGACGGCAATCTGGTGCCGCTCGATGCCCTGGTCAAGGTGAACCGCACCATCGGCCCCGATCTGGTCGAGCGTTTCAATGTCTTTCCTGCCGCAAAGATTCTCGGCCAGCCCGCCCCGGGCTACAGCTCCGGCCAGGCCATTGCCGCCATGCAGGCGGTCAGCCAGGAGGTTCTGGGTGCCAACTACTCGCTGGGCTGGGTTGGATCGGCCTATCAGGAGCTGGCCAGCGCCGGCAGTGGGGCCCAATCCTTCGTGTTCGGCATCCTCATGGTGTTCCTGATTCTGGCAGCCCAGTATGAACGCTGGAGCCTGCCGTTCGCGGTGGTGACGGCAGTGCCCTTTGCCGTGTTCGGTGCCATCCTCGCCACCTGGCTGCGCGGCCTGGAGAACGACCTCTACTTCCAGATCGGTCTGCTCACCCTGATTGGTCTGTCGGCCAAGAATGCCATTCTGATCGTCGAATTCGCGATGCTCCATCGCCGCGAGGGTGTGTCGCTGATGGAAGCTGCATTGCAAGGTGCCCGCCAGCGCTTCAGACCCATTGTGATGACATCGCTGGCCTTCATGCTGGGCGTGTTGCCATTGGCGATCAGCAGTGGTGCCGGGTCGGCCAGTCGTCACGCCATCGGCACCGGGGTCATCGGTGGCATGATTGCCGCCACATTTCTCGCCACCCTCTTCGTGCCCATGTTCTTCCTGCTGATCGGTCGACTGACCGAGCGCGACGGGGTCACCCACACGCGCGAGAAGGAGAGCGATCCGCATGCGTAACAGACTCTTGATGCCGCTGTTGCTGCTTTCGACACTGCCGGGCTGCCTGCTGGGTCCTGACCATCTGCAACCCCAGAGCGACCTGCCGAGTGGCTGGATGGTTCCCGCAGCAGACTCTGCGGCGGCAACCGTCACACCGACGATCGATCCACATTGGTGGCACCTCTTCGATGACCCCGCCTTGACGGCATTGATCGAAGAGGCCCTGCAGCACAATGCCGATCTCTCCGTTGCCGCGGCCCGGATCGCCGAAGCACGGGCGCTGCTCAACCTGCGTGATGCCGAGCGCTATCCGCTGCTGAGCGGACAGGCCGATGCTTCGCGCCAGCAGGGCAGCGCGGAAACCGCCCAACCCGGCGGAGGTGTCATCCATGATGCCCTGAGTGTCTCGGCAGTCCTGAACTACGAACTGGATCTGTGGGGCAGGCTGGCCCGGGCCAACGAAGCAGCGCAGGCACAACTGCTGGCGAGCGTGGCCAGCCGGGACGCCATTGCCCTCGCCGTGTCGGCGGACATCGCTTCCGGTTACTTCAATCTGCGCGCGCTCGATCAACAACTGCTCGTCGCCCGGAACACCGTGAAAACCCGCGAAGGCAGTTACCGCTTTCAGGAGTCACGCTATCGCAACGGCGCCACTTCGCAACTGGTATTCCGACAGGCCGAATCGGAACTGGCCGCCGCCCGGGCCGAATTGCCTGCGCTCGAACAGCAGCGCACACTCCAGATCAACGCCCTGAGCGTGCTGCTGGGTCGCACCCCCCGTGAACTCGTGCAGCAAACGATCACGACCGGGCATACCCTCGATGAGCTGCCACCGCTGCCGGAAGTGCCGATGGGGCTGCCTTCCACCCTGCTGCAACGCCGCCCCGACATTCTCGCAGCCGAACAGCAGTTGCGTGCCGCCAATGCCGAGATCGGCATTGCCCGCGCCGCCTATTTCCCACGGCTGTCACTGACCGGTCTGTTCGGCAATCAGAGCGATGACCTGAGCAATCTGTTCAACGGCTCGGCTAAAAACTGGCAGTTCGCCGGCAATCTGACCGGGCCGATCATCGATTTCGGGCGCACCCAGGCGACTGTCGAGGCAGCAGAGGCACGACGCCAGCAAGCACTGATCAACTACCAGCAGACCGTGCGCACCGCATTTCGTGAAGTGTTGGATGCACTGAAAAGCCGCAGCGCCAGCAGTGAACGGCTGGCAGCCCAGTCACAGCAGGTGGCCGCCTTGCAACAGACGGCCCGGCTGGCGCAACGCCGCTTCGAAGAGGGTTACTCCGATTATCTGGAGGTGCTGGATGCCCAGCGCAGCCTGTTCAATGTCGAACTCGCGCGCATCAACACTCAGCAGCAAGGTCTGCGCGCCCTGGTGCAACTCTACAAGGCGCTGGGTGGGGGCTGGCAGCCAGACGCCACACCACCTCACAGCGGCTGATACGGCTCAGCCACATCCGTCACGTTTTACGGGTTTGCAGTTCCCTGGATGGGCGGACCATGCATAGCCTGGATCAGTAGTAGGCGTGGTCGCGCACCGAGTGGTCAGTGACATCGCGCACGGCGGTGATTTCGGGAATCTGCGTGACCAGCGTCCGCTCGACCCCCTCCTTCAGCGTGGCATCCACCATGCCGCAGCCCTGACAGCCGCCGCCGAACTTCAGCACGGCAATCGAACCATCGACCACCTCAACCAGGCTCACCTCGCCGCCATGCGCGGCAAGGTTGGGGTTCACCTCGACATAGAGCACATGGTTGATCCGGTCTTCCAGTGGACTGCTGGCATCGATCCTGCCGATCTTGGCATGGGGTGCCTTGATGGTGAGCTGACCGCCGAAGCGGTCCTTGGCATAGTCGATCAGCGCCTCTTCGAGAAATGGCAGGCTGCGTGCCTCGATGAAGGCCTTGAAGCCTTTCAGTTCCAGCGGCAGATCATCCGCTTCCTCTTCGCCGGGACGGCAGTAGGCGACGCAGCTTTCGGCCTTCGGCGTGCCGGGGTCGGCGACGAAGACGCGAATGTTGACCTCGCCGCCCTGCTTCGCCAGCAGCTCGGCAATGTACTCTTGCGCCGCATCGGTAATGGTCAGGGAGGGGGTCATCGGGTGTCACCAGTTGGATTGAACGGGGTGGATGGCCGTGTGCGGCAGATCGGCACAGCGAAAAAGGTCACTTCTGTTAAAATAGCACCTTTCATTTTCGACAAAAACCTTCGATTAATTAGGACATAAGCAGAACCATGACCAGCCGTGCCGCGCGTATCGAGCAGCTCAACACCGCACTGAAGCAGCGCATTCTGGTGCTGGATGGGGCCATGGGCACGATGATTCAAGGCTATCGTCTCGATGAGGCGGCCTACCGGGGCGAGCGGTTCCGCGACCACCCTCATGAGCTGAAAGGCAACAACGATCTGCTCACCCTGACCCAGCCCGAAGTGATCCGCGAGATCCACACCGCCTACCTCGAGGCCGGCGCCGACATCATCGAAACCAACACCTTCAACTCCACCCGGGTGTCACAGGCCGATTACGGCCTGCAGGCGCTGGCGGCCGAATTGAACCTGGCCGGCGCGCGGCTGGCACGCGAGGTGGCCGATGCCGTCACCGCGCGCGATCCGTCGCGGCCGCGCTTCGTGGCCGGCATTCTGGGGCCCACCAGCCAGACCACCTCCATCTCGCCCGACGTCAACAACCCCGGTTACCGTTCGATCAGCTTCGATCAACTGGTGGAGGAGTACCGCGAGGCGACTGCGGCGCTGGTCGAGGGCGGTGTCGATCTGATCCTGATCGAGACCGTGTTCGACACCCTCAACTGCAAGGCGGCGATCTTCGCGGTCAGGCGCTATTTCGATGAACAGCAGTTCGCGTTGCCGATCATGATCTCCGGCACCATCACCGACGCCAGCGGCCGCACGCTGTCGGGCCAGACCCCGGCCGCTTTCTGGCACTCGGTGGCCCATGCCGAACCCATTGCCATCGGCTTCAACTGTGCGCTCGGCGCCAGCGAGCTGCGGCCGCACATTGCCGAACTGGCACGCATCGCCGATGTGCCGGTCAGCGCCCACCCCAACGCCGGACTGCCGAATGAGTTTGGCGAGTATGACGAGACACCGGAACAGATGATGGCGGTGGTCGAGGAGTTCATGCAGAGCGGCCTGCTCAACATCGTCGGCGGCTGCTGCGGCACCACACCGGACCATATCCGCCGTCTGGCCGAGGCGGCGGCACGGAACCGGCCACGGCCGATTCCGCAGCTCGATCCCGCCTGCCGCCTGAGCGGACTTGAACCGCTGGTCATCGACGCATCGAGCCTGTTCGTCAATGTCGGCGAGCGCACCAATGTCACCGGGTCGGCCCGCTTCGCCCGGTTGATTCGCGAGGAGAACTACGGCGAGGCGCTCGAAGTGGCGCGCCAGCAGGTCGAATCGGGTGCGCAGATCATCGACATCAACATGGATGAGGGGATGCTCGACTCCAGGGCGGCGATGGTGACGATGCTCAATCTGATCGCCTCGGAACCGGACATCAGCCGGGTGCCGATCATGATCGACTCGTCGAAATGGGAGGTGATCGAAGCCGGCCTCAAGTGCGTGCAGGGCAAGAGCATCGTCAACTCGATCAGCCTGAAGGAGGGCGAGGCCTCCTTTCTGCATCAGGCGCGGCTCTGTCGTCGCTATGGCGCGGCCGTGGTGGTGATGGCCTTCGACGAAGCCGGACAGGCCGACACCTTGGCCCGCAAGCAGGAGATCATGCAGCGCAGTTACCGGCTGCTGGTCGATGAGGTCGGTTTTCCGCCCGAGGAGATCATTCTCGATCCCAATGTCTTCGCCGTGGCCACCGGCATCGAGGAGCACAACAACTACGCGGTCGATTTCATCGAGGCCTGCGCCTACGTCAAGGCCCATCTGCCCCATGCGCTCACCTCCGGCGGCATCTCCAACGTCTCGTTTTCGTTCCGCGGCAACAACCCGGTGCGCGAGGCGATCCATGCCGTCTTCCTCTATCACGCGATTCGCGCCGGACTGACGATGGGCATCGTCAACGCCGGCCAGTTGGCGATCTACGAAGAGATTCCAGCCGAACTGCGCGAGCGGGTCGAGGATGTGATTCTCAACCGCCGTGCCGATGGCACCGAACGGCTGCTGGAGATCGCCGAAAAGTACCTCCATGAGGGCGGCAGCGGCAGCCGGCCAGAGGCCGAGCAGCTCGCCTGGCGGGAACTGCCACCGGCACAGCGGATCATTCACGCGCTGGTCAAGGGCATCTCGACCTTCATCGTCGAGGACACCGAGGCGGCACGGCAGGAGGTCGAGCGGCCGATCGAGCTGATCGAGGGCCCGCTGATGGAGGGCATGAATGTGGTCGGCGACCTGTTCGGCGCCGGCAAGATGTTCCTGCCGCAGGTGGTCAAGAGCGCCCGGGTGATGAAGCAGGCCGTCGCCCACCTGACGCCCTACATCGAGGCCGAATCGGCCGGCGGCAACATCGAGAAGAAAGGCCGGATCCTGCTCGCCACCGTCAAGGGCGACGTGCATGACATCGGCAAGAATATCGTCGGCGTGGTGTTGCAGTGCAACAACTACGAGGTGATCGACCTCGGTGTGATGGTCTCCTGCGAGCGCATCCTGCACGCTGCACTGGAGCAGCAGGTCGATGTGATCGGCCTGAGTGGCCTGATCACTCCGTCACTGGATGAGATGGTCCATGTCGCCAAGGAGATGCAGCGGCAAGGATTCAAACTGCCGTTGCTGATCGGCGGTGCCACCACCTCCAAGGCGCACAACGCGGTCAAGATCGAGCCCTGCTACCAGAACGACCTCGCCGTCTATGTGCCCGATGCCTCGCGCAGTGTCGGCGTCGTCACCTCACTGCTGAGCGACACGTTGCGCGATGATTTCGTCGCCCAGCGGCGCGAGGAGTACGCCACCATCCGCGAGCGCAGCGGCCGCCGCAACCAGGCAGCCCGGTTGATTCCCTACGCAGAAGCCTGTCAGCGCGGTTTCGTCACCGACTGGCGCCGCTATCGGCCACCGGTACCCAACGAACTCGGCATCCGCACCCTGCGCAACTATCCGCTCGAAAAACTGATCGACACCATCGACTGGACACCCTTCTTCATGACCTGGGAGTTGAGCGGAAAATATCCGAACATCCTCGATGATGCGGTGGTCGGCGAAAATGCCCGGGAACTGCTGGCCGATGCCGAGGAGATGCTCGAAGGCATCATGGTCAACGGGCTGTTGAGCGCCAACGGCATGTTCGGCCTGTTTCCAGCCAATCGGGTGGGCAGCGATGATGTAGTGCTCTTCACCGACGAGCGCCGTCAGGAGCGACTGGCCACCTTCCACTTCATCCGTCAGCAGGGCGAGCGCCCGGAGAATGCGCCCTGCCTCAGCCTGGCCGACTTCATCGCGCCGCTCGACAGCGGCGTGGCGGACTACCTGGGGCTGTTCGTGGTCACCGGCGGACTCGGGGCCGAGGAATTGGTGTCCAAGTATGAGGCGGTCGGCGACGATTACAGTGCGATCATGGTCAAGGCGTTGGCCGACCGGCTGGCGGAATCTTTCGCCGAACACCTGCATCTGCGGATCAGACGCGAATTCTGGGGTTATGCGCCCGATGAGCAGCTCGACAACCCAGCGCTGATCCACGAGCGCTACCGCGGCATCCGGCCGGCACCCGGCTATCCGGCCTGCCCCGACCACAGCGAAAAGGCGACGCTGTTCAGACTGCTCGATGCCGCGCAGAGCATCCAGGTGCAGCTCACCGAGCACTTTGCGATGACCCCGGCGGCGGCCGTCAGCGGCTTCTACTTCAGCCACCCCGACTCACGCTACTTCGGCGTCGGCAAGATCGGCCGCGACCAGATCGAAGCGCTGGCCCAGCGCAAGGGCATGCCGATCAGTGAGCTGGAGCGCTGGCTGAGCCCCAACCTGGCCTATGACCCCGACAGCAATCAGGCATAGGCCAACGCGCCCACTTCAGCAGCGCCCCTTCTTCGCCTGTCCAGGAGGGCAGAACGATGAACCATGGTGGTGATGATCGTCATCATGGTCCCGCTCGACGCGCCGGTAATGATCATCATCGTGGTCATGATGGCCATCATGCCTCTCATCCCCCTTGGTGGTGATGGCGGTGCCGGTGGCGGCACCGATCGCACCGCCGACGATGGCCCCTTCACGCCCGCCCACCTCATTGCCAACCGCCGCGCCGACCGCACCGCCCACGGCGCCACCGATGGCGGCATCCGTGGTCGATCCCGCCAGCGCCGACATCGACAGCGACAGCAGACCACAGACCAACACCCCATTGACGAATTTCATGCAAAGCTCCTTTCAAAAAGAGAAACTGTCATCAACCGCATTCAAGTATAGAGGTGCACGCGCTGGGCACCCCGTCGTAAACCGGCTCCAGACACCACGTTGGACAGCAGTCACGGCAACAATGTTCAACGCCCGACACGCACGCCAGCCACGCTTTCAAAGAGCGACGATGCCGGGCAGTATGGCTGAAGCGGCGCTGATGCGCTGCGACCGATGCAACAAAACCGAAGAACAGGAGCGCATTCGTGCAGTCCAGATCGACCCATTCAAAAACCATCGGCTATCTGCTGTGGATTTTCGGCTTCATCGGCGCCCACCGCTTCTATTTCGGCAAACCGGTCACTGGCACACTCTGGTTCTTCACACTGGGACTGCTCGGCATCGGCTGGCTCATCGATCTGTTGCTGATTCCAGCCATGGCGCGTGAAGCCGAGGAGCACTATCAGAGCGGCGCCGTCGACTACAGCACGGCCTGGATTCTGCTGACCTTTCTCGGTCTGTTCGGCGTGCACCGTTTCTATCTGGGAAAATGGCCGACCGGCCTGCTCTATCTCTGCACCTTCGCGCTGGGTGGCGTGGGCTATCTTTACGACTACTGGACGCTCAACAGCCAGATCGATGCGCTCAACCGCCATGCGTGAGCGCGCCACACTGTCGGCTGCATGGTCGGCCATGTACGATAAACGAAGACCCGGCAGAGTCTGACCACGACCGCCATGCCCCCGCTCGATTCTTCACCCAACCCTGTCTCGCCGGCGATCGGTCCGATCCGTTCGCGCTACCTTTTTCTGCATCGCTTCATCCGGCTGGCAGGGCCCTACTGGTCCAGCGAGCAGAAGTGGAAAGTGCGCGCGATCACGCTGGCGCTGCTGCTGTTGACGCTGGCGCAAGTGGCGCTGGTGATCTGGACCAACTACTGGAGCCGCGCGCTCTTTGATGCCCTGGAAGCGCGCTCACTGGCCCTTTTTCTGCGCCATGGCTTCACCTTTGTGCTGATCTTCGTGCTGACGATGCTGGTCACCGCGCTCCATCTGCAGGTCAAGCGCTGGTTGCAGATCGGCTGGCGGCACTGGTTGACCGAGCGCCTCCTCGGCCAGTGGATGGTGCAGGGTCACCACTACCAGTTGCAGTTCACCGCCGGCGAGCATGACAACCCGGACAGCCGCATCGCCGAGGACATCCGCATCGCCAGCGAGATGGCGATCATGCTGGCACACACGCTGGTCTATTCGCTGCTGATTCTCGGCAGTTTCGTCGACATTCTGCTGTCGGTCTCCGGCAGCACCAGTCTGCCAGGCACCTCGCTGCAGGTGCCGGGCTACATGGTGATCCTCGCCCTGCTCTACGCCGGCGCGGGAACGGCGCTCGGCCTGCTGCTGGGGCGGCCACTGGTCAAGGCCACCAACAGGTTGCAGACCCTGGAGGCCGACTTCCGCTTCGGCCTGTCGCGCTCGCGTGAAAATTCCGAGGCCATCGCGCTGATGCAGGGCGAACAGAACGAACGGCAACACTCCTTGCGACAGTTCGATGCTCTCGGGCAGGGCTGGAATCGCCAGACCCTTGCCTACATGGGCATCGTCTCCTTCTCCTCCGGCTATGGCGCGCTGCTGCCGGTCTTCCCGATTCTGGTTGCCGCCCCACAGTACATTGCCGGTGTCATGACACTGGGTGTGCTGATGCAGTCGGCCCAGGCGTTCCAGAAACTGACTTCGGCACTCTCCTGGCCGATCGACAACCTGGGCGACATGGCCAAATTCCGCGCTTCCGCCGAGCGGATGCTGTCGCTGCATGATGACCTGTCGGCGCTCGCTGCCGAGAGCCGACAGGGCGATGGCCGACACATCAAACGTCAAAAATCGGCCCGCCATGAGCTGCAACTGCGTGACCTCAGCATCGCCAACCCGGATGGCAAATTGATCATCGAGCATCTCGACGAACGTTTCCGCCGTGGCGAACGGGTCTGGATCGATGGCGACGCCACCGCCGCCATCTCACTGTTCAAGGCCATTGCCGGCCTCTGGCCATGGGGAGAGGGTGAAGTGCTGCTGCCACGCGGCCAGCCGATCTACTTCATGCCGCAACGTCCGTTCCTGCCCGATGGCACATTGCGCTCACTGCTCAGCTATCCGGCGCCCGCCGACCGCTTCGAGACCGGCAGCATCCACTACGCGCTGGAGTGTGTCGGGCTCTCCTGGCTGGCGGCGCGTCTGGACGAGAGCGATCAGTGGGACCATGTGCTGGCACTGCGCACCCAGCAACGCCTCGGCTTCGCCCGGCTGCTGCTGCACCGCCCCGCCTGGATCTTCATCGAGGAGGCGAGTGACGCCCTCGCCCCCAAGGCCGAGGATTGCCTGATGGAGATGCTGCACCGCGAACTGCCCAACGCCACACTGTTGACCATCGGCTTTCACGAAACCCTGGCGCGGCACCATGACCGCAAGATCATGCTGACCCGGGTCTGCGGCGAGAAGTATCTGTTTCACAACCCGCAGGTCTGCTGGCTGGAGGAGCGCCCGCTCAAGGGTTGAAGTCATCCGGCAGCCAGCCGCGCTCAACACAGTCGCGGAAACACCAGGCCGGCGTGGTTTCGGTCCGGTAGCTCCAGAAAAACCAGCCCGCGTAGCGCTCGAACGTCATCAACTGCGCTGCCGCATAGGCACGGTAGGCCACAGTTTCCTGCAGCGCGTCCATCCGCTCCAGCGCATGGTTGAACGGTCCCTGCGCCCACAGCGAGACCACCTTCAGGTCGAGGCCGAGACTCCATTCACCGACATAGGCAGGCAGTCGCAGTTCGCGCTGGATCGCATCGGCCTCGTCGCGCCAGGCACCGGCCGCCTTGCCGATGTGGCCATGGATGTCCATGTCGATGTCACCACGCTCGAAACATTGATAGCGGTGGATGTCGAAGCGCACATTGGCGAACTCAGGCGGCTGCATGAAGTTGCAGTACTCCTGAAACGGACGGAAGCCGTCATGAAAGATCACCGCCACCCGATCAGCAGGGCAGTGTCGACGAATGCGTCGATAGGCATCGACGTTGTAGGCCTTCAGATAGTCGGTTGGCACATCCCAGCGCGGTTCGTTCAATACTTCGATCGCATGCAGCGCCGGATGGGCACCATAGCGCTCGGCCAGCCGCTCCAGCACCGCAAGGGAGTGGTCGCGGTAGGCCAGCTCGGTGTGCCAGTCGCAGACATCCTTGATGCCGCCATTGTCGAAACCATTCTGACAGCCAGGTGCGGCATGCAGGTCGATGACCACCTGCAACCCCAGCTCGCCCGCCCAACCGAAGGCGCGGTCGAGCAGTTCGATGCCACCGGTCACGAAAGGGTGGCGGTGGGCGCCATAGCTGCGGTGGTAGGGGTAGTCAGGTCCGAAAATCCAGTGGCCCACCGGAATGCGCACCGCGTTGATGCCACGCGCGGCCAGCCAGACGAAGTCATCGCGGGTGATGAAGCTGTTCCAATGCCGATGCAGCCGCTCGGCGGCCCGATCACCCAGCTCGACGCACCAACTGGTCTCGTCGGTGGCCTCCAGTCCGGCAAACAGACTGGGTACCATCCACTTCTCCAGCAGCAGCCAACTGCCGAGGTTGACGCCGCGAATCTTCTTTTCCAAAGCCATGTCACCCCCTCAGCGCATCAGCGCAAAGCAGGCACGCAGCTCTTCGACGAACCGCTGCGGCTGCTCGAAGGCAGCAAAATGGCCGCCACGATCTAGCTCATTCCAGTAGACGATGTTGCGGTAGCGCTGCTCGGCCCAACTGCGCGGCGTCGGCACGATCTCTTTGGGAAAGATGCTGCAGCCGGTCGGCAGTTCGACGCCCGCCGATCGGTCGCCCCCGAAGCTGCCGAAGCTCTCCCAGTAGAGCCGGGCTGATGAGGCCGCCGAGGCGGTCAGCCAGTAGAGCATGATGTTGTCGAGCAGTTCATCGCGGCTGAGGATGTTTTCAGGGTGTCCCTGACAGTCGGTCCAGGCCCGGAACTTTTCAAGAATCCAGGCGGCCTGCCCGACCGGCGAATCGACCAGCCCATAGCCGAGGGTCTGTGGCCGGGTGGCCTGCTGCTTCGAGTAGCCACCC
Source organism: Pseudomonadales bacterium (assembly GCA_024234215.1). NCBI lineage: Bacteria > Pseudomonadati > Pseudomonadota > Gammaproteobacteria > Pseudomonadales > Pseudomonadales bacterium. The sequence continues at coordinate 185,089 of JACKOQ010000003.1, forward strand.
TCCCACTGTTGATAGTGGGCCGCGGCGGCCAGTGCGCGCTGATCACGCTCGGTCGGACTGCTCAACGCCTGCGGGGTCGGCGAGGCAGTCGGCATGTTGAGATGAATGCCGATGCAGGCGCCGAGATTCTGCGTGCCGATGGCGGTGGTGACCGCAGCGCCCCAGTCCCCTCCTTGCGCCACATAGCGCTGATAGCCGAGTCGGCGCATCAGGGCATCCCAGACCGTGGCGATCTTCTCAACCCCCCAGCCTGTCTGACGCGGTTTGTCTGAAAAGGCATAACCCGGCAGCGAGGGGCAGATGACATGGAAGGCATCGTCGGCGCTGCCGCCGAATGCGGTGGGATCGCTCAGCGGGGCAATCACCTTGTGGAACTCGACGATGGAACCAGGCCAGCCATGGGTGATCAGCAACGGCAGCGCCTGCGCATGGCGACTGCGCACATGCAGAAAATGGATGTCGAGCCCATCGATCTGGCTCTTGAACTGGGGAAAGACGTTGAGCCGTCGCTCGGTCACGCGCCAGTCATACTCTTGCGCCCAATAACTGCAAAACTCCCGCAGATAGGCCAGAGGCACCCCCTGCGACCAGTCATCGACCGTCTCGGCCTCGGGCCAGCGTGTCGCGGCCAACCGCTGCCGCAGATCGATCAGTTGCGCTTCGGGAATCTCGATCGAGAACGGGCGCAGGGTCTCCATGAGTCGGCTCCTGAACGGATTGGGTTCACAGTGTCGATGCGGTCGTCACTGTACTGCATCGAGGCGACGATGACAGCCCGGCGCAAACGGCTCCAGAAAGATGGTCTTCAGAGCAGCGTGGCCCTCTGGACAGGCGGGGTATAATCAGCGCTCGCCTCATCAGGAGAGTTGCATGAACGAATCAAAGAAAGAGCCTTCGAAACAACCCGAATCGCTGTCGATCCTGCAAACCATCGGCAGCGTGCTGGCGGCGGCACTGGGTGTGCAGAAGCGCGCCAATCTTGAACGGGATTTCGCCCATGGCAAGGCGAGCCGGTTCATCATTGCCGGCGTCATTTTTACCGTGCTCTTTGTGCTGACCGTGTATGGGGTGGTGCAACTGGTGCTGAGCCAAGTGGCGCGCTGAGGCCGGCGCACTCACTGCTGCCCATGTCCCGCCTCCATCAGGCCGGACATTGACGCGGGCGGACCCTCTGCCGACGGCAACCACGTCGGCTTTACTGGTTTGAAACCCAGAAGACGATGGCGCTGAGTGCGATCATCAGCAGAAAGAAGATGGCCGTCGCATCGGCGCGGCTGTCGCTGCTGTCGGTCACCTGAACATCCTGCTTCTTGATCTCTGCCACGGCGGTCTCCTCAAATGACGGGTGGGTGAAAAGGCGGCCGATTCTAGCAAATTTTAGCCCCGTCCACACCGCGGAAACCGCGCAAGCACAGGATGACGATGTCACAGCCCGATGCCACCCTGGCCGCTCTCGACCACCACTCGCTGCTGTTGACGCCCAATCTTCGGCTGTCGCGCACACTGCTGAATCGCCACGCCCAGTTGCAGCGCGAACGGGGCGTCAAGGCCTGGCGCCGCCCCGCGATCCTGCCATTCAGCGGTTGGCTCCAGCAGCTCTATCTCCAGCAGCAAGCCATCAGCAGTGATCGGCGCTGGCAGGCCACGCTGCTGGATGAGTGGGCGCAGCGGCTGCTGTGGCAGCAGGCCGTCGAGTCGGCACTGCCTGACCAGGGGCTGTTCCGGGCCGCCGATCTGGCGGTACAGGCCAGCGACGCCTGGGAACTGCTGCAACTGTGGCAAGTCTCTGAGTCGCGTCTGATCAATGAGTTGGCCGTGGATGAAAGCTTTGGCTGGCTTGCGCAGTGGGTTGCCCACTTTCGCGGCCGCTGTCGTGAACAGGGCTGGATCAGCAGTGCCGAGCTGCCCGCACTGATCACCACGGCGATCGACCACGGCCAGATCAGCTTGCCCAGACAGCTGCTGCTCTACGCTTTTGACGAATGGCCGCCGGCCTGGCAAAGGCTGCTCGATCGAGCCAATGCCGCGGGTGCCACCCTTCGACAGCTCGATGCCGATCCACGCCCGAGCCAGCCGCAACGGTTGCCCTGCGACCAGGAGCGTGATGAATTGCAGGCCATCGCCGCCTGGTGCCGCCGAGTGTTGATCGAACGGGGCGAGAGGGTGCGAATCGGCGTGGTGGCGCCGGAATTGCCGCGCGTGCGTGGCCAGTTGCTTCATGCGCTGCGGGAACAGCTCGAACCCCATGCGCTGCTGCCCAGCACGCCGCCCTACACGCCACCGGTCAACCTCTCCGCGCCGCTGCCACTGCCTGCGGTACCGATCATCGCCGATGCGCTGACGTTGCTGAGGCTGACCACTGGCACCGACCTCAGCGCCACCGCGCTGCGGCAGATTTTGCGCTCTCCATTCATCGGCGAGGAGAGACGACAGGCGCAGCTCGAAGCTGCCCTGCAGCAGCAGCGCCGTCACGAGTGGTCGCCACCTCTGCTGCGCGCAGCCCTGCTGCAGTTGCCAAACAGCCATGCCAGCCCGTTCAGCAGCACCCTGATCGATCTGCTCGATCAGGCACAGCAGGGCAGTGCCGCACAACCACCCTCGTACTGGGCGCGGCGGTTCAGCAGCTCCTTGCTGGCACTGGGCTGGCCGGGCGAACGCACGCTCGACAGTGAGGAGTTGCAGGCGGTCGAAACCTGGCGCGAGGCGCTGCAACGCTTTGCCATGCTCGACCCCTACACCGCACCCCTCGCTGCAGGGACGGCGTTGCAGCGGCTGACCGAACTGCTTACGCTTGCCAGCTTTCAGCCGCAAAGCGGCGACAGTCCAATCCAGATTCTGGGCCTGCTCGAAGCCAGCGGCTTGCAGTTCGACCAGCTCTGGATCATGGGGCTCGATCGTGGCAACTGGCCCACCGCGCCGGCACCCAATCCGCTGCTGCCGATCGGCTTGCAGCGGCGGCTCGATCTGCCGCGCGCCACTGCCGAGCGCGAGATCGAATTTGCCGCCCGCATCACCCGGCGCCTGCTCGGCGCCGCCGACCAAGTGATCCTGAGCCATGCCTGCCGCAAGGATGAAGAACCGCTCGAACCGAGCCCGCTGATCAGCGGCTGGCCGACCACCACGGCGGCGGCGCTGGGCCTTGTCACCTCGGCCATCGAGCCGTTGCGCCAGCAGCCGCTGGCCACCCTGCCCACTGAAGATCATCAGGGTCTGCCGCTGGTACTGACGGACGACCGCCCCAGCCGTGGCGGCACGCAACTGCTGAAGGATCAGGCCGCCTGCCCGTTTCGCGCCTATGCCAACCATCGGCTGCGACTGCTGCCGGCCGAACCACCCCAGCTCGGTTTCGATGCCCGCGAACGCGGCACCTTCAGCCATCTGCTGATGGAGCGATTCTGGAGCGAGGTGCGTTCGCAGGAACGACTGCAGCATGCCGATGCAGCCCAGCGCGACGCCTGGTGCCAGCAGGCAGTCGATGCGGTGATGCAGCAGCAGCATCACCGTACGGCCGGCGCCGGTCGTTTGTGGCAGATCGAACGCCAGCGGCTGCTGCGGCTGTTGCAGACCGCTCTTCTGCTCGACCTGCAACGCCCGCCTTTCACGGTCACGGTCGAGCAGCCAGCAGCGCTTTCGATCGGCCCGCTGCGGCTGCGCACCCGCGCCGACCGCATCGATCGGCTCGAGGATGGCAGCCTGCTGCTGATCGACTACAAGGGCAGCGAACACAATGTGACCGAATGGCTGGGCGAGCGTCCAGATGAGCCACAATTGCCGCTCTACCTGCTGCAACAGGACGACCGCCAGCCGATCGCCGCCATCGCTTTCTTCATGCTCGACACCGAACGCAGCAAGCTGGCCGGACTCGGTGCGCACGACGATCTGGCCCCCGGCATCAAGCTGCCCCGGCACGACGAAATGGCGACAGACCCCTGGAACACGCAGATTGACCTCTGGCAGCAGCATCTGACCCGGCTCGCCGAGGAGTTTGCCGCCGGCATCGCCCGCGTGACACCCAAGCGCCTGCCGCACAGTTGCGAATATTGTCCGCACCGCCCCCTCTGCCGGATCGATGACCATGGCTGAAGTCAGCACCCTGAAGCTGCCCATCGACAGCCCGGCCCGTGACGCGGCACTCGACACCACGCGCTCGCTGATCGTGCAGGCACCGGCCGGCTCCGGCAAGACCGAGCTGCTGATTCGCCGCATGTTGCGACTGCTGGCCCAGGTCTCCCGCCCCGAGGAGATTCTGGCCATCACCTTCACCCGCAAGGCGGCGGCAGAGATGCAGGCGCGCATCCTGGCAGCGCTGCATGGCGCGCAGAGTGCGCCACCCGCCGAGCCCCATCGGCTAGAGAACTGGCATCTGGCACGGCAGGCACTGGCGCAGGATCAACGCCATGGCTGGCGGCTGCTCGAAAATCCCAACCGGCTGAACATCTGCACCATCGACAGCTTCAATGGCCGACTGGTGCGGCGGCTGCCGCTGGCGGCCGGGCTCGCCTTCAATGCCCACCTCGCCGATCAAAGCGAACCAGCCTACCACGACGCCGCCCGGGAGCTGCTCGACAGCCTGAACGATGCAGTCCCCTGGGCCGATGCACTGGAGCAGTTGCTGCTGCATCTGGACAATGACTTCGACCGCGCCGAACGGCTGTTCGTCGAGCTGCTGAAGATTCGCGACCAGTGGCTGCCCCACCTCTATCTGGAAGAGGGCGAGCAGCTTCGCCACCACCTCGAGCGCTGTCTGACCGAACTGATCGACGAACGGCTCGCCGATGCCGCACGCACGCTGCGCAACCTGCCCGACACACTCTGGCCGCTGGTCCGTTTCGCGGTCGATCAGCTGCATCTGGCCCAGATCGATTCGCCGATCCTGCCGCTGCTGTCCAGTCCGCTGCCGCCACCAGCCGAGCACAGCGCCCTGCCCGCCTGGCAGGCGCTGACCCAACTGCTGCTGACCGGCGAAGGCGAGTGGCGCAAGCGCATCGACAGGAACCAGGGCTTTCCACCCGCCAGCGATGCACGCGACCCACAGCAGAAAAGCCTGCTGAGCGAGCGCAAGGCGCAGATGGGCCAACTGCTTGCCTCACTCGCCGACGATGGCGCCAGCCGCGAGGCACTGCTGGAGATTCGGGGGCTGCCGAGGCACGGCTACAGCGACCAGCACTGGGCGCTGCTGCAAGCGTTGATCGCGCTGCTCAAACCGCTCGCCGCCCTGCTCAAACTGGTATTCCAGCGGCGCAACGAGATCGATCACAACGAAGTCGCTGCGGCGGCACTGCGGGCACTTGGCGGCGACGAACAGCCCACCGATCTGGCGCTGGCGCTCGACAGTCAGATTCGCCACCTGCTGGTCGACGAGTTCCAGGACACCTCCTCGACACAGATCGCGCTGCTCAGCCGGCTCACCCATGGCTGGGAAGCGGGCGACGGCCGCACGCTGTTCCTGGTCGGCGATCCCATGCAGTCGATCTACCGCTTTCGCGAAGCCGACGTCAGCCACTTCCTCGCTGCATTCCACGGAAATTTCAACCAGTTGCCGCTCGATGCCGTGCGCCTGACCACCAATTTCCGCTCCACCCGCCAGGTGGTGGAGTGGATCAACGATGCGATCGGCAACGCCTTTCCCAGCGATGAATCGCTGGCGATCGGTGCGGTGCCCTACAGTCGGGCCACGGCCTTCGACGGCAGCACGGCGACACCGGATGCCATCACCGCCACCCTGCTCAGCGGCCCAGGCGCACGCCTGCTCGAAGCCAAGGCGCTGGTGACCTGCCTGCAACAGGCGCTGCAACAGCCAGAGCACACCATTGCCGTGCTGGTGCGCGCCAGAACCCATCTGCAGCCGCTGATCAGCGAGCTGAAATCGGCCGGCATCGCCTTTTCGGCGGTCGAGGTCGAGCCGCTGGAGCGCCGCATCGCCATTCAGGATCTGCGCACTTTGACCGCTGCCCTGCTCGCTCCGGCCGACCGGCTGGCCTGGTTCGCACTGCTGCGCTCCCCACTGGTGGGGCTCACGCTCGCCGACCTGACCCTGATCGCAGACCAGGGGCAAGACCCGGTGATCGAACTGTTGCAGCAGGCGAAGCGCTGCGCACAACTCTCCAGCGACGGTGCGCAGCGCTGTCAGCGGCTGCTGACACGGATCACCCCCAGCCTGCAACAGGCGCGACGCCGGCCACTGCGGGACTGGATCGAAGGCTGCTGGCTGCTGCTCGGTGGTCCAGCGACGCTGCGATCGGCACAGGCCCATGACGAGGCCGAAGCCTATTTTCAGTTGCTGGAGCGAATCGAAACCCCGGGTCTGCCGCTCGATCTCGACCAGCTCGATGCCGAACTCTCCCGCCTCCATGCCCCAAGCCAGGGTCAGACCCGGGTGCAGCTGCTGACCATCCACAAGGCCAAGGGTCTCGAGTTCGATGTCGTGCTGCTGCCCGGTCTGGAACAGAGTCCGCCTCCGGCCAAGGAGAAACTGCTCAACTGGCATGTCAACCGCGGCCCGCACGCCCCCAGATTGCTGATGGCGCCGATTGCCCCTGGCGCGGACAGGGCGCAATCGAACCCGATCAACGGCTACCTGAAGGAGATCGAGCGCAAGCGCGAGGCGCAGGAGGCGATTCGCCTGCTCTATGTCGCCGCCACCCGCGCCCGCGCCCGCCTGCATCTGTTCGCCACCGTCAAGCGCGACCCGAGCGGCCAGCCACGCGCACCCGACAGACGCAGCTTTCTGGCCATGCTCTGGCCCGGAATCCTGCCCGAAGCACGCTGGATCGAAGCGGTCGACGAGATCGACGGCGAAGCCAAAAGCGCCGCGCAGTGGCATCGACTGCCGGCCGACTTCGCCGCGCCGCATCTGCCCGATGACGGCCTGTTGAGCCGCTTTCGTGGTCATGACTTTCCCTACGACCCGCAACGGCTGCGGTTCAAGCTCCAACTGGACGAGCTCGACACGCAGGGCGCCCGCCAGTTCGGCGAGCTGCTGCACCGCGCGATCGAAACCGTTGCGCAGGAGGGCATTGCACAGTGGGATTCCCAACGCCTCGCCCGCAGCCGCGATGGCTGGCTGGCGATGCTGCGGCAGCTCGGCTACCGGGGCGCAGCCGTGCCCGCGGTGACACGGCTGCAGCAGATCGTGCAGGATTGCCTGCAGTCACCCACCTTTCGCTGGCTGCTCGATCCGCTGCATCAGCAGGCCGAGAACGAGCTCGCAGTCAGCGGCTGGATCGATGGCGAACTGCGCCACTGCGTGATCGATCGCACCTTCGTCAATCACAGCGGTATACGCTGGATCATCGACTATAAAAGCAGCAGACCCACAGCGGACGAGGCACTGGATGCGTTTCTGGCGCGTGAAACCGGGCAGTACCGGCAGCAACTGCTCGATTACCGCACCCTGATGGGCCACATCGATGCCCGACCGATCCGTACCGCGCTTTACTTCGCGCAGATCGACCTGCTGCACGAGATCGGGCACGAAGCGCGCTGAAGAAGCAGATCAGGAGCGAATGCCGACACCCCGATTGAGCAGGCTCAACGCATAAAGCGCCAGCACGACGATGCAGGAGAAGATCATGCCGAGTGCCCAACCGATCGAAACATCCGAAACGCCAAGAATGCCATAACGAAAGCTGTTGACCATGTAGAGAATCGGATTCAGCAACGATACCTGCCGCCAGAACTCAGGCAGCAGATCGATCGAATAGAACACCCCACCCAGATAGGTCAGTGGCGTCAACACGAAGGTCGGCACAATCGAGATGTCATCAAAACTCTCGGCAAACACCGCATTGATGAAACCGCCGAGGGAAAACAGCACTGCCGTCATCACCACCACCATCAGCGTCACCAGCATATGATGGACCTGGAGATGGGTGAAAAAGAGCGACAGCGCAATCACGATCGCACCCACCATCAGCCCACGGGCGGTTCCGCCCAGTACATAGCCGAGCAGGATGATGTAGTTCGGCGTTGGCGAGACCAGCATCTCCTCGATCGAGCGCTGGAATTTGGTGTTGTAGAACGACGACACCACATTGGAATAGGCATTGGTGATCACGGCCATCATCACCAGCCCCGGAACGATGAATTCCATGTAGTCATAACCGCCCATCTTGCCGATCCGTGCCCCGATCAGCGCCCCGAAGATCACGAAATAGAGCCCGGTGCTGATCGCCGGCGGCAGCAGGGTCTGCATCCAGATACGCGTGAAACGCCGCACCTCCCGCACGACAATCGTCAACAAGGCGCGCCACTGTTCCAGCCAGTTCATGCCACCGCTCCATTTTTATTCTGACTGCTCTCGACCATGTTGAGGAACAGCTCCTCGAGACGGTTGCTCTTGTTGCGCATGCTGATCACCTCGATGCCCAATGCCGACAATTGGCCAAAGCAGTCATTCAGACTCTGCGCCTTGAGCAGATCGACCTCCAGCGTGTGCGCATCGATCAGCCGCAGCCGGTAGTCGGTCAGTTGCGGTGCCTGATCGAGATTCTGCCGCAGATCGAGCACGAAGGTTTCAGTGTTCAACTGCTGCAACAGGCTCTTCATGTCGGTGTTGGCAACGATGCTGCCCTGGTCGATGATCGCAATGTTGCGGCACAGGCTTTCAGCCTCTTCCAGATAGTGGGTCGTCAGGATGATCGTGGTGCCATCTCTGTTGATCTCCTTGAGAAAATCCCACATCGAACGGCGCAGCTCGATGTCCACCCCGGCAGTCGGCTCATCGAGAATCAGCATGCGTGGTTCATGCACCAGCGCCCGGGCGATCATCAATCGCCGCTTCATGCCGCCCGAAAGAAAACGGGAGCGTTCATTGCGCTTCTCCCACAGCCCCAGCTTGCCGAGATACTTCTCGGCCCGTGCCCGCGCCAGTGTCACTGGCAATCCATAGAGCCCTGCCTGCGTCATGACAATGTCGATCACCTTTTCGAACTGATTGAAATTGAACTCCTGCGGCACGACACCCAACTGCTTCTTGGCCAGCGAAAATTCCCGATCGATGTCATGGCCAAAAATCTCGACGGTGCCGCCACTTTTATTGACGAGACCCGAAACCGTGCCGATCAGGGTCGACTTGCCAGCTCCATTGGGACCGAGCAGGGCAAAGAAATCCCCCTGTTCGACCCGCAGATCGACACCACGCAAGGCCAACTTTCCCGTGGCATAGCTCTTGGTCAAATTCCTGATATCCAATGCCGCAACCATAAGACCTGCCTTTCACCTCGACCAGAAAAAGAAAACCTTTAAGCACCATGCCGGTAACGGCTGCCCTGCAGCAATGATTTCATGTAAGGATTCAGGATCACCTGCCCCACAAAAGCGACAGCAAGAGAGCCAGACCAGAACAGGCGCAATTGAAATTAAATATTCAACCCCAGCGATTTGATCGTTATACTTGCTGAAATTCATTCACAGGAGAAACCGATGCTTCCAGATATTACCACCCTGAGTGACGACGAACTCAAAGAGCTTTCAAAAAAGATTCAGGCCCTGATCAGCAAGCGCGAGGAGCAGCGCAAGGATGAGGTGGCCGCACAGATCAAGGCGCTGGCCGACTCCGCCGGTCTGACCGTGGAGATCGGCGGTGCGGAGAAATCCAAACGCAAAGGCCGCAGCAAGTTGCAACCGAAATTCCGCCACCCATCCGACCCAAGTCTGACCTGGTCCGGCATCGGCGCAAAACCGAAATGGCTGCGCGAGATGGAGAAAAACGGTCGACGCACCGAAGAGTTCCGCATCTGATCCAGCGGACCCGAACCGAAAAAGGCGCCATGGTCTTCATCACCATGGCGCCTTTTTGATTGGAGCGGGAAACGAGGCTCGAACTCGCGACCTCAACCTTGGCAAGGTTGCGCTCTACCAACTGAGCTATTCCCGCTTTTTGACCTTCGCCCGCGTGATCTTCGACTCACCGCAAACGGACGCACATTCTACAATTTTCGCGACCCACTGCAAGCCCCATCGGGTTGGCGTCCCCTAGGGGACTCGAACCCCTGTTACCGCCGTGAAAGGGCGGTGTCCTAGGCCACTAGACGAAGGGGACCTTCATCCGCCTGCGTCGGGCCAGCAGCGCGAAGGCGGCAATGTAGTGAAGCGCTGCGCCAGCGTCAAGAGACCGCCGGCAAACCGCTCCACCCCCGAATCGGATACAACGGCCGCGCAGCAGAGAGTGTGGTATGATGGCGGCGTCCACGCAATGCCTGCAACCAGCAGTTGCCCGCCATTCACCTCACTGTCGCCGTCTCGCGATCCAACCCATGCCGCTTTGCTGCATCGATGACGATGCAGGATGCTTTGTCTTTCCCACTTTCAGGAATCCCATGAGTTTTGCCACCCTCGGCCTTGCCAATGAAATTCTTCGCGCCCTCTCCGACCAGGGCTACACCGACCCGACGCCGATTCAGCAGCAGGCGATTCCCACCGTATTGGCCGGTGGTGATCTCCTTGCCGCCGCGCAGACCGGTACCGGCAAGACGGCCGGGTTCACGCTGCCGATTCTGCAACGCCTTGCTGACACTCCAGCGCCTGCCAATGGCCACCGCCCCATTCGGGCGCTGATTCTGGCACCGACCCGTGAACTGGCCGCCCAGATCGAGGAGAGCATCCGCGGCTACGGCAAGTATCTGCGCAGCACCTCAACCGCGATTTTTGGTGGCGTCGGCATCAACCCACAGATCGAACGGCTGCGGCGCGGTGTCGACATCCTGGTCGCCACGCCGGGTCGCTTGCTCGACCACCTCCAGCAGCGCACGGTCAACCTGTCGCAGGTGGAGATTCTGGTGCTGGACGAAGCCGACCGGATGCTCGACATGGGGTTTATCCATGACATCCGCCGCATTCTTGCGCTGCTCCCCAAAAAGCGGCAAAACCTGCTCTTCTCTGCAACCTTCTCAAATGAAATCAAAACGCTGGCAAATACATTGCTGAACAGCCCCACCCATATCGAGGTGGCGCGGCGCAATGCGCCGGCCGATGCGGTGACGCAAAAGGTCTATCGGGTCGATCGGGAGCGCAAGCGCGAACTGCTGACCCATCTGATCCGGCAGCACCAGTGGTATCAGGTGCTGGTGTTCACCCGCACCAAGCATGTGGCCAATCGCCTCGCGGAGCAGTTGGACAAAAGTGGCATTCCGGCACTGGCCATCCATGGCAACAAGAGCCAGAACGCCCGCACCCGCGCCCTGTCGGAGTTCAAGCTTGGCCAGTTGCAGGTGTTGGTCGCAACCGACATCGCCGCCCGTGGCATCGACATCGATGAACTGCCGCACGTGATCAACTTCGAACTGCCCAACGTGGCGGAAGATTACATTCACCGCATCGGCCGCACCGGCCGCGCCGGCGCCCAGGGCGAAGCCATCTCGCTGGTCTGTGTCGATGAAGCAAAACTGCTGACCGGCATCGAACGGCTGCTCAAGCGCACCCTGCCGAGTGAAACGGTGCCCGGTTTCGAGCCCGATCCGAGCATCAAACCCCAGCCGGAACTGATCATGCAGCGCGGCAACCGCATGAAACCGACGCCCCGCCAGGCAAACGGCAATGTTCGAAGCGGCCAGCGGCACGGCTGACGTGGCCGCTTGGGGTTCTGGTAACATGGCCCAACCCACGATGACGATCCATCGGAGCTGAACAGACATGGCTGGAAAGTTGACCCGCGGCGATCTGCTGTCGCTGGAGCAGTATGCCGAGCAACGTCCGCTGTTCCGGGCGCGGATCATCGAACACAAGCGGAATCGCCGGCTGCCGATTGGCCCCTGTGCGGTGCTCTACTTCGAGGACCGGCTGTCGATGCAGTATCAGATCCAGGAGATGCTGCGGGCCGAGCGAATCTTTGAATCCGCGGCGATTCAGGATGAACTCGACGCCTACAACCCGCTGATTCCGGATGGCACCAATCTCAAGGCCACCTTCATGATCGAGATCGAGGATGCCGTCGAGCGCCGCGCCGCCTTGGCCCAACTGGTCGACATCGAGAATCGGGTCTGGATCAGGGTCGCCGGTTTCGACGCCGTTCACGCCATCGCCGACGAGGACATGGAGCGCGCGGACAGCGAAAAGACCTCGTCGGTCCATTTTCTGCGCTTCGAATTCACCCCCGCGATGATTGCCGCCATCCACAATGGTGCCCCACTGGCCGCCGGCATCGACCACCCAGGCTATCAGCATTGGGTCGATCCCATCCCCCGCCACATCCGCGACTCACTCGGAAACGACTTCTCCTGAAGCGCCGCAGCGCATGGCCCGCTCCGCCACGACTCATCGGCATGCAGATTGTTAACCCCGCTCCGTGCTGATAGTCTTCAGGCAGTTACGGGGTTTTGCGCCCGAATGGTGATCAACGCAGAGTGGGATAGAAGCGATGTTCTGGCAGGAGTTGAGTGAGTTCGAACCCGGCAACCTCCGTCCGCATGGCTACCAGGAGAGTTACTGCATCGCCTTTGTCGGCGATCGCCTGGTGATGTCGACCGAGGCGCCCCATTGGCAACCACTCGATCAGGGCCAATGCCGCTGGCTCAACCTCGACCGTGACAGCGAGCACTACATCGGCACCTTCCGGGGACACCCCTGCTTTACCGCCGAAGCGACCGAACCGCTGCCATCCGGCTTTGTCCTGACTGACCTGCGCGCGCTGCTGAGCCTCGCCAATGGCGACCTCTTTGCCGCCGCCAGCCGGGCCTGGCAGATGGTGCAGTGGCACCGCACCCACCGCTACTGCGGCCGCTGTGCCAGCCCGATGCAGGACCATGCGACTGACCGTGCCAAGGAGTGCCCGAATTGCAGGCTGCTGAACTACCCGCGCCTGTCACCCTGCATCATCGTGCTGGTCACCCGCGGTGAAGAGCTGCTGCTCGGGCGTTCGCCCCAATTTCCACCCGGCATGTTCAGCACTCTGGCGGGTTTCATCGAACCGGGCGAGTCGGCTGAACAGGCCCTCTACCGCGAAGTGCTCGAAGAGGTGGGCGTGCAGGTCACCAATCCACGCTACCTCAGCAGTCAGGCCTGGCCCTTTCCCAACAACCTGATGCTGGGCTTTCATGCCGACTACCTGGCCGGTGAGGTGAAGGCCGATGGCGTCGAAGTGGTGGAGGCGGGCTGGTTCCACTACAAAAATCTGCCGAAGGTGCCCGGTTCGGTGTCGATTTCGGGCTGGCTGATCGAAAGCTATCTGCGGCAACTGCAACAATAACAGGCAGTGGCGGACGACCGCTGGCCCTCCGTATTGTTCTTCATCCCTGTCAGGAGCCATCTGTGACCGCAGCACTGCTGGAGTACGCGCTTTTTCTCGCCAAGGGGCTGACCCTGCTCATTCTCGTTCTGCTGCTGGTTGCCGGCATCGCCGCACTCTCGCAGCGCCAGCGCAAGGCGGCACACGGCCAGATCGAGGTGCGCAAACTGAACCATGAGTGGGAGCAGCAGGCCGACATCCTGCGCCACGCCACGCTCTCTGAACCGGCTCTGAAGCTGTGGAAAAAAGAGCGGAAACAGCTCGAAAAGGCACGCAAAAAAGGTGATGTTCTGCCAAAAAAACACATTTATGTCATTGACTTCAAAGGAGACATTCGCGCATCACAAACCCGGCAACTGCGCGAGGAGATCAGCGCGATCCTGGCGGTGGCCACTGCGGCGGACGAGGTGCTGGTCCGGCTCGAAAGCAGCGGCGGAATGGTGCATGCCTATGGTTTTGCCGCCTCGCAACTCGATCGCATCCGCAATCACGGCATTGCGCTCACCATCTGCGTCGACATGGTGGCCGCCAGCGGCGGCTACATGATGGCCTGCATCGCCAACCGGCTGCTGGCGGCCCCTTTCGCCATGATCGGCTCGATCGGCGTCGTCGCCCAACTGCCCAACTTCCACCGACTGCTGAAAAAACATGAGATCGACTATGAACTGCTGACCGCCGGCGAATACAAGCGGACCCTGACACTCTTTGGCGAAAACAGCGAGAAGGGACGCGAAAAGTTCATCGAAGAGCTCGAAGAGACCCATGCACTGTTCAAGCATTTCGTCACCAGCCACCGCCCCCAGCTTGCCATCGAACAGGTGGCGACCGGTGAGGTCTGGTATGGGCAGAAGGCGCTCACCCATGGTCTGATCGATGAGCTGATGACCAGCGATGAATACCTCGGCCGGCAGGTGAATGAAGCCGACATCTTCAAGGTCGCCTATGTCGAAAAACGCTCGCTGCCTGAACGCATGGGGCTGAGCATGGGGCAACTGCGGCAGCGACTGGGCGGGCATCTGTCACGGCCAGCGGCTTCGATGGCCATGGCCGAAAATCTCTCCTTACAACAGCAGATTGCCGGCGAACTGCCATGAACCAGTTCCGTGCCCTGCAAACCAGCGAGATTCGCGATGGCCTCTACGGCAGCAGCGTCGTCACCCGCTCGATCGACCAACTGCCGGAGGGTGAACTGCTGATCGCCGTTCACTACTCGTCACTCAACTACAAGGATGCCCTCTCGGCCAGTGGTCACCGTGGCATCACCCGCCACTATCCGCACACCCCCGGCGTCGACGCGGCCGGCGTCGTGCAAGCATCCACCCATCCCGATTTCACACCAGGGATGCCGGTCGTCGTCACTGGCTACGACCTCGGCATGAACACCGCCGGCGGCTTTGCCGAATACATTCGGGTTCCGGCCGCCTGGGCCATTCCACTGCCCACCGAGCTGAGCCCGCGCGAAGCGATGATTCTCGGCACAGCCGGGCTCACCGCGGCGATCGCCGTCGACAAGCTGCAACGGATGGGCCTGCTGCCCGAGCAGGGCGAAGTGCTGGTCACCGGTGCCACCGGCGGTGTCGGCAGCTTGGCCGTGGCGCTGCTGGCCCGGCTCGGCTACGAGGTGGTGGCCAGTTCCGGAAAGATCGAGCAGGCCGACTACCTGTCGAAACTGGGTGCAAAGCGGGTGATCGACCGCGACACTCTCGCCGAACGCTCGCCCAGGGCACTGCTGAAACCCCTGTGGCAAGGGGCCATCGACACGGTGGGCGGCGACACCCTCGAACAGATCCTCAAATCGCTCAACTATGGCGGCTCAGTCGCATGCTGCGGGCAGCTCTCCTCGACCAGTCTCAGTTCATCGATCATGCCGTTCATTCTGCGTGGCGTGAACCTGCTGGGCGTCGACTCGGTGGAGCTGGCGCCAGCGATCAAGGCCGCCTTCTGGCGGCGGCTGGCCAGCAGCTGGGACAGCCTGCCACTCGACCTGATCGCCCGCGAGATCACGCTGGAAGAGCTGCCAACGCAGATCGAACGGATGCTGGCGGGCAAGTCCGTCGGCCGCGTCCTGGTCAGGGTCGGCGCGTAACGACCCGATGCGGCCGCGCTCTGGTCGCAACGGCCAGATCCGCCGTCGCCATCAGATCTGATGCAGTTTGACGGTGCGTTGCGTGCGACGTCCGCACAGCCTGTTGACGGTGCGGCGCACCGACTCCACCGTCAGCGGCTGAAGGAGCAGCGCATCGGCAACTCCTGCATCCAGCGCCGCTTGTGCCACCACATTCTCTCCCGCTTCGGTCACCAGCAGAATCTTCACCCCGCCCAGTTCTGACTTGATCTGCGGCAAGTCGGCCAGACCCAGCTCACGCAGGGTGGCGCCTCCCAGCACCAGCAGATCCGGCTTCCAGTCGATGCCT
Source organism: Pseudomonadales bacterium (assembly GCA_024234215.1). Lineage (NCBI taxonomy): Bacteria > Pseudomonadati > Pseudomonadota > Gammaproteobacteria > Pseudomonadales > Pseudomonadales bacterium. The sequence continues at coordinate 200,725 of JACKOQ010000003.1, forward strand.
TTGGCCACGGCCGCCGCCGGGGTCGCCAATTCATGCGCCTCGTACTCGTCATGCAGCATGAATTGCAGTACCGCGCGGATGATCTCGTCACTGTCGACGATGAACACCCGCTTGTTTTCCACTGCGGTGGCACTCCCCACTCCAACCTGCATGGCTCACCCTCCGGTCATTCTTGCTCCAACACCTGCCGCCAGATTCAGCAACTTCCGTTCCGACCTGTCCTTCAATCACGACCTGGCCTGCAACTGCCTGAAAAACAGCCTGTTGCGCCTTTCAGAGCTCAGACTGCCAATCTGTACCCTTTGCGACAGAGTCGACGGCTTTGTCGCCTTTGCAACAGCCTGCCTGAATCACCGAATACCCTAACTTTTCGAAAGATCTTAAAAAATTAATTTAAATTCAATCGCTTGAGAAAAAATATCATGGATGGCACGCGGACTGCACTGGATCGATTGCGCAGTCGATGTTTGCCGGATTTGCAGCCGATACGAAAAACCATAAGGGGTTGCAAAGGCAGTTGCTCTGGCCGGTATGGTCTTCTGCCGCATGGGCCACGAGGCCGCAGCGAATTCGGGCACCTTTCACGACCAAAACTTTGTAAGGAGATGGTAATGGCAGAACTACGGCAGATCGCCTTTTACGGCAAGGGCGGAATCGGCAAATCCACCACTTCACAAAACACCCTGGCGGCCTTGGCCGACATGGGACAGAAAATCCTGATCGTCGGCTGTGATCCCAAGGCCGACTCCACCCGCCTGATCCTGCATGCGAAGGCACAGGACACCATCCTCAGCCTGGCCGCCGAGGCAGGCAGCGTCGAGGATCTCGAACTCGAACAGGTGATGAAGACGGGCTACAAGGATATCCGCTGCGTCGAGTCGGGCGGACCGGAACCGGGTGTCGGCTGCGCCGGGCGTGGCGTGATCACCTCGATCAACTTCCTGGAAGAGGAAGGCGCCTACGAAGGCATCGACTACGTCTCCTACGACGTGCTCGGTGACGTGGTGTGCGGTGGCTTTGCCATGCCGATCCGCGAGAACAAGGCGCAGGAGATCTACATCGTCATGTCCGGCGAGATGATGGCCATGTACGCGGCCAACAACATCTCCAAGGGCATTCTGAAGTACGCCAACTCCGGCGGCGTGCGCCTGGGGGGCCTGGTGTGCAACGAGCGCCAGACCGACAAGGAGCTGGAACTCTCCGAAGCGCTGGCCGCCAAGCTCGGCACCAAGCTGATCCACTTCGTGCCGCGTGACAACGTCGTCCAGCACGCCGAACTGCGGCGGATGACGGTGATGGAGTACGCACCGGAGAGCAAGCAGGCCGAGGAGTACCGCACGCTGGCCAGAAAGATCCATGAGAACGGCGGCAAGGGCACCATCCCCACCCCGATCACCATGGATGAGCTCGAAGATCTGCTGATGGAGCACGGCATCATGAAGCGGGTCGATGAGTCGATCGTCGGTCAGAGCGCTGCGTCGGCAGTCGCCTGAGGCGCGCCAACGGAATCCACCCCTCTCCTGGTGACAGGGGTGGAATCTCCGCGAATGGCGCCAGAAGCAGCGCAGTCAACCAGCAGGACGGCGCCATCCGCCGGGGTTCACAGAATTTCAGTTCAACGTCAATGAGGAGGCCAACATGAGCCTGACCGTCGAGCAAACCAAGGCACGCAACAAAGAGCTGATCGATGAGGTGCTCAAGGTCTATCCGGACAAGACCGTCAAGAAGCGCGCCAAACACCTCAACACCTTCGAAGAGGGTAAAACCGACTGCGGCGTCAAGTCGAACATCAAGTCGGTCCCCGGCGTCATGACCATTCGTGGCTGTGCCTATGCCGGCTCCAAGGGTGTGGTGTGGGGGCCGATCAAGGACATGATCCACATCTCCCACGGCCCGGTCGGCTGCGGCCAGTACTCCTGGGCCGCGCGGCGCAACTACTACATCGGCACCACCGGCGTGGACACCTTCGTGACCATGCAGTTCACGTCGGACTTCCAGGAGAAGGACATCGTCTTCGGCGGCGACAAGAAGCTGGAGAAGATCATGGATGAGATCGAGGATCTGTTTCCGCTCAACAAGGGCATCACCGTACAGTCGGAATGTCCGATCGGCCTGATCGGCGACGACATCGAGGCGGTGTCGAAGAAAAAATCGAAGGAGTTTGGCGGCAAGACCATCGTGCCGGTGCGTTGTGAGGGCTTTCGCGGCGTCTCCCAGTCGCTGGGCCACCACATCGCCAATGACACCATCCGCGACTGGGTGTTCGACAAGGTCGACCCCGATGCCCCCGCCAGATTCGAATCCAGCCCCTACGATGTCGCCATCATCGGCGACTACAACATCGGCGGCGATGCCTGGTCGTCGCGCATCCTGCTCGAAGAGATGGGCCTGCGGGTGATCGCACAGTGGTCGGGCGACGGCTCGATCGCCGAACTCGAAGCGACCCCCAAGGCCAAGCTCAACGTGCTGCACTGCTACCGATCGATGAACTACATCAGCCGGCACATGGAAGAGAAGTACGGCATCCCCTGGGTGGAGTACAACTTCTTCGGCCCCTCCAAGATCGCCGCCTCCCTGCGCGAGATCGCCGGCCACTTCGACGACACAATCAAGGAGGGCGCCGAGCGCGTCATCGCCAAATACCAGCCGCTGATGCAGGCGGTGATCGACAAATACCGCCCACGCCTGGAAGGCAAGACGGTGATGCTCTATGTCGGCGGGCTGCGGCCGCGCCACGTCATCGGCGCCTATGAAGACCTCGGCATGGAGATCGTCGGCACCGGCTACGAATTTGGCCACAACGACGACTACCAGCGCACCACCCACTATGTGAAGGATGGCACGCTGATCTATGACGACGTCACTGGCTACGAATTCGAACAGTTCGTCGAAAAGATCCAGCCCGACCTGGTCGGCGCCGGCATCAAGGAGAAGTATGTGTTCCAGAAGATGGGCGTCCCGTTCCGGCAGATGCACTCCTGGGACTACTCCGGTCCATACCACGGCTATGACGGCTTCGCCATCTTTGCCCGCGACATGGACATGGCGATCAACAACCCGGTGTGGGGCATGACCCAGACGCCCTGGAAATGAACCCAAGCCCACAGCTCGATGCCCGGGTCACGGCCCCCGCCTGACCCGGACACGCCACAGGAGAGCCAGCATGAGCCAGAACTCAGAAGCCGTACTTGACCATTTCAACCTGTTCCGTGGCCCGGAATACAAGGAGATGTTCAAGAACAAGAAGCAGAACTTCGAGAACCCCCATCCGGATGAAAGGATCGATGGGGTGATCGAATGGACCAAGACCTGGGAATACCGCGAAAAGAACTTTGCCCGCGAGGCCCTCACCGTCAACCCGGCCAAGGCCTGCCAGCCACTCGGCGCGGTGTTCGTTGCGGTCGGCTTCGAGGGCACGCTGCCGTTCGTGCATGGCTCGCAGGGCTGCGTCGCCTACTACCGCAGCCACTTCAGCCGCCACTTCAAGGAGCCGAGCTCCTGCGTCTCCTCCAGCATGACCGAAGATGCGGCGGTGTTCGGCGGCCTCAACAACATGATCGAAGGCCTGGCCAACGCCTACAACCTCTACCAGCCGAAGATGATCGCCGTCTCCACCACCTGCATGGCCGAGGTGATTGGCGATGACCTCAACGGCTTCATCCAGAACGCCAAGGAGAAGGGCTCGGTACCGATGGATTTCGACGTGCCCTACGCCCACACCCCAGCCTTCGTCGGCAGCCACATCACCGGCTACGACAATGCGCTGAAGGGCGTTCTGCAGCACTTCTGGGACGGCAAACCTCGCGCCGCCAACGAAAAAATCAACTTCGTCGGTGGCTTCGACGGCTACACCGTCGGCAACCAGCGGGAGATTCGCCGCATCTTCGATCTGATGGGCATCGACTACACGATGCTCTGCGACCCCTCCGACGTCTGGGACACCCCCACCGACGGCCAATTCCGCATGTATGACGGCGGCACCACGCTGGCCGACACCGCTGCGGCGCTGAATGCCAGGGCCACCCTGTCGATGCAGGAATTCTGCACCCCGAAAACCCTCGAATACTGTGCCGAACAGGGACAGGAGGTGACCGCCTTCAACCACCCGGTGGGGGTGGCCGCCACCGACCGCTTTCTGATGGAGCTCTCCCGACTCACCGGCAAACCGATTCCGGAAGCACTGGCGAAGGAGCGCGGCCGGCTGGTCGATGCCATCGCCGACTCCACCGCCCACCTGCATGGCAAGAAGTTCGCACTCTATGGCGATCCCGACCTCTGCCTGGGGCTGACCGGCTTTCTGCTGGAGCTGGGCGCCGAGCCGCTGCATGTACTCTCGACCAACGGCGGCAAGGAGTGGCTGGAGCGGATGCAGACGCTGTTCGACGGCTCGCCCTTCGGCAAAGGCTGCCACGCCTACGCCGGCAAGGACCTGTGGCACATGCGCTCGCTGCTGTTCACCGAGCCGGTCGACTTCCTGATCGGCAACACCTACGGCAAGTACCTGGAGCGCGACACCGGCACCCCGCTGATCCGCATCGGCTTCCCGATATTCGACCGCCACCACCACCACCGCTACCCGGTATGGGGCTACCAGGGTGGGCTGAACGTGCTGGTGCGAATTCTCGACAAGGTCTTTGACGAAATGGACAAGAACACCAACATTCCAGCCAAGAGCGACTACAGCTACGACATCATTCGCTGATCGTCGCGCCGAGCGCAACGCCGGCCGCGGGAATGCCCTTCCCGCGGCCGGTTTTTTTGGGGGAATGGGTTTTGAACCGGCTGCACAGCCAACGAGCGCCGATGCCACCGTTGAGAGGCGGCGCAGCAAAACCCGCGCCTCGGCGCGAAAGCGGACGAGATCGGTGCCGGCCGTTAAAGCAGACTAGCCGCGCGGTTTCTCTGAACTGGAGTAATGGCTGAAATGCCCCTCGCGCGCCGCCTGGCGACGGGCGCTGGCAATGATCTCCCTGGATTTGCCCGGTGCGGCTGGCGCGGACAGCATTTTTACAAGGTGCTGCCCGCCACAGTGCGGGCACAGCGGCGGGTCACTGCGCACCAGCAATTCAAAGGTCTGGCCACAGCTCTCGCAGCGGAAGTCGAAGATGGGCATGGCATCGCCACTCGCAACGCCGGCACGGCGCCGGCTTCTGGTGCAGTGCAAGAACGATACCTGCTCCCAATCGATTGATTTGCATGGGCTGACGGTTGTCGAATCAGCGGCGGATGTCGTGTTTGTCCGCTTCCGGACAGGGGTGATCGCGTGAGTTGGGCGCACAGTAGGGATCAATCCCTTCCTGGTCGGAGGCATGTCCCGCTTGCCGGAGTTGCGGGCGGAGCAGTGGCACGCCGCACAATGCCGGCGCCGCGTCCGGTGATATGGAAAGGCGCGCGCGACGGCATCGAGCCAGCGCATCCTGATCCTGGGCGGGTGTTCTCGGGGTCGGCTCAGGCGGCCCACTGCGATGACAGCAGTTCGGCCTGTTCCAACACCGTCTGCGTGGCCCGCTCCTGCTTGTCCGGCGGGTAGCCGTACTTGCGCAGGATGCGTTTGACGATGACGCGCAGTTGCGCGCGCACGTTCTCGCGCAGGGTCCAGTCGATGGTCACGCTGCGGCGCACGGTGGCGACCAGCTCGCGGGCGATGTCGCGCAGCGTCTCGTCGCCGAGCACCTGCACGGCGCTGTCGTTCACCTCGAGCGCGTCGTAGAAGGCGAGTTCGTCGTCCGACAGCTTCAGTGCCTCGCCGCGGGCCTGGGCTTCGCGCATGTCCCGGGCCAGCGCGATCAGCTCCTCGATCACCTGCGCCGCCTCGATCGCGCGGTTCTGGTAGCGGCGGATCGTCTGCTCCAGCATCTCGGCAAACGAGCGCGCCTGCACCAGGTTCCTGCGCCGGCGCGTGGCCAGTTCGCCCCTGAGCAGCTTTTGCAGCAGTTCGACCGCGAGATTGCGCTGCGGCATGCCGCGCACCTCGGCGAGAAAATCGTCGGACAGGATCGAGATGTCGGGCCGGGCGAGCCCCGCCGCGGCGAAGATGTCGATCACCCCCTCGGGCGCCACGGCGCGCGAGATGATGTTCCGCACCGCGTGCTCGATCTCCTCCTCGGGCCGGGCGTCGCCGGGCGCGCGCTTGGCGAGCACGGCCTGCACCGCCTGGAAGAACGCCACGTCGTCGCGGATGCCGAGCGCCGCCTCGTGCGGCACCGCCAGCGCGAAGGCCTGCGACAGCTCGCGCACCGCGCCCAGGCAGCGCTCCTTGCCGCGCTCCTGGATAAGGATGTGTTCCTGCGCGGCCGGCAGCAGGCCGAGCCGCTCTGCCGGCGTGCCGGTGGTCCACTTTGCCCGGTCAAAACCGTGAAAAAGACCGGCGCAGACCTCGTACTTCTCCAGCATCACGGCCACGGCCTCGTCCTGGTCCAGCGCCGTGCGCCCGGTGCCGCCGCTCTCGGTGTACGTCGCCAGCGCGGCCTTCAGCTCCTGCGCCAGGCCCAGGTAGTCCACCACCAGCCCGCCGGGTTTGTCCTTGAACACGCGGTTCACGCGGGCGATCGCCTGCATCAGCCCATGGCCGTGCATCGGCTTGTCGATGTACATGGTGGAGAGGCTCGGCGCGTCGAAGCCGGTGAGCCACATGTCGCGCACGATCACCAGCTTGAACGGATCGTTCGGATCGCGGAAGCGGCTGGCCAGCGCCTCGCGCCGCGGCTTGTTGCGGATGTGCGGCTGCCAGTCGGCCGGGTCCGACGCCGAGCCCGTCATCACCACCTTGAGCGCGCCGTGTTCGTCATCGGCGCAGTCCCACTCTGGCCGCAGCTTCACGATCTCACGGTACAGCGCCACGCAGATGCGCCGGCTCATGCAGACGATCATCGCCTTGCCGTCCAGCGCCTCCAGCCGCTGCTCGAAGTGCTCGACGATGTCGCGGGCCACCAGCGCGAGGCGCTTGTCGGCACCGACCACCGCTTCGAGCTGCGCCCACTTGGTCTTGAGCTTCTCCTTGCGCTCGACCTCCTCGCCCTCGGTGGCCTCCTCGAAACCGGGGTCGATGTTCGGCCGCTCGGAATCAAGGAGCGCCAGCTTTGCCAGCCGGCTCTCATAGTAGATGGGCACCGTGGCACCGTCCTGCACCGCGCGCTGGATGTCGTAGACGCTGATGTAGTCGCCGAACACCGCGCGCGTGTTGGCGTCCGCGAGCTCGATCGGGGTGCCGGTAAAGCCGATGAACGAGGCGTGCGGCAGCGCGTCGCGCATGTGGCGCGCGTAGCCGTCGATGAAGTCGTACTGGCTGCGGTGCGCCTCGTCGGCGATCACCACGATGTTGCGGCGCTCCGAAAGCGTCGGGTGCCGGTCGCCTTTCTCTTCCGGAAAGAACTTGTGGATGGTGGTGAACACCACGCCGCCCGCTTCCACCGCCAGCAGCTCGCGCAGGTGCGCGCGGCTTTCCGCCTGCACCGGCGGCTGGCGCAGCAGATCGCGGCAGCGGGCGAAGGTGGCGAACAGCTGGTCGTCGAGGTCGTTGCGGTCGGTGAGCACCACCAGCGTCGGGTTCTCTAACGCCCTCTCGCGGATGATGCGGCCGGCGTAGAAGGCCATCGTCAGGCTCTTGCCCGAGCCCTGCGTGTGCCACACCACGCCCACGCGCCGGTCGCCCGGCTGGCCGCCCGGCTTGCGGCCGGCCTCGTAGCGACCCTCGGGGTCGGCCACGCCACCGGCCGTGCGGTGCAGCTCCGCAGCGCGCAACGTCTCGGTCACCGCCACCTGCACCGCGTGGAACTGGTGGTAGCCGGCCATCTTCTTCACGATGCGGCCGCCGTCGTCCTCGAACACGATGAAGTCGCGCAGCAGGTCCAGAAAGCGCCGCGGCGCGCACAGACCCTCGATGACGACTTGCAACTCCGGCACATGCGCGCCGGCCAGCGTCTCGCCCGCAATGGTCCGCCAGGGCTTGAACCACTCGCGCCCGGCGCCGAGCGTACCCACGCGCGCCTCGACACCGTCGGACACCGCCAGCAGCGCATTCGGCGCGAACAGCGCCGGCACCTCGGCCTGGTAGGTCTGGAGCTGCTGGAAGGCGCTCCAGATCGTGGCGTTCTCGGCCGCGGCGTTCTTCAATTCCAGCACCGCCACCGGCAGACCGTTGACGAACAGCACCACGTCCGGCCGGCGGCTGTGTTTTTGCTCGACCACGCTGAACTGGTTCACCGCCAGCCAGTCGTTGCCCGCCGGGTCGTCGAAGTCGATCACCTGCGCCTGCGCGCCGCGGATGCTGCCGTCCGCGTCGCGGTATTCCACCGTCACGCCGTCCACCAGCAGGCGGTGCAGCGCGCGGTTGCGCACGATCAGGTCTGCGCCCCCATTTTCCAAACCCGGCCGCGTCAGCTTGCGGAACGCATCGTCCAGCGCCTCAGCCGGCAGCGCCGGGTTCAGCCGCGCCAGCGCATCGCGCAGGCGCCGGGCCAGCACCACCTGCCCGTAGTCGTCGCGCTCGGCCGCGGGTTCGCCGGGGGCGATCTCGGCGCCGTTGCGGACTTGCCAGCCAGCCGCTTCCAGCCACGCCAGCGCGGCCTGCTCGACGACGGATTCGGTGAAGGCACTCATCTGCCCGGTGCCGCCAGCATGTTTTCGATCAGGCGGATCATCACGTCCTTGTTCTGGGCGTCCGATTCAGCCACCAGCAGCGCCAGCGCCGCCAGCCCCACGTCGTTGATGACCGGCTCGCCGCCGCGCAGCAGGCGGCCGTTGCGGGCGAGAAAATCCACGAACAGGAACGCGCCCATGCGCTTGTTGCCATCCGAAAACGGGTGGTTCTTGATGACGAAATAGAGCAGGTGCGCGGCCTTGGTCTCGACGGTCGGATAGGCGGGCTCGCCGAACACCGTCTGTTCCAGATTGCCCAGGAGGGCGGCGAAGGCGTCCCCGCGCTCGCGCCCGAACAGCTCGGATGCCTCGCCGCGGGCCATCAGATCGGCTTTCAGCCGCGCGATGGCGGCGCGAGCTTCCTCCGGCGTCGGCAACTCCCCGCCCGGGCTGCCGGGCGGGGTGGTCAGCAAGCCTTCGTCATAGCGTTGCAGCCACAGGAAGGTCTGCGTGTAGCGGGCGATCACCTCCACCAGCCCGCGCCCCTGGTCCGTGGTGAGTGCCTCGCCCGCGGCAGCCTTTTTCACCCGTTGCAGCGCGGTTTCCAGCTCCGCGGCGTTGCGCGCGAAGCGCTCCCGGTCCAGCGAAAACCCTTGCGTCAGGTGCTCGCGCAGCACGCCGGTCGCCCACTGGCGAAAGCGCACACCGCGTCTGGAGTTGACGCGGTAGCCGACCGAGATGATGGCGTCGAGGTTGTAGTGCTTGAGGCTGCGGCGGACCTGCCGCTTACCCTCGGTTTGAACTACTAAGAAATCCTTAGCAGTTGCTGGCTCGTCCAATTCGCCTTCCGCAAAGATGTTTTTCAGGTGCATCAGCACGTTCTCGGGCGTGGTCTCGAACAGTTCGGCCATCTGCCGCTGCGTCAGCCAGACCGTCTCCCGCTCCAGCCGCACATCCACCCGCGCCGAGCCGTCGGCCGCCTCGTAGACCAGCACTTCGCCGCCGGGGGTGGCGTCCGGGGTACTCATCCAGGAATTCCTCGTCGCGCAAGCCGCCCGTCGCTGCGGTTCCGAGCAGTGGACCCGATGAACGTGCTCACGGCCCCACCCAATGCGCCACGTCGCGAACCAGAAACTCGTCCACGGGTATGCCGTCGCCGCCGACCAGCAGCTTGCGCTGCGGTTTGAAGGCGGCGGCGAACGCCGCCATGCCCGGCAGGGCTTCCGCGGCACGGCCGCTTTTCACCTCGATGGCGGTCAGCCTTCGCCCGGCGCGCACCACGAAATCCACCTCTCGGTTGCGCTCGCGCCAGTAAAACAACTCACACCCGCCGGCCGCCGCGGCGTTGGCCAGATGCGCGCCGACGGCGGACTCCACCAGCCGCCCCCAATACTCGCGGTCGGCGCGCGCTTCGTCGAAGGTGTAACCGGCCAGCGCCGACAGCAGCGCGGTGTCGAGCACCTGCAACTTCGGGCTCGACGCGCGCATGCGCACCGCCGCGCCCGCGAACTTGGGCAGCCCGGCCAGCATGCCCGCGCCCGCCAGCAGATCGAGGTAATGCGCGAGCGTCGTCGTATTACCCGCGTCCTGAAGCTGGCCGACCATCTTGGTGTAGGAAAGAATCTGCCCGGAGTAGCGGCAGCCGAGTTCGAACAGGCGGCGCAGCAGCGCCGGCTTGTCCACGCGGCTGAGCAGCAATACGTCGCGCGCGAGCGTGGTCTCGATCAGCGCGTCACGCACGTAACGCACCCAGCGCCCATGATCCTCCGCCAGCGCCGCCGCGCCCGGATAACCGCCGTAGAAGATGCTCTGCTCCACCGTCCAGCCGAACGCCGTGCGCATCTCCGCCGCCGACCAGTGCGGCAGGTACAGCACCTCGAAGCGCCCCGCGAGGCTCTCGGACAGACCGCGCTGGATCAGCAGCGGCGCCGAACCCAGCACCACCACCTTGAGCGGCCGCCGCTTGCGGGTGTCCTCGTCCCACAGCCGCTTCACGGCCTCAGACCAGCCGCCGATCTTCTGCACCTCGTCGAGCACCAGCACGGCGCCGTCCGCATCCGCCATCAGCCGCGCCGCTTCCCACTGCTGCGCGATCCACTCCGCCCCGCGCAACGTCGGCTCGTCGGCACTGGCGAATTGCACCGGCAGCCGCACCTGCTCGACCACCTGCTGCACCAGCGTGGTCTTGCCCACCTGACGCGGCCCGGCGACCACCTGGACGAAGCGGCGCGGCTCCGCGAGGCGGCGAGCGAGGACGGCGGCTTGCGGGCGCTGATAGGTCATTACAAATTACTCAATATTTCGTGCAATATTACTCATGATGCCGGGTATGTCCAGGTTCGCTGCCCACCGCACATCCATCCCAGCCGAGTCGTCGGCCGCTTCGTAGACCAACACCTCGCCACCGGGGACTGCGCCAAGCGTGTTCATGAGTAGTATCCCTCCGTAACCTTGGAGAGAAACAGCTCCACTTCGCTCAACGGGATAACGGGAGAAAGTCCATCACGCATTGAAATGTCCACGATCTTGGTTGCGTCTATGGCCGCCTTTAACTCTGCGGACGAAATCCAGTCATTGTTCCAAAGTCGATCGGCAGTACCAGCCACGACTTTGCAGATCGTTTCTGCGTAGTCAATGCTTTTATCAATCGGCAATGTCATCCTCTGTAGCCAGATTTGCATGTGTCCTGTATTGGGTATTTGATCGAATTTTTTTCTAATACGATCAGCAATGGAAAGCCTGTCATTGTCGCTTTCAACAAAGCTAAACAGCTTGCTGATAATCGCTGTGCATATGGCGTATGTCCTTGGGTTGCAGTACGCAATATCGGCCACTATAGCGATCAGAGGCATGGGATTTTCTATGATTGATGAAATTCTGGAAATCCGCTTGTGATAAGCATTCAGTGCAATTACAAGACTTCCCGCGTTGGGGAAGTTGGAAGCATGATCATGAATAACCAGAAGATGCTTCTGGAGACTTTTGTCAGACTGCTTTCTCGCCATCCATGCCCGCTTGTCGCTCTTGATCGAGGAACGCACAATGCCATTGCTGGACTTGGTTTTTGTTGCGCTAAGCTTTAATCCTAGCCCCGTCGTCGTTTCGGTGATCAATTTCACGATCGCATCACCGACCTGTGGGCTGTTGACGAAAACACGATAGTCATCTCGGTAGCGCAATATCTGGAAATCCGAAAATCCCTTGCTATCAAGGCGCTCGGACAACTCAAGGTCCGCCAGGCCGAGCACCATCTCAGCAATCAAATCCATCAGAACCGATCCCTGTGGAATTCCATTGGTCTGGCCGTGTCTCATGTCCTGGATGTGCCAATCAATCACATTTCCGATTAATCGAGGATTATTTCTATTTTCCCTTTTTTTCGCCTCAAGCTTCGTATGCAGCGCCCATGCAATTGAGTGAGTGTATATTGCGCCATAACAGTCCGTGATATCGGTTTCAATCAAGTAGTCGTAGTCAAGTGACAGTTCTACGGATCGTTGCTCGACCTCGTGCCACCAGTGCGAAACCTGTTCCGCGCGATCCTTTTCCTTGGAGGACGACACTATGGGGAAGCTCAGGCACCGAATCCTGGTATCGGCCGAGAACTGATTGAAACGATCGAGAATCAATTTCCAATTACATTCCTCGGTAATTGCGTTAACCAGCGACACGTATAAGGCGGGATGAATCAGCTGGAATGGACGCCATGAGTATTTGCCGTCCTTGTTATGAAGAATGGTGTAATTGACGTCATCATAATCTCGCGGGCTGGAAAGCCTCTGATCCGATAGTTTGTGTCCCTCAAGCACCCGATGAACATCGCTGATCAACTCCCCAAAAGCGATATACGGAGGTAGATCGAGGGAGCAATAGCTTTCTGGCTTTAGCAGAAATTTACGTGCTTCCTCGTGCCCTAGATCGCGAATGGATTGCCTGCTGGAATCCCCAGGCGGATTGGCGTGTGCCTTCATGCGCCCTGGACCACGAAGCGTTTGGGGTCTTGCGCCCGCAGCTCGCCGGAGATGAGCTTGGGTAGCAGCGCGTCACGCAGGGCGGCAAGCGTGCGGGACTCGCGGACGGCTGCGCTGGCCCGTGCGAATCTTGGCTTGACGGCACGGCCGAATGCCTCAGCTATCGGTCTCGGCGGCACTGCCACGCGGAAGTGCGTGAGTGATTCCGCCGGCACCCGCTGGCGGCCGCTGGTGCCCGTCATGCTCTGGATCGCGAACTCTCGGAACTCCGCGCTGCGGGCGAGGCAGTAAGCGTATTCCTCCGGCAGTGGTGCCTTCGGGTGCAAGACGATGTACTCGGTCGATCCCCAGCCCACCTGGCCATCTTCGAGGAAGTCGACGAACGCTGTCTTCCCGTTCTCAAGGCAGGGTGTGATCCGCGCAACAAGCGTGTCGCCGTTGATGAAACGCATCCCTGATCCGAACTTACGGTCGATCACTTCGTCGGCCGAGTGTCCATTCGTCGGCATATTCGCCATGTCGAGATAAGGCGCCGAGACACCCTTTCGGAGTGCGCGCGTCGGGTTGACGTCGGCGACCTCAGGCAGCGACGCAACGTCCCACCCCTCCGGAATCTCGCCGAGTTCGGAGTCGACGAGGCGGGCGGGAAAGAGGTCGGCGAGGGCTTGGGGCAGGCCGGGGTCGCGGCCTTCCATCTTGGCGCGGACGGGGTCGAAGTCCACGAACCACGACTTGAACAGCGCCCGCGCCATCGCCTCCAGCGTCGCGCTCATCCGCCGGTTCAGCTCGATCTTGTCGTCCAGCGTGCCGAGGATGTGGGCGATGGCGCGTTGTTCTGCCGGCGGCGGCACATCGACATCGAGCATGTAGACGGCGGCGCGAGTGGTCGAGGGAATCGGTGAACCGTCGTCCACTTCGCCGAGTTTGTAATGCTTGATTGCGTAGTAGAGCCACCGCATGTCGAGCTCGGTCTTCGGCACGACGTAGTAGGCGGTGTCGATGACGAAGAAAGGTTCGCGCGAGTACTCGACCCCGCGATAGGCTCCCTTTCGCCCGAGGATCACACCGGGACCAGCAGCAAGTGGCTCTGAAGTCCAACCGATTGCGCCGTTGGATCCGAAAACGCGATACCGACCCTCGGTCTGGTCATGGCCGCGAAGCGCCTTCCCGTACTCCAAGGAGATCTCGTCGCCCCACGTCGAAGCTCTCCACTCACCCGCCATACCCAAGCTCCTGCAAATTGGCGGCCATCGCGGCATCGAGTCGCAAAGCCTCGGCCTGCTGCTCGCGCAGCGTTACCGCGCCTGCCGCCTCGCTCATGCTGTCTCCTCCCCCGTCTCCTCGAACAACCGCAGATAGGGCTCGAACCGAAACCGCCGGTTGCGCGCGTAGCCGGTGATTTCGCGCAAGAGACCGATGCCTTCGAGCCGGTTCACGATCTGGTTGGCGCCGGCTGGCGTGAGGCCGAGCCAATCGCGCACGACGGCGACAGAGACGATGGGATGGTCGAAGAGGCGATCCATCACCCGCTGGCCGTTGGCGGCGGCGCGCCCGAGGTGTTCGGTGATGCGGGCGCGGTAGTCCTCGCGCATGCGCAGGATGGCGGCGGCGGTGTGGGTGGCCTGCCGGCTGACTTCGATGACCCCTTCGAGAAAGAAGGCGAGCCAGCCCTCCCAGTCCCCGCTGTCGCGCACGGCTTGCAGCCGTTCGTAGTATTCGCTGCGGTGTTGCTTGAAGTAGTGGGAGAGAAAGAGCACGGGTTTCGTGAGCAACCGTTTTTCGGTGAGCAGGAAGGCGATCAGCAAGCGGCCGACGCGGCCATTGCCGTCGAGAAAGGGGTGGATGGTCTCGAACTGGACGTGGGCCAAGCCCACCTGCACCAGCGGCGGCAGCCCACCGTCGTGCAGGAAGCGCTCCAAATCTGCCAGCGTCTGCGGCACCTCATGGGGCGGCGGCGGCACGAAGGTGGCGGTAGCCGGCGTGCAGCCGGCGGGGCCGATCCAGTTCTGGCTGGTGCGCAGATCGCCGGGCGTGAGGCGTCCGCCGCGCACGCCACGCATCAGCTCGGCATGGATTTCGCGGATCAGGCGCACGGAGACGGGCAGGTCAGCCAGTCGCGCCAGGCCGTGGTTCATCGCCCGCACGTAATTGGCGACCTCGGCGACGTCCTTGGGCGTGTCTGGATCGAACAGTTGCGCCTCCGCTGCCAGCAGGTTTTGCAACGAAGACTGGGTGCCCTCGATCTGGCTGGAGAGCACGGCCTCCTTGCGCACGTACATGAACACGAAGAGGTCTGGGTTGGGCAGTGTGAGCACCGCGCCATCGAGGCGGCCCAAGGCGTAGTCGGCAGCGGAGAGTTTGTCGCGCAAAGTCCCTGTGAGGTCGAGCGGCGGGTCGGGCGGCAGCGGCGCCGGGATGAAGGCGCGGTAGCCCGTGGGCTGGCGGATGTACCGCCCGGCGCGAGCAGCCATGTTTTCACTTGCGTTGTTCACGGTGACTTACGCGCTCTTTGTTAAACTCTGTGTTTATTATGGGAGCGGGAAGAACGCATCGTCAACGCAGCGCTCCAAACCCCAACTCCTGCAGATTGGCGGCAATGGCAGCATCGAGCCTCAACGCCTCGGCCTGCTGCTCGCGCAGCGTCGCCGTGAGGCGCTTCATCTTTTCCTCGAACGGCTCACCGTCGTCCGCCTGCGCCTCGGCGCCGACGTAACGGCCGGGCGTGAGCACGTGGCCGTGCTTGCGTACTTCCGCAAGCTCCGCGCTCCTGCAGAAGCCGGGCACGTCGGCGTACTCGCCGGCCTCCGGCTCGCCGCGCCAGGCGTGGTAGGTGTCGGCGATGCGCGCGACGTCCTCGTCGGTGAGTTCGCGGTGGGTGCGGTCCACCATGCGGCCCAGCTTGCGCGCGTCGATGAACAAGATGTGGCCGCGGCGGTCGCGGAACCTGCCGTTCCTGCGGTCGCGCGCCAGGAACCACAGGCACGCGGGTATCTGCGTCGAGTAGAAGAGTTGGCCGGGCAGGGCGACCATGCAGTCCACCAGGTCGGCCTCGATCAGATTCTTGCGGATCTCGCCTTCGCCCGATTGGTTGCTCGACATCGAGCCGTTCGCCAGCACGAAGCCGGCCACGCCGGCGGGCGCGAGGTGGTGGACGATGTGCTGCACCCAGGCGAAGTTGGCGTTGCCGGCCGGCGGCACACCGTACTGCCAGCGCTTGTCGTCGCGCAGGCGCTCGCCGCCCCAGTCGGAGATGTTGAACGGCGGGTTGGCGAGGATGTAGTCGGCCTTGAGGTCCGGGTGGCGGTCTTGGTGGAAGGTGTCGCCGTGGGCGATCTGGCCCGAGTCGATGCCGCGGATGGCGAGGTTCATGCGCGCCAGGCGCCAGGTGGTGTAGTTGCTCTCCTGGCCGTAGATGGAGATGTCGGCGCGGGCCTTGCCCCCGTTGCCATTGCCGTTGGCGTGCGCGCGGATGAACTCCACCGACTGCACGAACATGCCGGACGAGCCGCAGCAGGGGTCGTACACCCTGCCACGGTACGGTTCGAGCATCTCGACCAGCAGCTTTACCACGCAGCGCGGCGTGTAGAACTCGCCGCCCTTCTTGCCTTCGGCGCTCGCGAACTGCGACAGGAAGTATTCGTAGACGCGGCCGAGCACGTCCTTGGCGCGGCTGGCCTCGTCGCCGACCCGGATGTTGCTGATCAGGTCGATGAGCTGGCCGAGGCGCTGCTTGTCGAGTGCGGGGCGGGCGTAGTCCTTGGGCAGCACGCCCTTCAAGGCCGGGTTGTCGCGCTCGATGCCGGCCATGGCGTCGTCCACGATCTGGCCGATGCCGGGCTGCCGGGCCAGCGCCTTCAGGTGCGCCCAGCGCGCCTCGACCGGCACCCAGAAGATGCTCGCCGCGCGGTACTCGTCCGGGTCTTCCGGGTCGGCGCCCTGCGCCTGCTCGGCGACCAGCCGGGCGTGCTGCTCCTCGAAGGCGTCGGAGATGTACTTGAGAAAGATGAGCCCGAGCACCACGTGCTTGTACTCGGCGGCGTCCATGCTGCCGCGCAGCGCATCGGCCATCTGCCAGAGCTGGGCTTCGTAGCCGAGCAGGGCGGCGGGGTTGGTCTTCCTGGGGCCTCGTGCCATGGCGTGCGTGTTCTCGAAAGATCAGTGTCGCGGGCCTTCATTGTCCCGTTTTGACTCCAGTTCGGAAAGGTCAAGGCCATGCACGCTCCAGCGCACGCTGCCGGCATGTGGCATGCTTCGTGCCGCCTGCATGGGACAGGCACGCCGATGGCGCGGTGGCGGTGATCCGGCTGCCCGGCATGGATGCGGAGCGTCCCGGTGCCGGAAGTGAACAGAGACTGAACGGAGGATGAGCCATGACGAATGCCGGAACGGCGGTGTCGATGTACGAGCGCATCGGCGGCGCGCCGACCATCGAGCGGCTGGTGGAATCTTTTTACGTGCGCATGGACACACTGCCCGAGGCGCGGACGATCCGCGCCATGCATGCGGCCGATCTCGCGCCGGTGAAGGAGGTGCTGCGGCGCTATCTGGGCGAGTGGATGGGCGGGCCGAAGCGCTATTCGGCCGAGCGCGGCCATCCGCGGCTGCGCCAGCGCCACCTGGGCTTTCCCATCGGCAACGATGAGCGCGACGCCTGGCTGCTGTGCATGCGTGGCGCACTCGATGAAACCGTGGCCGATCGCGAGGCGTGCGAGGAGATTTACCGCCTGTTCGCCCACTTGGCCGACTGGATGCGCAACCAGGAAGGCAACCCCCACGATGCGGGGATGCAGCGGCCCTGATCCGCGGACATGAAGGGGCTGCACTGCGCGCGGAATTGCAGAAGTCCCCGCTTCGACACCGGCTCTCTGTGGCCGATCCGCCATCATCGGTTGATCCGCACTGTGCGACAAAGCCCACAGCGCCTTTGTCGCAAACCCGCCAATTGTCGTGCTGCAGACCCGTTCTGGAAACTCCAACACGACCGATCCTTTTGATAAATCGGTATAAAACGCCAACGTCCTGGCGTTGGCCCGCTTCCTGCTGAATCGCTGACAGACCCGCACGGCCGGTGCATCGCATCCGGCCCTGCCTACCCCGGGAGGCCGCGCATGAGCACCCTGTCCAGCACCGTCCAGAACGTCTTCAACGAGCCCGGTTGTGGCAAGAACCAGGGCAAGTCGGACAAGGAGCGCAAGAAGGGCTGCACCAAGCAGCTGCAGCCGGGCGCGGCGGCCGGCGGCTGCGCCTTCGACGGCGCCAAGATCGCGCTGCAGCCGATCACCGATGTCGCCCACCTGGTGCACGGGCCGATCGCCTGCGAGGGCAATTCCTGGGACAACCGCGGCGCCAAGTCGTCGGGCTCGCTGCTCTACCGCACCGGCTTCACCACCGACATCAACGAGACCGACGTGGTGTTCGGCGGCGAGAAGCGGCTCTACAAGGCGATCCGCGAGGTGATCGACAAGTACGACCCGCCGGCGGTGTTCGTCTACCAGACCTGCATCCCGGCGCTGACCGGCGATGACATCGACGCGGTGTGCAAGGCGGCGCGCGAGAAGTTCGGCCGGCCGGTGATTCCGATCAACGCGCCGGGCTTCGTCGGCAGCAAGAACCTCGGCAACAAGCTGGCCGGCGAGGCGCTGCTGGAGCACGTGATCGGTACCGAGGAACCCGAGGTCACGACGCCCTACGACATCAACATCATCGGCGAGTACAACCTGTCCGGCGAGCTGTGGCAGGTGAGGCCGCTGCTGGACGAGCTCGGCATCCGCATCCTGGCCTGCATCTCGGGCGATGCCAAATACAGCGAAGTGGCGCAGTCGCACCGGGCGCGGGCGGCGATGATGGTCTGCTCCAAGGCCATGATCAACGTGACGCGCAAGATGGAGGAGCGCTACGGCATCCCGTTCTTCGAGGGCTCGTTCTACGGCATCGGCGACATGAGCGAGTCGCTGCGCGAGATCGCGCGCCTGCTGATCGAGCGCGGCGCCGATGCCGAGTTGATGACCCGCACCGAGGCGCTGATCGCCCGCGAGGAGGCGCGCGCCTGGGCGGCCATCGCGCCCTACAGGGCGTCGCTGGCCGGCAAGCGGGTGCTGCTGGTCACCGGCGGGGTCAAGTCCTGGTCGGTGGTGGCGGCGCTGCAGGAAATTGGCATGGAGGTGGTCGGCACCTCGACCAAGAAATCCACCGCCGAGGACAAGCAGCGCATCAAGGAGATCATGGGCGAGGAGGCGCACATGTTCGACGAGCTCTCCCCGCGCGAGATGTTCAGGATCCTGAAGGACGCGCAGGCCGACATCATGCTTTCGGGCGGCCGCTCCCAGTTCGTGGCGCTGAAAGCCAAGATGCCCTGGATGGACGTGAACCAGGAAAAGCACCACGCCTACGCGGGCTACGTGGGCATGGTGGAGATGGTGCGGCAACTGCACCTGGCGCTGACCAATCCCATCTGGGGCCAAGTGCGGCAACTTGCTCCCTGGGAAAGCACCACGCTGACGCTCGATTCGCCCGTCGCGGCCGATGCGGCATCCACCGCGCAGGTGGAGGCGGCCTGATGGCCACGGTGCGCCATTCCAAGAAGGCCTGCGCGGTCAATCCGCTCAAGATGAGCCAGCCGATCGGCGGCGCGCTGGCCTTCATGGGGCTGGCCGACACCATGCCGATCCTGCACGGCTCGCAGGGCTGCACGGCGTTCGGCATGGTGCTGTTCGTGCGCCACTTCAAGGAGTCGATCCCGCTGCAGACCACCGCCATGAGCGAGGTCGCCACCGTGCTCGGCGGCTTCGACAACGTCGAGCAGGCGGTGATGAACATCTACAGCAAATCGCGCCCGGCCATCGTCGGCATGTGCTCGACCGGCCTCACCGAGACCAAGGGCGACGACGTGGAGGGCTACCTCAAGCTCACCCGCCAGCGCCACCCGGAGCTGGAAGACACCGCGCTGATCTACGTCTCGACGCCCGACTTCAAGGGCGCCTTCCAGGACGGCTGGGCGGCGACCGTGCTGCGCATCCTGCAGGTGCTGGTGGAGAAACCCGCCGCGCCGCGCGAGCCGGCCAGGGTCGCGGTGCTGCCGGGCTGTCATCTGACCGTCGCCGACATCGAGGAGCTGCGCGAGATTCTGGAGAGCTTCGGGCTCGATCCGGTGTTCGTGCCGGACCTGTCCGGTTCGCTCGACGGCCACGTGCCGGAGGATTTCAGCCCGACCACCATCGGCGGCACCCGGCGCGAGGCGATCGCCGCGCTCGGTTCGGCGGGTCTGGTGCTCGCCGTCGGCGAGCAGATGCGCACGGCCGCCGAATGGCTCGGCCAGCACATCGATGCGCCGGTGCAGCTCTTCGACCGGCTGCTGGGCCTCGGCGCCACCGATCGGCTCATGGCCTTTTTGGCCGACCACAGCGGCCGGCCGGTGCCCACCAAGTACCGCCGCCAGCGCAGCCAGCTGGTGGACGCGATGCTCGACGGCCACTTCTACACCGGCGGCTGCAAGGTCGCGATCGGCGCCGAGCCCGACCTGCTGCAGGGCGTGGGGCAGTTCCTGGCCGAGCTCGGCTGCGAGCTCGCCGCCGCCGTCACCACCACCGACTCGCCCGTGCTGGAACACCTGCCGACCGAGGAAGTGCTGATCGGCGATCTCGAGGATCTCGAAGCCGGCGCCGCCGGCTGCGACCTGCTGATCACCCACGCCCACGGCCGGCAGATGGCGCAGCGGCTCGACATTCCATTTCTGCGCATGGGGCTGCCGATCTTCGACCGCCTCGGCGCCGCGCATCGCCTGGCGCTCGGCTACCGCGGCAGCCGGGATTTCATCTTCGAGGTGGCCAACGCGCTGATCGCGCACGGTCACGAACCGCATCCCGATGACTGGAGAACGAGCGATGCGCCCGAAGCCGGTGCGGCGGCTGCGGTTGCCTAGAAACCCGAATCACCAGCGTGCCAGCGCCGAAGGAGGCGTCATGAAAATCGCGTTTTGCACCCAGGACCTGCAGCGGGTCGACGCCCACTTCGGCTGGGCCAAGAACATCGCCATCTACGAGGTGAGCCCCACCAGCCACCAGTTCGTCGAGGCGATCCAGTTCGACGGCGACCTGCAGGAAGACGGCAACGAGGACAAGCTGGCACCCAAGATCGAGGCGATCAAGGACTGCGCGATCCTGTATGTGGCGGCGATCGGCGGCTCCGGGGCGGCGCGGGTGGTGGCCCACAACATCCACCCGATCAAGGTGGCGCAGCCGGAGCCGATCGCCGAGCTGCTGGAAAAACTGCGTGATGTGCTGGCCGGCACCCCGCCACCCTGGTTGCGCAAGGTGATGTTCAAGGGCGAAAGCCGTCAATTCGATTTCGACGACGAGGTGCAGCATGACTGAATCCCAACCAACCGCAACGGCGACGACGCCGATGCACTCCCCCTTCATCATCGAACTGGTCAAGCAGTGGCGGGCACAGGATGCCCATGGCGCCTGGGAGGGCAAAAGCGATGCCGATCTGCTCGCCCCCTACCTGCTGACCAAGGAGCAACGCCGTCAGCTGCCGATCATCGGTGATCCCGACCCGGAAACCCTGTGGCGGGTCGAGCTGTTCTACAACGCCGTCGGGCTCGCGATCGAGCGCGCCACCGGCGTGATGGTGTCGCCGATCATGAAGCTGCACCACGAGGGTTTCGGCCGCATGGTGCTCACCGCCGGCCGGCTGATCGTCGTCAACAAGCAGTTGCGCGATCTGCACCGCTTTGGCTTCGAGAGTCTGGAAAAGCTCGCCGCCGAAGGCGAGAAGCTGGTCGCCGCCGGCATCGGCATGATCGGCCAGTATCCGGCGGTGGCCAATTATGGTTGAGCCTCTTCTTCAGCCCTTTCATTGATGACTCAAGGTGACGCGATGAGTGATCCGGAGCAGCTCAAGGCCAGAATCAAGAAGCTCAATGCCAAGGCCACCAGCCTGAAGATGAATCTGCATGACCTGTCGGAAGAGTTGCCGATCGGTTGGGAGAAGATTCCGCTGATCGCCGCCGAGGCACACGAAGCCTACCGTGCCCTGGCCGAGGCCCGCAGCGAACTGGAACGGATCGGAGGCTGAACCGATGAGTGACTTCAGCGTCACGCTGCCCAATGGCCACGCCTGGACGCCGCGCTTCGTGCAGACCTTGGATGAAACGCGCTGCATCGGTTGCGGACGCTGCTATCGGGTCTGTGGCCGCGATGTGTTCGAGCTGGTCGGCCTGACCGAAGAGGGCGAACGGATCGTGGTCAAAATGACGGCGGCCGACGAAGACGATGACGACGATGTCGAATACGAACGCAAGGTGATGACCATCGCGCATCAGGAGAACTGCGTCGGCTGCGAAGCCTGCTCACGCATCTGTCCCAAGCAGTGCCACAGCCATGCCCCGCTGTCACTCTGACTGCATCGGCACGCGCCCGATCGTCACGGAGCCCCGCCATGACCTCCATCGCCCACATCACGCCTGCACCGCCATCGGCTGAGCTGCTGGCCGCCGCGACCCGGCCAGTGGCGCCACTGACGCTGGTCTATGCCGGCGTGCTGGCCCGCTTCGGCACCCTGGCCCTGCCGATGTCACAGTTGCAACCGCTGTTCGACAGCCACTTTCCACGCGCATCGGCCCTGCTGCCGCGGTTCGACGGCGAGCTGCCGGCGCAGCTGCGCTGCCGGTTCGATGAGGTGGAGGATGTGCGCGACCTGCTCTATG
This sequence comes from Pseudomonadales bacterium, assembly GCA_024234215.1. Taxonomy (NCBI): domain Bacteria; kingdom Pseudomonadati; phylum Pseudomonadota; class Gammaproteobacteria; order Pseudomonadales; species Pseudomonadales bacterium. The sequence goes on from JACKOQ010000003.1 coordinate 222,979, forward strand.
AACACCGCAGCAACGACAGCAACGACAGCCGCTGGCTGGCCCATGCCATGGCGGTGGGTTGCCTAGGCAGTGACCACCTGTGGCAGGATCTCGGGCTGCCGGAGCGGCGGGCGCTGTCGCAACTGCTGCAGGAGCACTTCACCACCCTGCATGCCCGCAACGGCAACAACATGCGCTGGAAAAAGTTCTTCTACAAGCAGCTGTGCGAGAGGGCCGAACTCCACATCTGCAAGGCGCCGAGCTGCGCCGAGTGCATCGACTACCCGCTCTGTTTTTCGGCCGAAGCAGAGTCGGCGTGACCTTCACCCATCCACCCTGCGCGCTCGATGATGGCGAGCTCGACCGCATTCTCGGCGAGGATGTCGGCCATGGCGACCTGACCACCGCGGCACTCGGCATCGGCGCGCGGCCGGCACGCATCGACCTGAGCGCCCGCGATGCGATGGTGGTCTGCGGTGTCGAAGAGGCGGCACGGCTGTTCAGCCGCAATGGCTGCCAGGTTGCCACGCTGATCGAACGCGGCAGCCGGGTTGAACGCGGCACGCTGCTGTTGGCGGCCGAGGGCCGGGCCGATGCGCTGCACCGGGTCTGGAAGAGTGCCCAGACCCTGATCGAACATGCCGCCGGCATCGCGACCGCCACCGCGCAGATGGTCCGCGCGGTGGCGGGCATCGGCAAGACGCCGGTGGTGGTCTGCACCCGCAAGAATTTTCCTGGAACACGCGCCATTGCCGCGCTGGCCGTGCAGGCCGGTGGCGCCCAGATGCACCGCCTGGGTCTGGGCGAGACGCTGCTGCTTTTTCCTGAACATCGCCAGTTCATCGCGCCAGCAGCGCTGGCCGAGACCGTGCATCGGCTCAGGCAGCGCCATCCGGAGAAAAAGCTGATCGCCGAGACCGGCGACAGTGACGAGGCGGTGGCGCTGGCGCGGGCCGGGGTCGAAATCCTCCAGCTCGAACGCTTCTCGCCGGAACGGCTGGCCGAACTGCTGCGGACCCTGAACCATCTGGCCCTGCCCTGCCTGGTCGCCGCGGCTGGCGGCGTGACCCTGGCCAACGCTGCGGCCTACGCCCGCGCCGGCGCCGACATTCTGGTGAGCTCGGCGCCCTACTTCGCGGCACCGGCCGAGGTGCAGGTGTGCTTCACCCCGATTGACCGATCCTCACCCGGCTGAACGTCCCCCGACGTCGGCGCAACGACAGCTCGACGCAGAGCGACATCGCCGCTGCGTCGAGACCACGCCTCAGCCGAACTTGAACAGAATGCCGTAGCCACCGCGCGGATAGTTCCACTCCACGTTGTGGAATTCGGTGCAGATGATGCGGCAGGTGCCACACTCCAGGCAGCCATCGGTGATCAGGGTGACCCGGCCATCGCCCTCCAGCGTGTAGCAACTGGCCGGACAGCAGTGGGTGCAGGGTTTCTCTTCACACTGGCTGGCGCAGACCGATGCATCGAGGATGTTGATGTGGGGCCGTCCGCTGTCGACGCGGTAGCGGTTCTGGAACAGTTTCTCTTCAACACGGCTCATTCGAAGGCCCTCCACAATTTGAATGCATCACTCACCAGCCCGAGCCGGGAGCGTTTCATGACGAAGTTGCGCCGAATGGCCCGCTCCTTGGTCCGCTTGTCGATGCCATCGACGGCAATCAGCGTATGGGCGGCACGGTTGATCAGCTCCGGATAGGTGGTGAAGAACTGCTGGTTTTTCTCGACGACATGCGGCAGCCGCCTGTATTTCTTCAGATCTTTCATCACGAAGCTGGCGTCGAGCTTCTGCCGGTAGCGGGCCAGGTTCTTCTGGTTCAGCGGCTTGTTCTCGCTCTTGAGCTCGATCACCGTCTGTGCCGCGAGCTGCCCGGTGGTCATGGCCAGGTTCGAGCCTTCGCGGTGCACGCCGTTGACGAACATGCCGGAATCACCGGCAATCATCCAGCCGTCGCCATAGAGCTTCGGCATGGCGTTGTAGCCCCCCTCGGGGATCAGATGGGCGGTGTACTCCTTCATCTCGCTGCCTTCGAGCAGCGGCTTGATGCCGGGATGCGCCTTCATCTCCTCCAGCATGGTGTAGGGCGAGATTTTCTGCCGCTTGAAATCACTGAGCAGACAGCCGACCCCGATGCTGATCGACTCCTTGTTGGTGTAGAGAAAACCGGTGCCAACCATGCCCTGGGTGATCTTGCCCACCATCTCGATCACCACCCCCTCGTCGCCACTGAGGTTGAAGCGGCTCTGGATGGTCTCCTCGGGCAGAAAGTGGATCTCCTTGACGGCCAGCGCCACATCCTGCGGCTTGATTTCGGGATGAAAGCCGGCGCGCTTGGCGAGCAGGGAGTTGACCCCATCGGCCAGAATCACGATGTCGGCATAGATCGATCCACCCAGGCGGTCGGTCTTGACCCCCACCACCTGCTGGCCATCCATGTGCAGCTCGGTCACCGTGGTCTCGCAGATCACCAGCGCGCCGGCCTCCTGCACCTTCTTCGAAAACCACTTGTCGAACTGGGCGCGGATGATGGTGTAGCGGTTGTAGGGCGGCGTGTTGAAGTCGTTGGAGCGGTAGCTGGTGCCGACATAGGCGGCATCATCGAGAATCCAGCCACGCTGCTCGATGATGTGCCGCTCCAGCGGTGCCTCATCGCGAAAATCGGGGATGATTCTCTCCAGCGCATCGGCATAGAGGATGGCGCCCTGGACATTCTTCGAACCCGGGTATTCGCCACGCTCCAGTTGCAGCACCTTGAGTCCGGCCTTGGCCAGGGTGTAGGCGGCGGCATTGCCGGAAGGACCGGCACCGACCACGATCGCATCGAACTTCTCGTTCATGGGCACTCTCCTGCACTGGGTTCTGTGAACGCTAACCGGCCATGCGGCTGGTCAGCGCCTGGCGAAAGGCTTCGGTCAGCGCCGGCAGAATCTGCATGGCGTTGCCGACGATTCCATAGGTGGCGAAGTCGAAGATCGGCGCGTTGGGATCCTGGTTGATCGCGATGATCGCATCGGCGCCCTCCATGCCGACCCGGTGCTGCACCGCACCGGAGATGCCGGCAGCGATATAGAGCTTGGGCCGCACGGTCTTGCCGGACTGCCCGACCTGCCGGTCGGCGCTGACCCACCCGGCCTGCACCACCGGCCGGGTGGCACCGACTTCGGCCCCCAGCACCCGCGCCAGATCCCAGATCAGCTCGAAATTTTCCGGCCGCTTCAGACCGCGCCCGCCGGAGACGATGATGTCGGCAAACGGCAGGGTCGACTGCTCGCTGCTGTCGTCGGCGATGAACTCCAGCACCTTGGTGACGATGTCACTCTCGATCAGGCTCAGCGGATGTTCGACGACCGGCCCGCTGCGGCTGCTGTCGCGCTCGGGCATGCGCATCACCCGCGGACGCACCGTGGCCATCTGCGGCCGGTAGTTGAGGGTGACGATGGTGCAGAGCAGACTGCCGCCAAAGGTCGGACGGGTCGCCGCCAGACTGCGTTTTTCCGCGTCGATGGCAAGACCGGTGCAGTCGGCGGTCAATCCGGTGCGCAGCGTGGTGGCGACACTGCCTGCCAGATCGCGCCCCAGCGTGCTGGCACCCAGCAGCAGGATCTCCGGCTGGTAGTGGTTGACCAGATCGGTCAGCGCCTTGGTGTAGGGCTGGTTGCGGTAATCGGCCAGCACCGGATCCTCCACCAGATAGCAGAAGTCCGCGCCATGCTGGATCGCCTCGGCACAGAAGCCACGCACCGCCTCGCCGGGGGCGCCCAGCACCACGCCGGCCAGATCGACCCCCAACTGATCCGCCAGCTTGCGCCCCTCGCCGAGCAGTTCGAAGGAGACCGGGTGGACAGCCCCGCGCTCATGCTCGATGAAGACCCACACCCCCTTGTAGGCGGCAAGGCGTTCATCCAGTTCAAATTTTCCACGACCTGCCTTTCGGCTCTCGGCAGCGGCTGGAGTGGCTTGACTCATGGTCTGATCCTCATGACAGGGCGCGGCGGGTGATTTCGCCGTGCAGTTGCGGATAGCGCGTGAACAGCTTGGAAATCAGGGTGGCGGCCAGGTCGCTGGGCTGACCGCTCTGGACGTCGATGATCTCGGCACGCTGGGTCTGCGCGGTGGGCGCGAACACCTTGGAGACCACCGTCGGCGAGCCCTTCAGGCCGATCATGTTGAGATCCTCGATGGCGGCAGCCTCCTTGTTCCACACCTTGATCTCGTGGCGGGCGGCGCGAAACATGTCGTCCATGGTGGCGAACCGCAGCTCGTTGATCCCCTCGAGCACGGTGACCAGGCAGGGCAGCCGGGTCTGGAGCCGCTGCACCCCGCCCTCGGCGCGGCGCTGCACGCTGATCTGACGCCGTTCGAGGTCGAGCGACTCGATCTTGCTGACATAGGTGAGCAGTTGCAGACCCAGCCGGATGGCGATGCCGGGGCCCACCTGGGCGGTGTCGCCATCGATGGTCTGCTTGCCGGCAAACAGCAGATCGACCGGCATGTCCCGCTGAATCTGGCGAATCGCCGCGGCCAGCGCATAGCTGGTCGCCAGGGTGTCGGCACCGGCAAAGGCGCGGTCGGTGAGCAGAATGGCCTCGTCGGCCCCCAATGAGAGCGCCTTGCGCAGGGCGACCTCCGCCTGCGGCGGACCCATCGTCAGCACGGTGACACGGGCCTTGTAGCGGTCCTTGAGCCGCAGCGCCTCCTCCAGCGCCACCATGTCGTAGGGGTTGATGATCGCCGGCACGCCCTGGCGCATGATGGTGTTGGTGACCGGATGGACGCGAATCTGGGCGCTGTCCGGCACCTGCTTGATACAGACGACGATATGCATGTCAGACCTCTCTTGCGCGTGATGGCAGGGTGCGGCGCAGTGTGTCGAGCGACACCGCACCACCTTCGGCCTCCTGGAACACCTTGAACACCTTTTCGGTGGCGGCATTGGAGCGGACGAAATCGTCATGGGCACGGGCCAGCAGTGCCGCGCAGGCCTGCTTCAGCGCGGCAGCCTCCTCCAGTCGGCCGAGTTCGGCCGTGGCCCGCTTCAGATACTGCTGAAAACGCATCAGGATGTGCAGCCGATTGACGTGCAGCACGCCAGGGTCATAGGCGACATCGAGATGGTTGAAGAACTCCTCCGCCGCCGAAAGCTGATTGAGTTGGTCGAGCAGTTGCTCCAGGGATGTGGTCATGGTCACCTCGCTTTGATCGCCTTGCTGGGTCAGCCCTGTTGCTCGCCGCCATCCTGACAGTCGACGGCGCAACTGCCGCACTGCGCATCGCTGCCATCGGCCGCCGGATTGGGCAACAGCGCGGTTTCGAGCCGGTCGATGCGCTCCAGCAGACAGGCGAGTGCCTTGCCAACCGGATCGGGCATCAGGTGGTGGTCGAGATCGATGCCCTGTCGGGTGATGCGGCGGCGGTCGATCGGCAGCACCACCCGCCCGGGAATGCCAACCACGGTGGCCTCGGCCGGCACATCCTGGGTCACCACCGCATTGGCACCGATCCGGGCATGGTGGCCGATGGTGATCGGCCCGAGAATCTTGGCGCCGGCCCCCACCAGCACGCCATCGGCCAGCGTCGGATGGCGCTTGCCACCGCTGGCGGAGACCCCGCCCAGGGTCACGCCGTGATAGAGGGTCACGTCATCGCCAATCTCGGCCGTTTCACCGATTACCACGCCGCAGCCATGGTCGATGAAGAGGCGGCGGCCGATGGTGGCGCCGGGATGGATGTCGATCTGGGTCAGGGCGCGCGCGACGAAGCTGAGCCAGCGGGCCAGGTAGCGCCAGTGCCCACACCACAGCCGATGGGCCAGGCGATGGATCAGCAGCGCATGCAGACCCGGGTAGGTGGTCAGCACCTCGAACCTGCCGCGGGCCGCCGGATCGCGGCTGAAGACGCAGTCGATCTCCTCGCGCAGCCGCCGGAACAGCCGCGGGCGGGGCAGTGCCGCGTCCGACATGCCACTCAACCGTGCAGAGTCACGCATGGGCTGCTCTCCAGATAGAACCGTTTCAGCTCGCTGGGGGTGGGCGCCTGCTTGGTTGCCGACGCATGGTCACGGACCCGTGACAGCATCTGCCCGGTCTGCCGTTCGTCCAGCACGATGCCAAGCTGCTGGTAGGCGCGCCGGACCGCGCTGCCGCCCGAGTGCTTGCCGAGCACGATGGTGTGGGTGCGCCCCACCACCTCCGGGTCGAAACCCTGATAGATGTCGGCCCGCTTGAGCAGTCCATCGACATGGATGCCGGCCTCATGGGTGAAGACCGCCGCACCGACGATGCTCTTGTTCGCAGAGACCGGGCGTCCGGAGGCCAGACTGACCAGCTGCGAAATGGCCGGAAAAGCGCGACTGTCGATGCCGGTCTCGTGGCCATGGATCACCCGCAGCGCCATCACCACCTCTTCGAGCGGCGCATTGCCGGCCCGCTCTCCCAACCCATTGACGGTGGTGTTGATGTGGCTGGCACCGGCCAGCACCGCCGCCACCGTGTTGGCGGTGGCCATGCCGAGGTCGTCATGGGCATGCATCTCGATGCCGATGTCGACCACCCGCACCAGCCGCTGCACATGGGTCAGGGTGGCAAAGGGGTCGAGCAGTCCAAGGGTGTCGGCGAAGCGAAAGCGGCTGGCACCGGCGGCCTGAGCGGCCTCGGCGACACGCAGCAGAAAGTCGGGGTCGGCCCGCGACGCATCCTCACCACCCACCGACACCTCGAACCCCAGATCGAGCGCCCGTGGTACCAGTTGGGCAATCTGTGCCAGCACCCAGTCCCGGTCACGGGCGAGCTTGTGCTCGATGTGAAAATCGGAGACCGGAATCGACAGGTTGAGAATCTGCACCGGACATGCGGCAGCTGCCGCGATGTCGGCCGCGCACATCCGCCCCCAGGCCATCAGCCGCACCGGCAGCCGCAACGCGGCGATCGCCGCCAGCGCTTCGCGCTCTTCGCCTCCCATGATCGGAATGCCCGCCTCCAGCTCCGGCACCCCGGCCTCGGCCAGCGCCCGGGCGATGGCCAGCCGCTCTTGCAGCGTGAAGACCACCGACGCGGTCTGTTCACCATCACGCAGGGTGGTGTCATTGATGATGACCCGCCGATCGATGGCCAGTGTGGGTTCGGACATGACAGATGGTCCATTGAATGAAGAGACTCAACAGGGGTTCAGCAATGACCATGCCATGCGCCGCATCTCTGTTTTTGTCTTTTTATTTCATCATGTTGCACAGATGGCGCCATTTCGACGACCGACAAATGTCGTCATTGTCGCCTTTGCGACAGTGGCTGCTGTCGATGATGCCGGGGCTCTTCGAAAGCTGTCTGGCCCGGCGCCGCTTCACTGCGGGGAGGTGGTTACAGAGGGCGAACCGCATGAGGACCGGGCAGGCCCGGTGTGCGGAACAACCTGGAATCTTGCGTTGCCGTGAATCGCTCGCTGCGAACGGCGCCTGACGCTTCAGCCGCTTTCGTGGACGAAGTTGAGCGTATAACGCGGGATTTCGATCACCAGATCCTGCTGTCCCATGCGTGCCTGACAGCCGAGGCGCGAGCAGGCTTCGAGCCCCCAGGCCTTGCCGAGCTGGTCCTCCTCTTCCTCCTTCGCCATCGGCAGGGAGTCGAACCCCTGGCGGATGATGAGATGACAGGTGGTACAGACGCAGGCTTTTTCGCAGGCATGGGGAAGCGCCACCCCCTGCCGCAGCAGCAGGTCGCTGAGTCTGGCGCCGGGGGTGGCCTCGAAACTGATCTGCCGGGGCGAGAGCGCTTCGTGGGGCAACAGGGTGATGGTCGGCATGGTCACTCCTCGTCGGTGGCTTCAGTCGCCCATTCGGTCCGGGCTCAGAGCTCCGCCGCAAGCTCTGCCGCGTGTCGACCTGCCAGCGCCTGATGGATGGCGGCATTCATGCGGCGGGCGGCGAACTCATCGGTCTCGCGCTGCAACAGCTCGATGCACTGCGTGATCCCGGCGCGCTCGGCCGTGGCCAGCGCCGCTTCGAGCCGCTGCATCTGCTGCTCGATCAGACGCTGCTCATCCGGCGAGAGCAGCGCCCGGTCGCTGCCGAGCGCAGACCGGGCCGCCTCCAGCAACCGCTCTCCTTCGAGTTTCTGCTCGCGCAACATCCGCACTGCGGCATCCTCGCGGGCATGCTCGCGGGAGTCGCGCAGCATCCGCACCACCTCCTGCTCATCCAGGCCGTAGGCGGGCTTGACCAGCACTTCGGTCGTCACCCCGCTGTGCTGCTCGCAGGCGGAAACGGTGAGCAGCCCATCGGCATCGATCTGGAAGGTGACCCGAATGCGCGCCGCACCCGCCGCCATCGGCGGAATGCCGCGCAACTCACAGCGCGCCAGCGACCGGCAGAGCTCGACCTGTTCCCGCTCGCCCTGCAGCACATGCAGCGTGATGGCACTCTGCCCATCCTTGAAGGTGGTGAACTCCTGGGCCCGCGCGGTCGGCAGGGTGCTGTTGCGCGGAATGATCTTCTCCACCAGACCGCCCATGGTCTCGATGCCGAGCGACAGTGGCGTCACATCGAGCAGCAGCCAGCCGTCGGTACGGTTGCCGGCCAGTGCATCGGCCTGAATCGCGGCACCAAGCGCCACCACGGTATCGGGGTCGAGGCGGGTCAGCGGCTGCTGGCCAAAAAGGCGGGCCACGGCCTGGCGAATCGCCGGCATGCGGGTGGCGCCGCCCACCAGCACGACACCCTGAATTTCATGGGTGCCAACGCCGGCATCACGCAGTGCCCGACGCACCGGCAGCAGCGTTCTCTCCACCAGTCCGGCACAGAGTTCGTCGAAGGTCGCCCGCTCCAGCATGAAGCCCAGCAGCGTCCCATCCGCCAGCGTGGCATCGATCACCACCCCCGCCGCGCTGCTCAGTGCCTCCTTGGCTTCTCGCGCCTTGGCCAGCAACAGGGCCGAATCACCGGCATCGAGCCGGGCCAGATTGACCTGGGAGAGCATCCACTGATAGATGCAGAGGTCGAAATCATCGCCACCCAGCGCCGAATCGCCGCTGGTGGCCAACACCTCGAACAGGCCACGGTGCAGTCGCAGCAGCGAGAAGTCGAAGGTGCCGCCCCCCAGGTCATAGATCGCATAGAGCCCCTCCACCGACTGGTCGAGGCCATAGGCCACCGCGGCGGCGGTCGGTTCGTTGAGCAGCCGCAGCACATCGATGCCAGCCAGCCGGGCGGCATCCTTGGTGGCCTGGCGCTGCGCCTCGTCGAAATAGGCCGGCACGGTGATGACGGCACCGAACAGCTCGCCGCCCAGACGCTGTTCGGCACGCAACCGCAATGCCTGCAGCAGGTCGGCGGAGACCTCCAGCGGCGTTTTCACACCGGCGGCGGTTTCGATGCGGACCATGCCGGGGCGGTCGACGAACCGGTAGTGGCGACGGGCCGCCATCGACAGGTCGTCAAGCTCGCGGCCCATGAAGCGTTTGATCGAGACCAGGGTGTTGCAGGGGTCGCTGCGCTGATGTGCCTGGGCGGCATGGCCCACCACACTGCTGCCATCCGACCGATAGTGCACCACCGAGGGCAACAGCACACGCCCCGCCTCATCGCTCAGCAGTTCTCCCGCACCGTTGCGGACGGTGGCCACCAGCGAGTTGGTGGTGCCCAGGTCGATGCCGATCACCCAGCGCTGGCTGTGCGGTGCAGTGCTTCGACCCGGTTCGGCGATCTGTAACAGTGCCATGTTCTACTCCAGCGCCAGTCTGGCCTCATCGATCGCGGTGATCAGCTTGTGGATGCAGTTGAGTTTGCACACCAGCTCGGCGGCGCCGGCCGCATCGCCCTCGACATCGAGCCGAACGGCAAGCTGGCCATGCAGGGCAAAGCGCTCCGCGCAGAGCAGCGTCTGCAACTGTCCCAGTGCCGCCCCATCACGCTGGCGTCTGGCCTGGCCGAGCTGTTCGTGCCAATCCATCTGCTGCAGCAGGAAATTCGCCGGCAGCACGGCGGATTCGCTCAGTGCCACCATGCCGTGACGCAGCCGCAGCAGGTAGCAGGCGCGCTCGAGCGGGTTCCTGAGGGTCTGATAGGCCTCATTGGCGCGGGTGGCCCACTGCAGGGCGAGACGCTGCTCGGTGACGCTGCCACCGGCATGGCGGTCGGGATGCACCTGGCTCTGAAGCTGGCGATAGGCCGCCGCCAGCCGGACGCTGTCGAGCTGGAACCGCACCGGCAGACCGAAGAGCGCGAAGTGATCGTCAGCCACCGCGCTGCGCTGTGCCGCGCCCTGCTGCGTCAGGGCGTTCATAGCGTGAAGCTCTCGCCGCAACCGCAGTGGTTGGCGGCATTGGGGTTGTTGAAGGCAAAGCCTTCGTTGAGCCCCTCACGGACGAAATCGAGTTCGGTGCCCTCGATGTAGACCAGACTGCCCGGGTCCACCAGCAGGGTGATGCCACGGCTCTCGAAGCACAGGTCATCGGGACTGGCCAGATCGACGAATTCGAGCAGATAGGACATTCCGGAGCAGCCGCTGGGGCGAACGCCGATGCGCAGGCCGATGCCTGCACCACGCTGGTCGAGGAATCTCCTCACCTGCCTGGCGGCGCTTTCGGTCAGGGTGATCGACATGGCGGAACCTCGCACTCTCAGGTGGCGAACGACTTGCCGCAACCACAGCTGGTCTTGGCATTGGGGTTCTTGATCACGAAACGTGACCCATCGAGCCCATCGTGAAAGTCGATCTCGGCCCCGACCAGATAGGAGAGGCTCAGCGGATCGATCAGCAGCTGCACACCATGCCGATCGAATGCGGTGTCCTCTTCATCGGCCTGGTCATCGAAGCTGAAACCATACTGAAAACCGGAGCATCCGCCACCGGAGACCGTGACCCGCAGCTTCAGCTCCGGGCAGCCCTCCTCGGCAATCATCTCCCTGACCTTGCTGGCGGCACGCTCGGTGAACATCAACTGCGCCGCGGGCGATGCCAGCGTTGGATCGACGACTTCTGTCTGCATGGGGGTGACTCCTAGGAGGCGGCCGTAAGCCGGGTGATCTCGGTGGCCCCGGCCGTTTCGACGCCGGCAGGCCGTTTGCTCTGGTAATCCTCGATCGCCGCCTTGATCGCATCCTCGGCCAGCACCGAGCAGTGCACCTTCACCGGTGGCAGCGCCAGTTCATCGGCAATCTCGCGGTTTTTGATCTGCATCGCCTCGCTCAGTGTCCGCCCCTTGAGCCACTCGGTCACCAGCGAACTGGAGGCGATGGCACTGCCGCAGCCGTAGGTCTTGAAGCGCGCATCCTCGATGATGCCGACCTCGTTGACCTTGATCTGCAACCGCATCACGTCACCGCAGGCCGGCGCGCCCACCATGCCGGTGCCGACACTGGCATCCTCCTGGTCGAGAACGCCGACATTGCGCGGGTTCTCGTAGTGGTCCATCAACTTGTCGCTGTACGCCATCGTTCTGACTCCTGAAAAAGAGGGGGATTAGGGTCAATGCGCTGCCCAGCTCACGCTGTTCAGGTCGATGCCCTGCTGGTGCATGTCCCACAGCGGCGACAGCGCGCGCAGCCGCTCCACACCCGCCCGGACCGTGACCAGCGCATGGTCGATCTCCGCGGCAGTGGTGAAGCGTCCGAGCGAGAAACGGATCGAGCTGTGCGCCAGCTCATCGCTGAGCCCCAGCGCGCGCAGCACATAGGAGGGTTCGAGGCTGGCCGAGGTGCAGGCCGAGCCACTGGAGACCGCCAGCTCCTTGATCGCCATCATCAGCGACTCCCCTTCGATGAAATTGAAGCTGACGTTGAGCGTGTGCGGCACCCGCTGCTGCGGATCACCATTGAGATGGACCTCGCCGATCTGCATCAGCCCCGCCAACATGCGGTCACGCAGCGCGGTGATGCGGGCACTGTCGGCCGCCATCTCCTGTTTCGCCAGGCGAAAGGCTTCACCCATGCCGACGATCTGATGGGTGGCCAGCGTGCCCGAGCGCATGCCGCGCTCGTGGCCACCGCCATGCATCTGCGCCTCGATGCGCACCCGCGGCTTGCGCCGGACGTAAAGCGCGCCGATCCCCTTGGGGCCGTAGCTCTTGTGGGCCGAGAACGACATCAGATCGACCGGCAGTTCGGCCAGGTCGATCCCGACCTTGCCGGTGGACTGGGCGGCGTCGACATGGAACAGCACGCCATGCTGACGACAGATCGCGCCCAGACTGGCGATGTCCTGAACGACGCCGATCTCGTTGTTGACGTGCATCACCGACGCCAGCGTGGTGTCGGGTCGGATCGCCTCGGCGAACTGCTGCGGATCGATCAGACCATTCGATTGCGGAGCGAGATAGGTCACCTCGAAGCCGAACCGCTCCAGTTCGCGAAAACTGTCGAGAACCGCCTTGTGTTCGGTCTTCACCGTCAGCAGGTGTCGCCCCCGGTTCTGATGAAAATGGGCGGCGCCCTTGATGGCCAGGTTGTCCGACTCGGTGGCGCCCGAGGTCCAGACGATCTCGCGCGGTTCACAGTTGACCAGCGCCGCGACCTCGGCGCGCGCCGCTTCGATCGCCGCCTCGGCCTGCCAGCCGAGGCGGTGCGAACGGCTCGCCGCATTGCCGAAATTTCCGGTCAGAAAGGGCAGCATCTTCGCCACCACCCGCGGATCGATCGGCGTGGTGGCAGCGTAGTCGAGATAGATCGGCTGCTTCGAAGAGGTCGGCGCGTTCGGTGATCTCACTGATTCCATCCCCTCTGCCCTCAACGGATTCACTCAATGCATGGCGTGGTCAATCCTGGCAATGCCGCTTTCGTGCCATCTCATAAAAACAATTATTTTCAATAGGTTGTCGAAACATGACCCCGAAACCGCAATGTCGCTGACCCGACACTCCTGTCAGCTTTGGAACAACGAATCCTCCATGAATCAGGCCAGACGAAGGGCGCCGTTGCATTTGCTTGCGCGGCAACTGGCGCGCCGCACGCTGAGTGCCCGACGCAGCAGAGCGCCTTTTCGAGAAGTGGAGCGCAATTTGCAGTATCCAACCTGTCAGGCAAAGCAGTTCAACAGATGGCACGCCCGGAGTGACTCAAGGTGGTGACAGCAAGCAATGGCGGCAAGCCGATGGGCAACGTTGCCAGAAGCAGGCATGAGGCGGTGGCCAGCCAACTGCTGGCCATCTACGAAATCAGCAAGGTGCTCGGCTCCTCCCTCGACACCGAAAAGAGCCTGCGCGGGGTGCTGAACATTCTGAGCGCCCACCTGCGGATGCGCCGTGGCATGGTCTGTCTGCGCCAACCCTCCGGCGGTTTTTACATCGCCGGCGCGCCCGATCTGACCAGTCAGGAGATCGAACGGGGCAAATACCGCAGCGGCGAGGGGGTGATCGGCCAGATTATCAAAAGCGGCATGCCGATCGTCGTGCCCGACATCCGCCTGGAGCCACGCTTTCTCAACCGCACCGAATCACGCGACTTTTCCGCCGATCAGGTGATCGCCTTTCTGGGTGTGCCGATCCAGGCCGGCAATGAACTGCTCGGCGCCCTTGCGGTCGACCGCGAAACGGAAGATGCCCTCAGCACCACCCATTTCGAACGGGACATCCGCTTTCTGAAGATGGTGGCCAATCTGGTCGGCCAGATGATCCGGCTGCATCGCAACATCGCCGCCGAACGCGAAGAGCTGCTGGTCGAGAGGAGTCGCCTGCAGAAGGAGCTGCGCGGCAAGTACAGCCTCGACAGCGTGATTGGCCAAAGCAGGCGGATGCAGGAGGTGTTCGCCGAGGTGCATCAGGTGGCGCCGAGTCGGGCCACGGTGCTGCTGCGCGGCGAGAGTGGCACCGGCAAGGAGGTGATCGCCCGGGCGATCCACTATCTGAGCCCGCGCAAGGACAAACCCTTCATCCGCGTCAACTGCGCCGCACTGACCGAGTCGCTGCTCGAATCGGAGCTGTTCGGCCATGAGAAAGGCGCCTTCACCGGCGCCACCAGCGACCGCAAAGGGCGGTTTGAACTGGCCGATGGCGGCACGCTGTTTCTCGATGAGATCGGCGAGGTCTCCCCGGCCTTTCAGAGCAAGCTGCTGCGGGTGCTGCAGGAGCGCGAGTTCGAACGGGTCGGTGGCAACCGGCCGATCCATGTCGATGTGCGGATCATCACGGCCACCAACCGGAATCTGGAAGAGGCGGTATCGAACAAGGAGTTCCGGGCCGACCTCTACTACCGCATCAATGTGGTCACACTCGCGCTGCCGGCCCTGCGCGAGCGGCGCGAAGACATTCCGCTGCTGGCGGCATTCTTTCTGGACAAGTTCAACCGCGAAAACCAGCGCAAGCTGACCTTATCGGCCGAAGCGGTGCAGATCCTGCTCACCTGCAACTGGCCCGGCAATGTGCGGGAGCTGGAGAACTGCATCGAGCGCACCGCCACCATGACCCGTGGCACCCTGGTGCAAAACCTCGACCTGCCGTGCCAGCAGGGCAAATGCTTCTCGATGCTGTTGCAGATTCCCGGCAACCAGCCTCTGCCGCAGCCATCGAGCGACGAGCCGCAGTGGCGCGCGCCCGCGCTTGCAGAGTTCAGTGACGAGGCCGCAGACAGCTCCGAGCGTGACCGGCTGATTCAGGCCATGGAGCAGTCCGGTTGGGTCCAGGCCAAGGCGGCACGGCTGCTCAACCTCACGCCACGCCAGATCGGCTACGCCTTGAAGAAGCATCAGATTCCACTCAAGCATCTGTAGCGCCCCGCCGCTTCATCCCGGTGCGATCAGCCGCCTCGCTCCGCCTGTCGGCTCTGCAACAAAAACGACACCGACATCGATTGTGTCTGATTGCCGACAATCGCCTCCTCTACGTGAATTTTTATACTTAACAATGGGTTGGATTCAGCTCTCATCCCGGCACGCTGTTTGCGTAGAGGGTTTGACAGCCAAATTCTTCATCCAGACAGACTTGCAAGCCATTGGAGCGGAACATGGATCAGAGCAACACGTTGAGCCCCATCAGCCTCTCGTCTCCAGCACCACTGGAGCAGATCATGCAGGAGATCGCCGAGCACAAGGGCTGCGGCACCACCGGCGGCAGCGGCAAGGCGAGCTGCGGCTCGTCGGACGGCCCGGCCGACATGGCGCCCGAGGTGTGGGAGAAGGTGAAGAACCACCCCTGCTACAGCGAGGAGGCGCATCACCACTACGCCCGCATGCACGTGGCGGTGGCACCGGCCTGCAACATCCAGTGCAACTACTGCAACCGCAAGTACGACTGCGCCAATGAGTCCCGCCCCGGCGTGGTGAGCGAGAAGCTCACCCCCGAGCAGGCAGCCAAGAAGGTGCTGGCGGTGGCCTCGACCATCCCGCAGATGACGGTGCTCGGCATCGCCGGCCCGGGCGATCCGCTCGCCAATCCCGACAAGACCTTCAAGACCTTCGAGCTGATCTCGAAGACCGCGCCGGACATCAAGCTGTGCCTGTCGACCAATGGTCTGGCGCTACCCGACCACGTCGACACCATCGCCAACTTCAACGTGGACCACGTCACCATCACCGTCAACATGGTCGACCCCGAGGTCGGCCAGCACATCTACCCGTGGATCTACTACAAGAAAAAGCGCTGGACCGGGATCGACGCCGCGAAGATCCTGACCGAGCGGCAGATGCAGGGGCTGGAGATGCTGACCGCGCGCGGCATCCTCAGCAAGATCAACTCGGTGATGATCCCGGGCATCAACGACCAGCACCTGGTCGAGGTGAACCGGGCCGTCAAGAGCCGCGGCGCCTTCCTGCACAACATCATGCCGCTGATCTCGGCGCCCGAGCATGGCACCGTGTTCGGCCTGAACGGCCAGCGCGGCCCGACCGCGCAGGAACTGAAGGCCCTGCAGGACGCCTGCGAGGGCGAGATGAACATGATGCGCCACTGCCGCCAGTGCCGCGCCGACGCGGTCGGCCTGCTGGGTGAGGACCGCAGCGCCGAGTTCACCACCGACAAGATCGACGCCATGGAGGTGGTCTACGACGCCGACACGCGCAAGGCCTACCAGGCGCTGGTCGAGCAGGAGCGCCAGGCCACGGTCGCGGCCAAGGAGGCGGAAAAGGCCGAGCTGGCCAAGCTGGCTGACGCCGAAGGCATCAGCCTGCTGATCGCCGTCGCCACCAAGGGCCAGGGCAAGGTCAACGAGCACTTCGGCCACGCCAGCGAGTTCCAGATCTACGAAGTCGACGCCAAGGGCTCGAAGTTCGTCGGCCATCGCCGCGTGGATCTGTACTGCCAGGGCGGCTACGGCGAGGAGGACTCGCTCGAAACCGTCATCCGCGCCATCAACGACTGCCACGCCGTGTTCGTGGCCAAGATCGGCGGCTGCCCCAAGGACGACCTCAAGAAGGCGGGCATCGACCCGGTGGACAAGTACGCCCACCAGCACATCGAGCAGTCGGTGATCGCCTACTTCATGGACTACGTCGGCCGCGTGCGCGCCGGCGAGATCACCCACCAGAGCCGCGGCGATGCCGACATCCGCCAGGGTGCCTTCATCGCCGCCTGAGCCTCTTTTTTCATCATCCAGCAGGAGATCTTTCATGGCTTACAAGATTGTCGCATCGCAATGCACCGGCTGTTCGGCCTGTGAACCCGAGTGCCCCAATGTCGCGATCTATGAAAAGGATGGGGTCTTTGTCATCAACCCCAAAAAGTGCACCGAATGCATCGGCTACTTCGATGATCCGCAGTGTGTGGCGGTCTGTCCGGTGGACAACACCTGCGTCATCGACGGCGCCCAGCCGCGCTACCAGGCCAGAGCATGAGGTGACCCGTGAACATCACCCTGACGGCAGCAGCCGAAAAATTCATGCAGCGCATGGTCCGCTTCGGCGGCGAGGGCGTGACCGGCTTTCGGTTGCAGGTGAGCCCGGGCGGCTGCTCGGGCGTCACCAGTGAGTTCAGTGTGGAGCAGTCACCCCGGCAGGGTGATGCCGTGCTGGAGTGCAACGGCTTCAAGCTGTTTCTGCCGGTCGAGAGCCGGCTTCTGCTCGAAGGCGCCACCGTCGGCTTTGCCGAAACGGCCACCGAGTCGGGCCTGACCTTCCGCAACGTCGCCGGAGCCGGCAATTGCAGCAGCACGACGGCCACTCCCGCGGTGGCGGTCTCCGCCATCGTCCGCCGCGTTCAACCGAATGGGCAGTGAAAGCCGATGTCAGCCGCCAGCCACTGGATCACCGACCTGCACTGCGCGTCGCGGCCCGCTGCCCTGCTGGCCGATGCAGACTGGGCTGCGGCCTGCCTCGGCGGGGCGCTGCCCGAGGCAGTCGAAGCAGCACTGCGCGCCGCCGGCTCGGCCTATGCCGATGACGATCTGGCCGAACGGCACCTGCTGCAGGCCTCGGCCCTGGCACCCGACCATCCGGCCGTGCTGATCGCCTGGTACCGGTTCTGTTTCTACAAGGGCCGGCTCATGCAGGCACGCGAACTGGGGCTGCGCTGTCTTACGCTCGCTGCCCGCGGCTGTGGTCTGCCAGAGAGCTGGCAGACGGTGAGCGCCACTGCGGCACGCTTCGATGACTTTGCCGCAGTGGCCGAGCGCTTCTATCTCTTCTCCCTGAAGGGCTGCGCCTATCTGAGCCTGCGGCTGGGCGATCTGAGCCTCGGTCAGGCCATGCTGGCCAAGTTGCGCGAACTCGATCCGGCCGACCGCCTGGGCGGCGCGGTGCTGGAACAGGTGCTGGCACGCCGGGGAGCGGATGATGACGAGTGAGATCGCCACGCTCACCTGGATTGGGCAGCCGGTCGATTGCCGCCAGTGCGACCACCATGCACTGCAACGCGATGGCGGCTGCAGCCCCGGCCATGCCTGCATGAATGACCGCTATGCGCCACGCATCGACCGCTTCTTTGCCCGTCACCCCCAACTCGCCGGCAGCCATCTCGACCACCCCTATTTCGAGGTGCGTGCGGTCGCGGCGCGTCATGTCGACCTGTTCCAGTTGCGCCGTCTGGTCGATGACCCGGATGAGATCGTGCGCTGGAGTGCGGCACAGCGCCTGCCGCTGCGCCAGTTGTTGCCGCTGATCCATGACCCGAGCCGCGAGGTGCGGATCCGGGTGGCGGGACGGCTGCCACCCGAGGCATTGCGGGCGATGGCCGACGATGCCGATTACTACGTGCGTCAGATCGTCGCGCGCCGCCTGCCGGCCGGCTTGCTCAGAGTGATGCTGGACGATCCCGACCCCGGCGTGCGCAGGCTGATCGCGCTGCGGGCCGATGAGGCGCTGCTCCCGCAGCTCTGGAACGATCCCGACCCGGAAGTGCGGCTGCTGCTGGTGGAGCGCGCTGCACCACGGCAGCTTCTCCACTGGCTCGATGATCCTGACTGGCGGGTCCGCCACGCGGTGGCCAGACGGATCGAACCCGGCCATCTGCCGCAACTGGCGGACGATCCGGACCCCATCGTGCGTGAACTGGTGCGGCAACGCCGTTGCGGTGGCGATGGCCTGGCTTCGAACGATCTGGCTTCGATGGAGTAGCAATGATGGGCGACATCAGCCGTGACAGCGATTCGACCGAACTGCATGGCCCGCCGGCCTTCGCCTATGGCGACCGGGTGCGATCGAGGCGCATGGTGCGCAACGACGGGACCTTTCCTGGACGTGAAATCGGCGATGTGCTGGTGCGCAAGGGCGACATCGGCTATGTCACCAGCATCGGCACCTTTTTGCAGCGTTTCTACATCTACGGCGTCGATTTCATCGACCATGGCTACTGCGTCGGCATGAAGGGCCGCGAACTGGAGCCCCTGCCCTGGTCGGAACAGGTCGATGCCACCCCATCCTCATCCGGGAGCACGCCATGATCGATCGGCGACCGCCGCGCTACGACTGCGGCCAGCAGGTCCGCGCCCAGAGCGACCTCTACAACGACGGCTCCCATCCACTGGCCGAGGCCGGCGCCCTGCTGATCGAGGCCGGGGCGGTCGGCGAGATCGTGCGGGTCGGCCTGCATCAGCAGGCCAATGTTCCGGTCTACCTGGTCGATTTCATCGAGCACAGAGCGGTGCTGGGCTGCCTGGAAGAGGAGCTGGTACCGCTGTGAAGCCATCGAACTGCAACCGGACGAGGTGAGTCGTGGAGCGCCAAGAGCGTGAGTCGGCAGCAACGCCATCACTGCAAACCACGCTGCTGCATCTGCCGGGGCGGCCCGCTGAAGCAGTGGTTCAGCAGGGCAGCGCTGTACATCACCCCAACGAGTTCGACCGCCATCGCATCGGCGCGATGCTGGTTCACCGCCGCCGCTACCGCTATGTGCAACCGACGGTCGTACCAGAGAGCAGCGGCTACCGCATCGAGAGCCCCTGCTGTTCACGCAACCTGGAGCCGGACGGAGGCGTGATCGACATCGCCCGTCTGGAGTTCGTCATCGGTCGCTGCTGGCGGCTGTTCCGCAAGGAGCACCAGAGCGGTCAGTGGCAGCTCCATGGCGTCTACGCCAGCCTGCGCGCCGCGCTGGCACCGGTCAATGCCGATCCGAAGCGGCTGTTCTGGCCATGAGTGGTCGATCGATTCACTCCACGGCGGCGCTGCTGTCGCACCCCCACCTCCACCCGGGCAACCCACGGAAAAACCGATGAAAGTGATGATTCGCAAGAGTTCCTCGGGCCAGTTGTCGGCCTATGTGCCCAAAAAGGATCTGGAAGAGCCGATCGTGGCCATGGAGAAACCCGACCTGTGGGGCGGCACCGTCACGCTCGCCAATGGCTGGCGACTGCTGCTGCCGGCCCTGGCGGCGGAGACGACCCTGCCACTCACCGTCGATGCCAGGCGCATGGACGATGCGTGAAGCGGTGCTGACCATGGAACTGCTGGCCGAACTGGAAGGCTGGCTGTCGTCGCCCGATCTGACCCGCCAGCAGTTGCCGGCATTGCGTCAATCGCTGGCGGGCATCGGTCTGCACAGCTGCGATGCGGCCGATGTCGACGAGGCACCCTTTCGCGACTACCCCAACTGCGCGCTGCATCTGCTCGACACCCGCAACCACTGCGTGCAGATCACCCGCGATCCCGCCCGTGCCACCGCACTGCTGCTGGCCATGCGCCGACCCGGTGCCCAACGATGAGCGCATTCGAGATTCCGCTCTCCGATCCCGATCTGACGCAGCTCGAACTCGATGCCGTGATCGATCTGCTCAAATCGACGCGCATCTCATCCGGACCGGTTGTTGAGGCTTTCGAAGCCGCCTTCGCCACCTATCTGGGACGGCGCCACGCCATCGCGGTGGCCAGCGGCACCGCGGGTCTGTGGCTGCTGCTGCGAGCCTGCGAAATCGGCCCGGGTGACGAAGTGGTCGCCTCGGCGTTCGGCTGGCAGCCGCTGGCCCATGCCATCGCCCTGAGCGGCGCCCGCCCGCTCTTTGCCGATGTCGACTACTGGTCGGGAACCATGTCGCCCGAGAAGGCCGCTGCCGCCATCACACCCGCCAGTCGCGCGCTGCTGGTCGGCAACAGCAATGGCCATCCCGCCGATTGGGACGCCTTCACCCGGCTGGCGCAACAGCATCGACTGCTGCTGATCGAGGACTCCAGCGAAGCCATCGGCTCACGCCGCGGTGGGCGGCTGGTCGGCAGTTTCGGAGCCTGCGCGCTGTTCGACTTCTCTCAGCCCGGTGCGCTGGTCTGCGGCGAAGGCGGCATGGTGGTGACCGATGACAGCGCACTCGCGGCCCGTCTGCGCACCCTGCGCAGTCGCCATCCCGCCGACCGTCACTCGGTGGTCAGCGCTGGCCTGCCCTGCGCACAGCTGGCCATGAGCGACCTCACGGCCGCGCTTGGTCTGGCGCAACTGTCGCGACTGCCGGCCATTCTCGAGCGTCGGCGGCAGGTCGAGGCGTTCTACCGTGAGCAGATCCTCTCTTTCGAAGGGATCAAACCACCCTATCAGGCACCCGATGTCGAAGAGGTGCACTGGTTTCTCTATCTGGTCCACCTCGGCACCCGCTTCAGCCGTTCGAGCCGCGACGCCATCGTCGATGACCTGCACACCGAGGCGATCGAAGCCTATCCCTACTGCCAGCCACTGCACCGCCAGCGCGCCTATCTGCCGGCCGGCACCGCCGTCTCGCGGCTGCCGGTCACCGAAAAACTGGCCGACCGCGCCCTGGCGCTGCCATTCCACGCCCATCTGGACGAAGAGCAGGTGGCGTTCATCGTCGCCACCCTCAAGGATGCCTCGATCAACGTGGGCGCCGGCACCACCATCTATCTATGACCCCGCGATCAACAGGAGATCGACCATGCCCATCATCACCGTCAGGCCCTCCGGAAACAGCTTCGAAGCCAGCCCCGGCACCAGTCTGCTGAGTGCACTGCTCGCCGCCGGCGAGGCCATCGAACACAAGTGCGAGGGCGACGCCAAATGTGGCTCGTGCCACCTGTTCGTGCACGAAGGCCGCAAGAGCCTCTCCAAAATTGCCCGCATCGAGAACGAACGGCTCGACACCCTGATCGGTATCGGCTCCAAATCGCGCCTGGCCTGCCAGGCCCTGCTCGGAGAGGAGGATGTCACGGTCGAACTGCTCGGCTTCGCCTCCGGCTTCTGAAGCGACCTCGTTGACTCCTCAGGCAACCCATCCCCACCCAGACCGGAGATCACCCCGATGAACAGCAGCGACCAGATGATCCATGTCCGTTTCGCGCCGGATGGCTCGGTGATTCAGATCGGCGCCTGTCCGGCCGGCCTCACGCTGCAACAGTGGTTCAACCTGCTGAGCAACCAGGCCGGATTCCACTACCAGTCACTGTCAGGCGGACGGGGGCTGTTCCGGCTGCCACCGGAGTTGCTGGAGCGGTTGTCGACAAAACCGGTCGAGGTGGCCTGATGGACCCGGTCTTGGCGAAAATCACCACCTGTGCGGCCGCCGGCCAGTTGGTGCCCTACCTGGGTGCCGGCCTCATTGACCTGGTCGAAGCCGCGGCCGTACCGCCCGCCTCATCGGCCACGCTGGTCAAAAAACTGACCGAACGGGTCAGCGTGCCGCCCAGAAGCCGCAACAACCTGACTGGCGCCGCGCAGTTCATCGAGAACTTCAAGCACCGCAAGACCCTGCGCGGCTTGATGAGCGACACCTTCGCCCCACGGCCCGCCCCGCCGCCGCTCTGCCACTGGCTGGCCAGTCTGCCCCGGCTGCCGCTGCTGGTCAGTGCCTGGTATGACGACCTGATGGCGCAGGCATTGGCGGCCACCGGGCGCAACTGGGGCGCGGTGCAGGGGGTCAGCCAGGCCGAACAGTTCGGCGAATGGGTCAACTACTTTCAGGCCGATGGCAGCCCGGCCAGCGCCGGGCAGGCCCACGACTGGCCCACCCTGCTCTACCAGCCGCTCGGCAGCATTGCGCCCGCCGCCAACTTTCTGGTCTCCGACTCAGACTTCGTCGAGGTGCTGACCGAAATCGACATCCAGACGCCGATTCCCGATGAAGTGAAGCTGCGCCGCGACGGCCGCCAGTTCCTCTTTCTCGGCTGCCGCTTCGACGATCAACTGAGCCGCACCTTCGCCCGGCAGATTCTCAAACGCTCCTCGCATCAGCACTGGGCCGTGCTGCCAGGCAGACTCACCCGCAACGAGGCGCGCTTTCTCGCCGAGGTCGACATCGAACGCATCGACCTGCCCCTGGCCGACTTTGCCGCGCTGTTGACCGGCAGCAGCGCAGAGAGTGCAAGGTTGAGCGCCGTGACCTGAATGGCGCAGACTCCCTCACTGCGAACAGCGCCTGTGCGATTTTGGCCGGTGATCCGCCTGTCGGGCCGGCTCATTTTGCGAGCACCGCTGCCACGCGCTTGCGAAGCGCGGGGAGAACTTCACACTCGAACCAGGGGTTCCGGCGCAACCAGAGGGTGTTTCGCGGACTGGGATGCGGCAGCGGAACCCGGTGGGGCCAATGGGTGTGCCATGACCTGAATATCGTTCAGGTAGCCAGAGGACAGGCGAGCATTGACCCGGCGATCCTTGATTGCGGTGGCACGCGCGGCAGCCTTGAATCTGGTAAGTTCCGCTTTCGTTACGACAGACTTGAGTTAGCCTTTCTCGAAGGCGCCCAACACTTTGAGTTCGTATTCATCAATTTTCGGCATCGGGTTCACCTTGATTCAAACAGTCCCGAAACGACACCAAGTAGGCGTAGTTGTCGCACGAAACGACAAGAACGCGCTGCCTTGGATATTTCGACTGGTTCGGGTGGGCCAGGATGTCCAGTAACGCGCAAGCGGTTTCCACTGGCGTCATCGAACGGCAGGCCCGTGGCATGAGCCTTTCTGCCCGGCGCCTGCCCGGCAATCAGAACTCTGGCCTTCGGATGCAACTGAAGTATCGGCCGAGGCCCCAGCGGCAAGTGCGCCGCGCAGCGGGTGCATGCTCGAACCTCATCAAGCAGGGACGAAAAGGCGCTCATGGTCACGACCTCCCGCAACAAGCCAACGAAGCTGTAAAGCATCATTCCGCCGCGCCTGCCTGCTCCGGTGGCCGGCGAACGGTGCGGCTTGTTTGGCATCGACCCGACAGCAAAAACAGGGTCGGACTGAGCATCCCGGGATTGATGAACACTTTTAAGGTCGACACTGCCTGTGAAGGTGTCAGTGGCAGGGTGGGCAAAGCGCAGCGTGCCCACTGAGAAAACGCGCGTCATCGCGCGAATCGGGTTGCGAATCGTTGAACCCGCGTGGGCACGACCTGAAGGCCTTTGCCCACCCTGAAAATCGCTGAAGCGAGGCAAACCCGATGTCGCGCCAGCGGAAAACCGGAGACACTGTTTTTCGGCATCTGGCTTGAGAACCTGGCCAAGAAGCGTGGTCTTTCCCCGGTTTTCGCTCGGCAATGCTGGAAGAAAACGGGGAGATTGGCGTCCGTCATGGCATCACCCCTGCTGCGGGGCATCACAGCGCTACTCGTCTTGTTGAGCACGAATTCGCCCGTCGCGGATCGCCTTGATGAAGGCGCGGTAGTCGCTCATGTTCTGATCGGCATACTCTACTGCGAACTCGCCGATCGCGTCATCGAAGGCCTGCCCGGCGCCCATGTAGCCGGCGAGCATCGCCGCATCGCCGGAGCAGGCGTGTGCGCGTGCCAGCGCATGTGCGCACATGCGCCCGTAGTGGCGCAACGCTTCCGTATCCCAGTCCTCGATGACCGCAGACACTTTCACTTCGCGGGCTGCCGGATATAGGCGTCCTGTCCGGTCAGCAGGTGCGTCCAGCCGAGAAACACATCGCTCGCCGACTGCATGATGCGTTGGCCAACCACCACGCGCTCGCCATGATTGGCGTGCAGACTCTTGTCGGCATAGGGCTCCAGCACCGAGGCGCGCGCCTCTTTCACCTGCAGGAACAGCGGATCGTCGTCCGCCGCCATGAACAGACAGATGCCACACAAGGTGCCGACGCTGCCCACGCCAACGACCTTGACGGCGTAGTCGAAAAAGCGATACCGGCCGAACAGGGTCTGAACATGCTCCGGCAGACTCTTGCTGTAGACGGCGACCGCCTCCACCGCCCCACCCGCCAGCCCCGGCGCCTGCTCCGGCGTGGGATGAAAGATCAGCGGCGGCTCGTCCTGATCGCGGGCCTTGTGCCTTCCTGCGACACCAGCTTCGGGTACAGGAAATCGGGCTCCGTCTTGCGCTGGGCTTCCTCGATGTTTTCGGTGACGCGTTTGCGAAGCTCCTTCTGCAGATCCGGATCGGTTGCCCGCTCGATGAAGCGTTCCGCGTCGATCCGGTCATACCAGACGTCGAGCGCGCGCATCGACGCGTAATCGGCCATCCGCTCGCGGTATTCGCAGGCCACATCGATGGCAACGCGCGCCGCATCGCTGTCGGGCAGACGCAGATGCTGCGCGGCGATCACCACGCTCGCGGTCAGGCGTTTCAAATCCCATTCGAACGGCGCCGGCAGGGTTTCGTCCAGGTCATTGATGTCGAAGATGATGTTGCGCTCGGGCGTCGCGAAACCGCCGAAGTTCATCAAATGCGCGTCGCCGCACGCCTGCACCCGGAGCCCACTGGTCGGCGTCGTGGAGAGATCCGCGGCCATCAGCGCCGCCGAGCCTCGGTAGAAGGCGAATGGCGAAGCGGACATGCGGCCGTAGCGGATTGGAATGAGGTTCTCCAGCCGACCGGCACTGGATTCACTGGATGATCTCGACCGGATCCCGGCGATTCTTTGGCGGCTTCCATCCCGCCTGCGAGGTCCTCGGCACCACATCGCGCAGCGCCTTGCCCTTGGCGCGACGCTCGTCAGCGGACAGATAGGGCGCCTCGTTTCGAGCCGCGGTTTTGCGCTGACTGGGCTTGGACATCTTCACTCCTGTCTGTCTAGCAGTTTGTTGAAATACTTATGAATTTTAGTTTTCTGAACTGGGCGTGCGCTGAAAAATCGGGGTTCCGGATACCGAAAACGCCCTTTCGGATCAATTTCTTTTGCTTGCTCTTCGATATATTCGAGCAAGCCCTTGAGAAGGTCACGTGGTGAATTCATCTTCTCTTCTTTTTGGAGAAATGCTGAGTCAAATTCTAACGTGCAATATACACTTGTGAAGGCGTATATCTATTTCAAAAAAGGCGCATATCACTTTTTGCTCTTCACAACAGCTTGATTCAAAAAGATTCGCTCTCACGAAAGCCCCCTCCCTGCCACAGACGGCACCCCGAGGCACCGCTCTTTGAAATGGCCCGCTCGAGCGCGCGGACGCGGTTGGCCAGACTTTACGACATCGCACCCGAAAACAGAATGTGCGATGACCGAAGTCGGCGGATTCTGCCGCGCTTCAGCGCCTTGGGAAATCGCTTTCGCGGTCGACGCCCCACTGGGCTTCGTGTTCGCTCTGCTGACGCAGCAGGGTGCGGGCGATGACGAACAGCAGGTCGGAGAGCCGGTTGAGGTAGATGCGGCTGGCAGGGTTGAGGGGCGATTGACGGTCGAGATGGATCAGCCGCCGTTCGGCGCGGCGGCAGACGGTGCGGGCCAGATGGGCGGTCGCGGCGCTGCGGTTGCCACCGGGCAGCACGAAGTTGCGCAGCGGCGGCAGGGCGTCGTTCAGCACGCTCTGGGCCTCTTCGAGCATGGCGACATATTCGCCCTTTAGACGCTGGCTGCCCGGCAGGGCCAGTTCGCCGCCCAGGTCGAACAGTTGCTGCTGCACCTCTTCGAGCAGCCGGTTGATGATGTCGCCGGGTTCGATCTCGGTGCGCAGCAGGCCGATGCAGGCGTTGAGTTCATCGACGGTGCCGATGGCTTCGATGCGGGCATCGTCCTTGGGCAGACGCTGGCCGTCGGCCAGACTGGTCTCGCCACCATCGCCGCCCTTGGTGGTGATGGTGGTCAGGCGGTAGCTCATGCACTGTCTCGCTGCTGGGGGTTGAGGGGGATCATCCGCTCGCCACTTTCGGAACCACGCATCAGGCCACCTTGCGTTTTTTGCGGGTGGCGGTGGCAGGTTTGGCGCTGTCGCGTTTCTGGCCGCTGGACGCAACCCACTTGCCATTCTGATAACGCGCCTGCCAGCCGGTGGCCTTGTCGTCGGCCTCGCTGCTGAGGTAGAGGGCGCCCTCCTTGCGGCTGAAGCGGATGAAGGTGTCGTTGCCCTGGTCGTCGGTCAGCGGCGCGCTGAGCAGGTGGGCATATTTGGGGTCGAGCTGATCGGCATGGGGCAGCAGTTCCCTGACCCGCGGTGCCCGGGTCTCGCGGTGTTTGGGAAACTGGCTGGCGGCCAGAAACAGGCCGGCGGCACCGTCGCGCAGCACGTAATGGTCGTTGACCTTGGCGCAGCGCAGTTCGGGCATCGGAATCGGGGCGCTCTTGGGCGGAGCCGCCTGACCACTCTTCAGCAGCTTGCGGGTGTTGCTGCAATCCGCCGCGGTGCAGGCGAAGAATTTGCCGAAGCGGCCGCTCTTCAGTTGCATCGATTCGCCGCATTTGTCGCAGGCGATCGAGGGGCCGTCATAGCCCTTGAGCTTGTAGCTGCCCCGTTCGATCTCGTAGCCGGCGCAGTCGGGGTTGTTGCCGCAGACGTGCAGTTTCTGGCTGGCGTCGACCAGGTAGCTCTCCATCGCGGTGCCGCAGAGCGGGCAGCGGTGGCGGGCGCGCAACTGGCGCGATTCGGCTTCGTCGTCTGCATCGGCCAGAATCGCCTCTTCGCCCGGCAGCAAGTTGAGGGTCTCCTTGCACTGTTCGGCCGCCGGCAGCGCAAAGCCTGAGCAACCGAGAAAGATGCCGGTCTTGCCGGAGCGGATCAGCATCGGCCGTGCGCAACGCGGACAGGGGATGTCGGTGGCGGTCGGCTGGTTGCCGCGCATCCCCCCTTGCGGCCGCTCGGCCAGCCGCAGCTTGCTGCTGAAGTCGTCGTAGAAGGTGTCGAGCACGGCCTTCCACTCCACCTGACCGGCGGCCACTTCGTCGAGCTGCTGTTCGAGCTGCGCGGTGAAGCCGTAGTCCATCAACTGGGTGAAGCATTCGGCCAGCCGGTCGGTCACCAGTTCGCCCATCTTTTCGGCATGGAAGCGGCGCTGGTCGAGCCGCACGTAGCCACGCTCCTGGATGGTCGAGATGATGGCGGCATAGGTCGAGGGGCGGCCGATGCCGCGCTTCTCCAGCTCCCGCACCAGGGTCGCTTCGCTGTAGCGGGCCGGCGGCTTGGTGAAGTGCTGCGCCGGTTTGAGCTGTTGCAGGTCGAGTCTGGCGCCCTCCTTCAGGTCGGGCAGTTCACGGTCATCCTCGCCCTTGGCCAGTGCCGGCAGCACCTTGAGAAAGCCATCGAACAGCATGACCCGGCCGCGCGCGCGCAGTTCGTGGTCGCCTGCCTCGACCACCAGCGTGGTGGAGGTGAAGCGCGCCGGCGCCATCTGGCAGGCGACGAACTGCCGCCAGATCAGTTCGTAAAGCCGCTGCTGATCCGGCTCCAGTCCGGCGATCTTGCCGGGTTTCGCCCGCACGTCAGTCGGACGGATCGCCTCGTGCGCCTCCTGCGCGCCGCTGCGGCTGGCATAGCCCTGTGGCTGCGGCGGCAGGTAGGTGGCGCCGAATTCGCTTTTGATCAGTTCGCGACAGCTCGCCACCGCCTCGGCGCTGAGGTTGGTCGAGTCGGTGCGCATGTAGGTGATGTAGCCGGCCTCGTAGAGCCGCTGCGCCAGGGTCATGGTCTTCTTCACGCCGAAGCCGAGACGGGTGCTGGCCGCCTGTTGCAGCGTGGAGGTGATGAAGGGCGCACCGGGTCGGGACTGGGTCGGCTTGTCTTCGCGCTGGCGCAGGATGAACTCGGCGCCTTGCAGGGCAGCCATCGCCTTGCGGGTGGTGGCTTCATCACCCGGCTGAAATTTTTTATCGCCCTCTTTGGCGACCTGGAACCAGACCGGCGTGTGGCCCTTGCCGAGCAGTTCGGCATCGAGCGTCCAGTACTCCTCGGGCAGAAAGGCGCGAATCTCCCGTTCGCGCTCGACCACCAGCTTGACGGCCACCGACTGCACCCGCCCGGCCGACAGGCCACGGGTGATCTTGCTCCACAGCAGCGGCGAGAGCATGTAGCCCACCACCCGGTCGAGAAAACGGCGCGCCTGCTGGGCATTGACCCGGTTGAGGTCGAGCGTGCCGGGGCTGTCGAAGGCGTCGCGGATGGCGCGCTGGGTGATCTCGTTGAACACCACCCGCCGATAGCGGGCCGGATCGCCGCCGATCGCCTGCATCAGGTGCCAGGCGATCGCCTCACCCTCGCGGTCGAGGTCGGTGGCGAGGTAGATGGTGTCGGCCTCGGCGGCCAGGTGGCGCAGCTCATCGACCACCTTCTCCTTGCCCGGCAGAATCTCGTAGCGCGCCTGCCAGCCCTGCTCCGGATCGACCCCCATGCGGCGCACCAGCGGGCTGACCACGGGCGTTTTGTCGTCGGCCGCTGCCTTGGTCTTGCCACGCTTCGCGCCGCGCTCCTTGCTCGCCTCGCCACCACTGACCGGCAGGTCACGGATGTGGCCAACGCTCGATTTGACGATGAACTCCCGTCCCAGATATTTGTTGATCGTCTTGGCCTTGGCCGGTGATTCGACGATCACCAGGGATCTGCCCATACCGTTGTAACCTTGTGTTCGATTGAAAAAGGATGAATAGGGTCCGCTGGCCCGGGTGCAGTCACAGGCCAGCGCGCTTTTTATTATAGAAAGTATCGAACCACCGGCTGTCAAGGCATCTTCACCGCTGCGGCGGTTGCCAAGGCGGTGCCTGCCCTTTAAGTTAGCCGGCAAATCCGCAGACCACACTCAGCACCGCGCTTCACGCCAAGGCAGGTTCCCTTCGATGAGCTACCGCGACCTTCACCGACAGTCGATCACCCATCCCGAGCAGTTCTGGGGTGACCGTGCCCATGAGATCAGCTGGTACCGCGCCCCCACCACACTGCTGGGCCAGGATGAGCATGGCATCGACCGCTGGTTTGTCGATGGCGAGCTCAACAGCTGTTACCTGGCGGTCGACTTTCACATCGAGCAGGGCCGCGGCGAGCAGACGGCGCTGATCTACGACTCGCCGGTCACCGGTAGCCAGGCGCGTTACAGCTTCCATCAACTGCGCGACCGCGTCGCGAAGGTCGCCGGATTTCTGCAGGATCTGGGCGTCGCTCAGGGCGACCGGGTGGTGATCTACATGCCGATGGTGCCCGAAGCGGTGATCGCCATGCTGGCCAGCGCCCGGCTCGGCGCCATCCATTCGGTGGTGTTCGGCGGTTTTGCGCCACGCGAGCTGGCATTGCGCATCGACGATGCCAAGCCCAGGGTGCTGCTCAGCGCCTCCTGCGGCATCGAGGTCGACCGGGTCATTCCCTACAAACCGCTGCTCGACGAGGCGCTGCGCCTGAGCCAGCACCGCCCGCAGCACTGTGTCATTCTGCAGCGGCCCCAGCACCCGGCCACGCTGCTGCCGGGCCGCGACCACGACTGGCACAGCCTCGAAAGCACGGCCGAAGCCGCCGAGCCGGTGCCGGTTCGTGCCACCGATCCGCTCTACATTCTCTACACCTCCGGCACCACCGGTCGCCCCAAAGGGGTGGTGCGCGACAACGGCGGCCATGCCGTGGCCCTCAAATACAGCATGCGGGCGATCTACGACTGCGGCATCGGCGACACCTTCTGGGCCGCCTCGGATGTCGGCTGGGTGGTGGGCCACTCCTACATCGTCTACGGGCCGCTGTTTGCCGGTTGCACCACCCTGCTCTACGAAGGCAAGCCGGTGCGCACGCCCGACGCCGGCGCCTTCTGGCGGGTGATCGCCGAGCATCAGGTGCGGGCCTTCTTCACCGCACCCACCGCAATGCGCGCGATCAAGAAGGAGGATCCCGAAGGCCATCTGCTGGCCCGGCACGACATCGGCTGCCTCAAGCAGCTGTTTCTGGCCGGCGAGCGGCTCGATCCACCCACCTACCACTGGCTGCGCAGGCTGCTGCCGGTGCCGGTGATCGACCACTGGTGGCAGACCGAGACCGGCTGGGCGATTGCCGGCAATCCGACCGGCATCGAGATGCAGCCGAGCAAACCAGGCTCGGCCACCCTGCCGATGCCAGGCTTCGATGTGCGCATCCTCGATGCCGCCGGGACGCCACTGCCCGCGGGCCAGCAGGGCAGTGTCGTCATCCGGCAGCCGCTGCCACCCGGCTGTCTGCCTACGCTGTGGGGCGACCATCCACGCTTCGTCGCCGCCTATCTGGCCCCCTACCCCGGTTACTATCTCAGCGGCGATGGTGGTTATTTCGACGAAGAGGGCCACCTGTTCATCATGGGTCGCACCGACGATGTGATCAATGTCGCCGGCCACCGGCTCTCGACCGGCGAGATGGAGGAGGTGATCGCCGCCCATCCGGCCGTGGCCGAGTGCGCCGTGGTGGCGACCAAGGATGAGCTGAAGGGCCAGTTGCCACTGGCGCTGGTGGTGATGAAGGATGGCGCCGAGATCGAGCCCGAGGCACTGGAGCAGGCACTGGTCGCAACGGTGCGCCAGCAGATCGGTCCGATCGCCTGCTTTCGCCGCGCGCTGGTGGTGAAGCGGCTGCCCAAGACCCGCTCCGGCAAGATATTGCGCAACGTGCTGCGGCAGATCGCCGACCACGAGCCCTACCCGATGCCAGCCACCATCGACGACCCGAAGGTGCTGGATGAGATCGGTGAACTGCTGGGCAATGGGCAGCAGAGCAGCGACAGCACCGTCCATCCATGAAGGTTTGCAGACCCCATTCTCGCTGACTGATTTCACCACGGGAGTTGAATGCAATGAAAAAATTGACCCTGGCCGGCACTACCCTGACGGCCCTGCTGCTCGCACCGCTCGGCCATGCCGCCACCACCTTGGCGGTGATGGATTTCTCTTTTAGCCATGAGCTGCCCTCCCCTGCCACGGCAGCCAATGCGCTGTCGATCCGCTTCTCCTATTCGGTGCAACCCGGCGGCCTGACCGATGTCGACAGCCTGATCTTCGACGCCCTGAGCTTCGACGGCAGTGCCGCCGGCACTGTCCACACGCTGACCGACAATGCCGACGATGCCAACTATTCGAACTTTCTCGGCTATCTGCTGAGCCCGGCAATCGATGACATCCGGGTCGATGTCATCGGCAACCAGGGCGGAGGCATCGGCATCGTGGGTCCGGAATCCTCGCTGCTGCGCACCGCCCAGGGCGCTCCCTTCAGCGGGCTGCCCGCCAACAGCCTGATTTCGGCACTGCAACTCTCGATCAGCCAGATCGACATCGATCCGTCCGCCAGCTCCGGGGCGTTCAACTGGGCGGTCACCGGCCAGTTGCGGGTCCTGGGTGAAGTGGCACCGGTGCCGCTGCCGGGGGCTGCCCCCCTGTTTGGTGCCGCAGCCCTGCTGACGCTGGCGGTGTCGGCCCGCCGTCACAGAGCCAGACCAGTGCCGTTCGAGCATTCCTGATCGGCCGAACCGATGAGTCCGGCCATCGAGTTTCCCGACCGCGAAACGCGCGCCCGGCTGCGCAGCGAGGTGCTCGATGCCATTGCGCTGCACCGCGCGCGCCATCCACTGCAGCAGCAGATCGAAGCAGCCGAGCCGGCGCGGCAGCGCGCCTATCTGGCGCTGCACGAGGCCTGCCGCGAGGAGCGGCTGGCGGCGCAGCTCGACGCCCTCGATCCGGCGACTCGCGCCTGGTTGCAGCAGATCGCGGCCATCCATGCCAGCACTGACGGCTGGAACTGCCCGCCGTTCACCTCGATCGAAAGTCCGTTCATCATCGAAACCGCCAGCACCCGCTACCACGCGGCAAGCGCCATCGACGCGCTGGCGATGCCGGCGCTTCTTGGGTGCGACGGCACGCTGCATGGCCACTGCCGGCAGTGTGGCGTGGGGCTCAGCCACCGTATCAACCGCCAGGGCGGGCTCGATGAGCTGGCCATTCGCCAGCTCGGTGTGATCACCGACCCTGCCGACAGCGCGGCGGTCCCGGACACCCGACGGCCACCGAGCTGGCTGATCTGTGCCGACTGCCCGCCACCCGATACAGTGATCCGCCTGCCGCTGCCGCCCGCCTCGACCATCGGCAATGCCTTCTACGGCTTCATCGGCCGGCTGCGGTGCGCCCTGCACAACCCCTGACAACCCAACCGCGAGGTTCCTTCGATGCCGCCACATGTGACCATTCATCAACGTTTCGTCGGCCCACCCGGCATGGGCAATGGCGGCTATGTCGCCGGTGCGGTGGCGGCATTCATCGAGGGTCCGGCACGGATCAAACTGGCCAGACCGACCCCCCTCGACCGCCCGCTGCCGATCGTGCGCACCCCCAGTGGCGGCGCACTGTTGCAGGATCAGGGCGAGACGCTGGTCGAGGGTGAACCGACCCAGTTGACGCTGAGTGTTCCCGCCCCCCCTGACTTCGCCACCGCCCGGCGGCTGATGGCCGATTCGGTGGCACTGCAACGCCCGGTGCATCCGATCTGCTTCGTCTGCAGTGCGCAGCGTGGCGAAAACGATGGC
The DNA here is from genome assembly GCA_024234215.1 of Pseudomonadales bacterium. NCBI lineage: Bacteria > Pseudomonadati > Pseudomonadota > Gammaproteobacteria > Pseudomonadales > Pseudomonadales bacterium. Next base: position 255,906 of record JACKOQ010000003.1, read on the forward strand.
CTGCGGATTCATCCGGGACGGGTGGACGACACGATGATGGTGGCCGCCGCTTGGACGCCCGATGCATCACTGGCCGATGCCAGCGGCCTGATCGATCCGATCTTTCTGTGGTCGGCGCTCGACTGCCCGGGTGCCTACGCCTTCATGATCGACCGCAAGCCCGGTTTTCTCGGCACCCTCAGCGGATCGATCGAAGGGGAGATCAGACCCGGCGAGGAGTGTGTGGTGATCGGCTGGCAGATCGGCAGCTCCGGGCGCAAGCTGCTGGCCGGCAGCGCCATCTTCAACGCCGCCAACCAGCTCTGCGGCCGCGCCGAAGCGATCTGGATCGAGGCGGGCTGAGGCAAGGTGATTCCGGACGCGGCAGGGCACCGCGTCCGCAACGGCGTCAGGCCGATACCGGCCGCAGGCGACCAGCCGCGCGGGCAACGAGCCACTGCAGCAGCACGGCAATGGCGACATAGAAGAACAGGTCGAACAGCTCTGACGGCAGATAGGTCAGCAGCCGCTGCCCGAACACTGCCAGCGAGGTTTCACCAAACCGTCCCCCCAGAAAGTAGAAGCTGCCACCCGACCAGAGCTCACAGACCACCCCCGCCAACGTCAGGCTGCCCAGCAAGGGCAGTGGCTTTATGGCGTGCAGATGACGCTGTCCATACCAGCGCCCGGCCAGCCAGAGCGTGCCATAGGCCGGCAGCAGAAAGAGGTAGGCCGGTGTGACACAAAAGCTGCTGACCCCACCCCAGGTGATGGCCACATAGTCGAGCAGCGCTGCCTCGGCCAGCAGCCCGACCACTGCCCAGCGCGGCGTCAGGTAGAGACCGGCCAGAAAGAAGACCGCCCAGGAGGCGCTCGGCAGCGTCTCGAGGCTGGCAAAGTGCTGGCTGCGGGTGGCCGCCATCAGCAGTGCCAGTGTCAGCCCGATCAGCCATTGGGTCGCTGCTGAGTAACGGAGTGTGTTGTCTGTCATCGGAACTCTCCAACGGCCCACGGCAGGCCGGTTCAGGGTTGATAGCGCAGGGTCAGAAACCAAGTCTGACCGGGCTGATTATAGAACTTCGCGGTCTCGTAGTCGTGGGCCAGCAGGTTGGCAATTCGCCCCTGCAGCCGCCACGCCTTGGCAAACAGCCACTCGGCACGCAGATCGACGGTGCCGTAGCCGCCCAGCTCCCGGCTGTTGCTGGCGTTGTCGTAGCGCCGCCCCGCGCCATTGAGTGTGACGCCGAACCGGTAGGCACCCAGTGCACGGTCGGCATCGAGCCGAACCATCTGCCGCGCCCGCCGTGGCAGGATGTTGCCCTCGTTGGCACCGGAAGTGCGATTTTCCGGCTGTTGCAATGTCAGCGTGCTGTTCAGTTCCCAGTCGGCCAGTTCACCGCCCAGGGTCGCTTCGACGCCGCGAATGCGGGCCTCCTCGATGTTGACCGGTCTGCTCTGGTTGAAATCGAACAGGATCAGCTCGTCGATCTGGGTGTCGAACAGGTTGAGCGACCACCTGCCCCAGCTCGGCTGGCTACCAAGACCAATCTCACTGCTGGCAGACTCCTCCGGCTTCAGATCAGGATTGCTGTAACCGGGATAGTAGAGGTCATTGAAGTTGGCCGCCTTGAACGCCGTGCCATGGCTGGCGAACAGCCGCACGCCGTTGGCAAAGCCATAGCCCCAGGCCGCGGTGGCGGTGTCATGGTGGCCATACTGTTCGTTGTCGTCGCGGCGCAGACTCAGTTGCAGGTCATGGGCACCCCACCGCCCCTGATACTGGCCGAACAGGCCCTCGTTGCGGCGTGAAGTCTGGTCATAGAGGGTGGTGCTGTCGATCCGGTCCTGCTGCCAGTCGACGCCCAGCGTCAGCAGTTGCCCGGGATGCAGCGTCAGATCGTTCTGCCATGACCCGCTGTCGCGCAGCGTGTCGAAGCGGGTCTGAAAGGTCTGCCCACTGTAATTGTCCGACTCATCGCGGCTGCGCCCGGCGCGCAGCGTGACCAGCCAGGGCTCCAGCGGCGCAAAACGCAGCGAGCCGCCCACCACCTGCTCGACGACTTCGGAACGGTTGTAGAAACCATCATATTCGTTTTCGCCGACTGCCTGCAGCCAGTGGCCATCCAGTTCGGCGCCATTGGCAAAGCGGTGCCCGGCCCGCAACGCGGCCGATTCGTTGTGGTAGCCATCCTTGTCCGGTTCCACCGTAAAGCAGCCCTGGCTGCTGTAGCAGGCGTTGTCGCCACTGTTGCCGAAACCGTTGGCGTTGAGGCTGAACCAGCTCGCATCACTGCCGCCAGAAACGCCGGCGGATGCCTGATAACCGCCCTGCGAACCGGCACCCAGTGCCACTGTGGGTTTGATCGGCCCGCGGCCCTTGCGGGTGAAGATCTGCACCACGCCACCGATCGCCTCGGAACCGTAGAGGCTGGAACGCGGACCCCGGACGATCTCGATGCGTTCGATCTGCTCCACCGGCAGATCCTGGAAGGCCGTCATGCCGGTGGTCGCCGAGCCGACCTTCACGCCATCGACCAGCACCAGCAGATGGTCCGGTTCGGTGCCACGCAGCGACAGCGTGGTGAGCTGGCCAACGCCGCCACTGTTGGAGAGCGAGACGCCCGGCATACCGGTCAGCAGCTCCTGCAGCGACCGCGGCTGCTGGCGCTCGATCTGCGCGCGATCGATGACGGTCACTGCGGCCAGAGAGGCATCGACGGTGCGGGCGGTTCGTGTTGGTGTGATCACCAGCGACATCGGCGGCGGCGCGGCGGCAGCTTCAACGGCCACCAGCGTCGACAGTGTCAACAGGGTTTTGAGTCTGAATGCATTCATTGGAGGTTCCCTTCGCGCACACCCGCGCGCTTTTTGAAAAAAGTGCTCGGCCGCAAAGGGAAAACCGGACGCAGGGCACGCCCACCGGCGCACCGCCCACTGCCGCGCATCGCCCTCCGCGATTGCCGTACCTGAGCAACTGGCCGGTCTCCGGGCTTGCGAGTGGATTGCTCCCGGTGCCGCGCCTTCCCAGGTCGAACCCAGTGGCATCGTGCGGCACCTCGACTCGCTTACCGTTGCGGGGGCAGCGCCGGACTGGTCACCTCGTGACGAGGGACGCACCGGCTTCCCGTTTAATCCCGCCGGCGAATGCCGTTGGGACACCAGAAGCGCGGCGGATATTAGGTATCCGATCCGTCGGTGTCAAACCCACGCATGGCGAGCCGCAACCGAATCAGTTAAGCTTTTCAGCGCGGCAGCAGTTGCAAAAAAAAACGCATCACTCCTTCCATTCCCGATCGCACCCCTGGATTCATGAAGCAATTTTTTTATCCTGAAACGGCGGCCCGCGCACTGCTGCTGCTCTTTTTGTGCATCACCAGCGTCACGGCCGCACCCACACCGGTCGCCCTCCTCGACTACAAGGGGGAGTTCAGCGACATCGCCGAAGAGGTGCTGATACACCTGCAGCAGAACCATTACCGGCATGTCGACATCGATGACCAGCTCTCCAGCAAGCTGCTCGACCGCTATCTGAAACTGCTCGATCCAACACGGAGCCATTTTCTGACCCGTGACATCGAGGAATTCGAGACGGTGCGCAAACTGCTCGATGACGGCCTGCGCACCGGCAATGTCGAACCGGCCTTTCACATCTACAACCGCTTCCAGCAACGGCTGGCCGAACGGCTCACCTATTCGCTCGACCTGCTCGAAAAGCAGCCACAGACGCTGGATCTGACGCAAGACGAGCGCCTCGATCTCGACCGCGAACAGGCCCCCTGGCCGCGGGACAGCGCCGCGCAGCAGCAGCTGTGGCGCCGGCAGCTCAAGAACAGCCTGATCACGCTGCGGCTGGCCGACGACCATGAAGATCCGGCCAAGGCCAACCAGGTGCTGATCAAGCGCTTTCACAACCAGCTCAGCCGCCTGCAGCAGACCGGCAGCCGCGATGTGTTCCAGCTCTACATGGATGCGTTGACCAGCAACTTCGACCCGCACACCCAGTACTTCTCCCCTCGGCTGTCGGAGAACTTCCAGATCAACATGAGCCTCTCGCTCGAAGGCATCGGCGCCGTACTCAGCTCGGAGGATGAGGAGATCAAGATCGTCCGGCTGGTGCCGAAGGGTCCGGCCGACAAATCGGGGCAGTTGCACAGCGGCGACCGGATCATCGCGGTGGGTCAGGGTGCCGAGGGTGAGCTGGTCGACATCGTCGGCTGGCGGCTGGATGACGTGGTCGAGAAGATTCGCGGCAAGAAGGGCACGCAGGTGCGTCTGAAGGTGATCCCGCATGACCGCACCGAGGGTGGCAGCAAGATCGTCACCATCGAGCGCAACGAGGTCAAGCTCGAAGAGCAGGCGGCCCAGTCGAAAATCTTCCCGGTCGACCAGAACGGCAGCCAGACCCGCATCGGCGTCATCACCCTGCCCGCCTTCTATGCCGATTTCGAGGCCCAGCGCCGTGGCGATCGCAACTACAAGAGCACCACCCGCGATGTGGCCAGGCTGCTTGGCGAACTCAAGGCCGCCAAGGTCGACGGCATCGTGCTCGATCTGCGCAACAACGGCGGCGGCTCGCTGCAGGAGGTCAACTCACTGATCGGCCTGTTCATCCAGCAGGGCCCCACCGTCCAGGTGCGACTCAACAATGGCCGCACCGAATTGCAGGGCGATCCTGACCCGCGCATCTTCTACAGCGGTCCGCTGGCGGTGCTGGTCAACCGCCTGAGCGCCTCGGCCTCGGAGATCTTCGCCGGCGCCATACAGGATTATCAGCGCGGACTGGTCATTGGCGAACAGACCTTCGGCAAGGGCACGGTGCAGTCCCTGATCGACCTCAACGAGGGGCAGATCAAGATCACCACCGCCAAGTTCTACCGCATCTCGGGGCAGAGCACCCAGAACCGCGGCGTGACCCCTGACATCAGCTTTCCAAGCCTGGTCGACACCAAGGAGATCGGCGAAAGCGCCCTGCCCGATGCACTGCCGTGGGACACCATCGCCGCGACCCCCTTTCGCATCTTCGAGGATCACCAGCGCCTGTTGCCGCTGCTGCGCACCAACCATGCTCAGCGCAGCGACCAGAACCCGGAGTTCATCTATCTGATCAGGCGGGCCGAACTGCAAAAACGGCTGCGTGATCAGAAAGAGCTCTCACTGAACGAAAAAACGCGTGACAGTGAACGTGAGAAGATCGAACGTGAACGGCTCGATCTGGAGAATCAACTGCGTGCCAGCCGCGGTGAGGCGCCGCTCAGCTCGGTGACCCAGATCGCCAAGAGCGAAGAGAAGGATGAGCTCAACCCCGATCCGGGCAAGGATCCGCTCATCGTCGAGAGCGGCCACATTCTGGTCGACTACATGGCGCTCGACAAACAGCAACACCTGGTCAGGCAGGATGGCTCAGCGCAAGATCAGCGGTAACACGCCCGCAGCCCTGCCGACCTGGCTTCAGCGATAGCGGCGCGCCAACTGCTCCGCCGGCGTGCCGCGCCAATAGGCCCAGCGCAGCCGCCACATCAGCAGAATCGTCCGCCATGGGCCCTTGCCGTGCCAGCGGCGGCCCGAGGTGAGCACCCGGTTGCGCAGACAGGCAGGGCGCGAGCGCCGCTTGAGTCGCCGGGAGAGTTCGATGTCCTCCATCAGCGGCTGGTCGGGAAAGCCACCGACCGCATCAAAGACCGCCCGGGTGACGAAGATCGCCTGGTCGCCGGTGGCGATGCCGGAGCAGCGCGAGCGCCAGTTCATCATTCGCGCCACCACCCACAGCAGGCAGGAGCGACCCGAAAGGGTGACATCGAAGCGGCCCCAGCAGGCAGTGCCAGCCGCCAGCGCCTGCTCGATCGACTGGATGGCTTGCGCCGGCAGGCGGGTGTCGGCATGCAGAAACAGCAGGGTGTCGCCACGGGCCAGCGCCGCGCCGGCGTTCATCTGCCGGGCGCGCCCGCGCGCAGAGCGGACCAGGGTGAAACCGGCCGCCTCGACCATCCCGGCGGAGCCATCGTCACTGCCGCCATCGACCAGGATCACCTCGACACCCTGCCGTTGCAGCGGCGCCAGCTCATCCAGCAACCGGGGCAACCGCTGCGCCTCGTTCAGAATCGGCACGATGATGCAGAGCCGCATCAGCCACCCCGCCGCCAGCGGTGGTAACGCGCCGCCCAGGCCAGCAGCCGCTGCGGCGCATGGGCCTGTCGCCACTGCCCGGCGACATACTTGTTGGCTTCGGCCAGCGTCGGATAGATGTGCAGGGTGCCCAGCAGCGCGTTCAAACCCACCCCCTGCTGCATCGCCAGCACGAACTCGGCGATCAGCTCGGCAGCCTGCTCACCAACGATGGTGACACCGAGGATGCGGTCTCTCCCGGGCACCGTCAGCACCTTGACGAAGCCCCGTCTCTTGTCATCGATGATGGCACGGTCCAGCTCGGCCAGTTCATAACGGGTGACCTCGTAGGGCACCCCCTGGGCCCTGGCCTCCTGCTCGTTGAGCCCGACACGCGCCAGCTCCGGATCGACGAAGGTGGCGCGCGGCAGCACCGAGTGATCGACGCGGAAGCGCCAGAACTGGCCAAAGAGCGCATTGACGGCGGCATACCAGGCCTGATGCGCGGCTGCGTGGGTGAACTGCCAGGGCCCCACCAGGTCGCCGGCGGCCAGGATGTTGGGGTAGAGGGTCTCGAGGTAGTCATTGGTCTGCACCCTGCGGTCGGTCGCGATGCCCAGCTCTTCCAGACCATAACCGGTCAGCCGGGCAACACGGCCGACCGCGCAGATCAGTGCATCGAATTCGATGCGTCTCGTCTGTTGCTCTGCATCGGCGACCACGATGAACTTGCGCTCGCCGTCGCGCTCGCACCGCAGTGCCAGATGGCCGGTGAGCAGGATCACACCCTCCTGTCCGAGCGCATCCTGCAGCAGCAGGGCAACCTCTTCATCCTCCTGCTGCAGGATGCGCTCGGAGCGCTCGATCTGGGTCACCTCCGCCCCCAGCCGGGCAAGGCTCTGCGCCAGCTCACAGCCGATCGGACCGCCGCCCAGCACCACGATCCGTCCAGGCAGCACATCGAGCGTGGCGAACTGCGCCCACAGGGTGTCGCTGGTGAGATAACCCACCTCCTCCAGCCCCGGCAACGGCGGCACCAGTGGCTGGGCACCGGTGGCGAGCACGATGCTGCGTGCGGTCAGCCGCCGCTCGCCCCCCTGCTTCATTGCCACCGCAACCGTCCACGGATCGACCAGGCGGGCCCGGCCTTCGAGCACCTCGACGCCCAGCCCGGTGTAGCGCTCGATGCTGTCATGCGGTTCGATCTGCCGAATCACCGCCTGCACCCGCGCCATCACCCTGCGAAAGTCGACCACTGGCTCGCCCACCACCAGCCCCTGTCTTGGCGCATGGCGGATGGCATGGGCCAGACGGGCCACTTCGATCAGCGCCTTGCTCGGCACGCAGCCATGGTTGAGGCAGTCGCCCCCCATCTTATGCGCTTCGATCAGGGTCACCCTCGCCTTCACCGTCGCAGCGATGTACGCAGTGACCAGACCCGCCGCACCACCACCGATCACCAGCAGATTGCGGTCGAAACGGCGGGGTCGGCGCCAGCGGGCATACACACGCCGTCGCTGCCAAGTCTGCAACAGCCGCTTGCTCAGCAGCGGAAAAAACCCGAGCAGTGCCAACGACAGCAGCAGCGCAGGCGAGAAGATGCCAGACAGATCAGTGAGCTGGGCCAACTGGGTGCCGGCGTTCACATAGACCAGCGTGCCCGCCACCATGCCGAGCTGACTGACCCAGTAGAAGGTCCAGCTGCCGATTGGCGTCAACCCCATCAGCAGGTTGATGATGAAGAACGGAAAGATCGGCACCAGCCGCAGCGTGAAGAGATAGAGGGCGCCATCGCGGGCCATTCCAGCATTGATCGCCTGCAGCCGATTGCCGAAGCGTCGCTGCACGGCATCATGCAGCAGGTAGCGCGCGGTCATGAAGGCCAGGGTCGCACCCAGACTGGAGGCGAAGGAGACGATCACGAAGCCCCAGCCCAGGCCGAACAGCGCCCCCGCCGCCAGCGTCATGATGGCCGCGCCGGGCAGCGACAGCGCCGTCACCAGCAGGTAGAGCACGAAGAACAGCAGCGCGCTGCGGAACGGCTCGGCGGCACGCCATGCCATGAGCTGACCGAGACTCTCCTTGAGCTGATCGAAGGTCAACTGGCGGTGCAGCCCGAGCGCGAAGAACAGCATGACCAGCCCCAGCAGTCCGACCGCAATCGCGCCTTTTCGCATCGAATGAACTCCTGACGCCTACTGATTCAGCGAACCACCGCAACTGCTGCCCTGTCCGGCGGTGCAGCCATAGCAGTGGTCGGCCACCTGGATCGGCCGTCCCTCCAGCGCAACGCGCAGCAGATCGCGCAGATGTGGCGGCGAGTCCAGACCATCGAACGCCGGCAGCGGCAGTCCCAACTGCTGATTGAAGTCGCAGTCATGCAGATGGCCCTGCCAGTCGACACTGACCAATGTGCGGCACATGACCTGCTCGAGGTTGGCGGCGGCGAAATTCTCCCGCAGCAGCCGCAGGTAGTCGGCGAAGCTGCCCTTGGAGATCAGCGTCGAACCGAAGCGCTGAATCGGCATGTTGGCCAGCACGAAGAGCTGATTGAAGACGATGCCGAACTGCGCATAAAGCTCACGCGCATAGTCGGCCTGCAACGCACTCTGGCTGGGTGGCAGCGATGGCCCCTGCGGATTGAAGACCAGATTGAGGGTCAGGCCACTGCCGGCGCGGCCATAGCCGAGTGCGTTGAGCCGCTGCAGCGCGGCAATGCTCCTGTCGAACACGCCATTGCCGCGCTGGCGGTCGACATTCTCGGGCAGATAACAGGGCAGCGATGCCACCACCTCGACCTGCTCGGCCGCCAGAAACTCGGCCAGATCCTGCTGTCCGGGCTCGAACAGGATCGTCAGGTTGCAACGGTCGATCACCCTGACACCGAGCGCCCGCGCGCTGCGCACCACTGCCCTGAAGTCGGGGTGCAGCTCCGGCGCGCCACCGGTCAGATCGAGCGTATCGATGCCGCAGGCCTCGATCACCCGTGGAATCAGCGCCAGGGTGTCAGCCTCCATCTGCTCCTTGCGGGTCGGACCGGCATTGACATGGCAGTGCAGGCAGGATTGATTGCAGCGGTAACCGAGGTTGACCTGCAGGGTGGTCAGCCGCTGGCGCTGCAGGGCAGGAAAATCACTCGGCTGCAACAGTGGCAGGGTGGCATGCATGGCGGCCCCGGTACATTCGGTTGGTGTGACAAGAGCGCATTGCAGAGCATTCGGCGCGCCATTACAACAGCACAAAGAGATTCGACCACGCTCACTCTTGACCACTCCGGACCGGGGGTCCAATGTGGCGCCCCACGCAGCGCATTCAAACCAGATCAACGCATCACAGCGGATGTCGTCACAACCACCATTGCCGCACGGCCTCCCCTTTGCTGAAAAGCCCATGAACAGCCTGCCGGCACGCGCGGGCGTGGGCCTGAAGGCCGATCATTTTCAACGGATCGTCAGCGACTGGCCCGACATCGGCTTTTTTGAGGTCCATGCCGAAAACTACCTGATGGCCGGCGGCCCGCACCACCACTATCTGACCCGCATCCGTGAGCGCTACCCGCTGTCGATCCATGGCGTCGGGCTGTCGCTGGGCGGCGAGGCGCCACTCGATGTCGACCACCTCGACCGGCTCAAGGCGCTGCTCGACCGCTACCAGCCCGAGAGCTTCTCCGAACATCTGGCCTGGTCGAGCCATGGCGGCTTTTTTTTCAACGACCTGCTGCCGCTGCCCTACACCCCAGTGACGCTGCAACGGCTCTGCGACCACATCGAACAGACCCAGACCCATCTGCAACGGCAAATCCTGCTGGAAAATCCGGCCACCTATGTCGAATTCGCCGCCTCGACGATGGCCGAAACCGATTTCATTCAGGAGTTGCTGCGCCGCAGTGGTTGCGCTCTGCTGCTCGATCTGAGCAACCTGCATCTCTCCTGCATCAACCACCAGCGTGACACCGCTGCCACTCTGCGCGCCCTGGCGAGCTGCCCGGTCGGCGAGATCCATCTGGCCGGCTTCAGCGAAACGCAGGATGACGCCGGCGCCCCGCTGCTGCTCGACAGCCACGATCGGCCCGTGGCGGCTGAAGTCTGGCAGCTCTATCGGCAGGCGCTGGCACTGCTCGGTCCGGTGGCGACGCTGCTGGAGCGTGACCATGAGCTGCCGCCCTTCGATCTGCTGTTCGAAGAGAGCCAGCAGGCCGAACGGCTGCTGCGCGACCTCGATCGGACCGAGCTCGCCCGCTCCGGGAGCGGGCGATGAACCAGTCACTGCTGGAGGCGCTGCTCGACCCCACGCTGCCCACTCCAGCCGGGCTGCGGGTCTGGAACGGTTCCGACCCCGCCGCCCGTTTCGCCATCCATCGTAACCACCTGCGGGTCTCGCTGACCAGCGCCCTGGCGCAGAGCTATCCGGTCACCCGGACGCTGGTCGGCGAGCCATTCTTTAACGCCATGGTCTGGCAGTTCATCCGGCAAGCACCACCGCGCCTGCCGATGCTGGCCTGCCATGGCGCTGCGCTGCCCAACTTCATCGACAGTTTCGCGCCCGCCGCGACCCTGCCCTACCTCGCCGATGTCGCCCGACTGGAGTGGCTGCGCATCGAAGCCTGTCACGCGGCCGATGCCGTCGAGCTGCCGACCGCCAGCCTGACCCGGCAGCTGCAGCAGCCGGCAACGCTGGCACGGCTGAAGATCACCTTTCAGCCGTCGGTCAGGCTGTTGACCTCCCGCCATGCCGTGGTGTCGATCTGGGCCGCGCATCAGGGCCGCGGCGATCTGCGCGCCGTCGATCCGGTTCTGCCCGAGAGCGCGCTGATCCTCCGTCCTCAGCTCGATGTCGAGCTGATTCCGCTGCCGCTGGCTGCCGGCGACTTCATCGGGCGCCTGCTGAAAGGAGAGCCCCTTGGCAGCGCACTCGAAGCCCATCTGGCCACCACTGCCGGTTTCGATCTGACCGAGACGCTGCGGCTGCTGATCGCGAGCCGAGCAATCGCCACGCTGGAGAGTGATTGAGTCGCCGACGCCACCCCTGAACCGCTGCCGCCGATTTGATATACTCGCGCCCCGCTCCCGGCCGATCCATGACGGATCGCGCAACGCCCTTCGGTTTCCAACAGGATCCTGCATGACCAAGTACATTTTCGTCACCGGAGGCGTGGTCTCCTCCCTTGGCAAAGGCATCACCTCGGCCTCGCTCGGCGCGATTCTCGAAGCGCGTGGCCTGAAGGTCACCATGATCAAGCTCGATCCCTACATCAACGTCGATCCGGGCACCATGAGCCCGTTCCAGCACGGCGAGGTCTTCGTCACCGAGGATGGTGCGGAGACCGACCTCGACCTCGGCCACTATGAGCGTTTTCTGCATGCGCGCATGAGCCGGCTGAACAACTTCACCACCGGTCGGGTCTACGAGACCGTGCTGCGCAAGGAGCGCCGCGGCGACTACCTAGGCGGCACGGTGCAGGTGATTCCGCACATCACCGACGAGATCAAGCGTCGCATCATCGAGGGGGTCGGCAATGTCGACGTCGCGCTGGTCGAAGTGGGCGGCACGGTCGGCGACATCGAGTCACAGCCCTTTCTGGAGGCGATCCGCCAGCTCAAGCTGGAACTGGGCGCCCAGCATTGCCTGTTCATGCATCTGGTGCTGATTCCCTACATCGCCAGCGCCGGCGAGACCAAGACCAAACCGACCCAGCACTCGGTAAAGGAGATGCGCTCGATCGGCCTGCAGCCCGACATCCTCATCTGCCGCTCCGACCATGAAATTCCCGAGGATGCCCGGCGCAAGATCGCGCTCTTCACCAATGTCGAGCAGCGCGCGGTGATCCCGCTGCTCGACACCGACACCATCTACCGCATTCCGCTGCTGCTGCAGCAGAGCGGGCTCGATGAGATCGTCACCGACATGCTGCGCATCGACTGCCGGCAGGCCGACCTGACCCCCTGGCGGCAGGTGGTCGAGGCGCAGCTCAACCCCCGGCAGCAGATCACCATTGCGATGGTCGGCAAGTACATCAATCTGCTCGATGCCTACAAGTCGCTCAACGAAGCACTGATCCATGCCGGCATCCACAGCCGCACCCGGGTGACGATCCGCTACATCGACTCCGAGGAGCTGGAGAGCAGCGACATCGACAAACTGATCGGCGTCGATGCGATTCTGGTCCCCGGCGGTTTCGGTGTGCGCGGCATCGAGGGCAAGCTGAAGGCGGTGCGCCATGCCCGCGAACAGGGCATCCCCTATCTGGGCATCTGTCTCGGCATGCAACTGGCGGTCATCGAGCTGGCGCGCAACCGGCTGGGGCTGCCGCAGGCCAACAGCACCGAGTTCGATCCGATCACTCCCGACCCGGTGATCGGGCTGATCACCGAGTGGGCCGACCGCAGCGGCAGCATCGAGACCCGCGAAGAGAGCACGGATCTCGGCGGCACCATGCGGCTGGGAGCCCAGGAGTGTCGACTGGTCAAGCAGAGCAGGATTCGTGAACTCTACGGCCGCGACATCATCACCGAGCGCCACCGCCACCGTTACGAGGTCAACAACAACTACCTCGAACGGTTGCAGCAGCAGGGCATGAAGATCTCCGGCTGGTCGATGGACGATGCACTGGTGGAAGCGATCGAACTGGAGGACCACCCCTGGTTCGTCGCCTGCCAGTTCCACCCCGAGTTCACCTCCTCACCGCTCGACGGCCATCCGCTGTTCAGCGGCTTCGTGCGTGCGGCGCTCGACCACCGCCAGCGCAGTGGCCGACCACTTGCCATCCACTCCGACTGAATGAGGCGCGACCATGCAACTCTGTGGCTTTGAAGTGGGGCTCGACCGGCCGTTCTTTCTGATTGCCGGCCCCTGTGTCATCGAATCGGAGCAGTTGGCGCTCGACACCGCCGGCGAGCTGGCCGAACTCTGCCGCGCTCTCGACATTCCTTTCATCTACAAATCGTCGTTCGACAAGGCCAACCGTTCGTCGCATCAGAGCTACCGCGGACCGGGCATCGATGCCGGCCTGCGCATCCTCGAGCAGGTCAAAGCGCAGATCGGCGTACCGGTGCTGACCGATGTCCATGAAGAGACGCCGATCGACGAGGTGGCCTCGGTGGTCTCGGTGCTGCAGACGCCCGCCTTTCTGTGCCGCCAGACCAACTTCATCCAGCGGGTGGCGGCCGCCGGCCTGCCGGTCAACATCAAGAAGGGGCAGTTTCTCGCCCCATGGGACATGGCCCATGTCGTCGCCAAGGCGCGCGCCACCGGCAACCCGCAGATCATGGTCTGCGAGCGCGGCGTCAGCTTCGGCTACAACAACCTGGTCTGTGACCTGCGATCGCTGGCGGTGATGCGCGAGACCGGCGCACCGGTGGTGTTCGATGCCACCCACTCGGTGCAGTTGCCCGGCGGCCAGGGCAGCGCCTCCGGTGGGCAGCGCGAAATGGTGCCGGTGCTGGCCCGCGGCGCAGTCGCCGCCGGTGTCGCCGGACTCTTCATGGAGACCCACCCCGATCCCGACCGCGCCAAGAGCGATGGCCCCAACTCCTGGCCGCTGGCCCGGATGGGCGAGCTGCTGCACACCCTGCGTGACATCGACCACCTGGTCAAACAGCAGGGACTGATCGAAACCACCCTGTGAATCCCAACGCTGCCGATCGGCAGCACCGCGCTGACATGGAGAAATGAGGCAATGACGGCAACCATCAGACAGATCCGCGCCCGCGAGGTACTCGACTCCCGCGGCAATCCGACCATCGAGGCCGACGTGCTGCTGCACTCCGGCGTCGTCGGCACTGCCTGCGCCCCGTCTGGCGCTTCGACCGGCTCACGGGAGGCACTGGAACTGCGCGATGGCGACCCGGCCCGCTACGGCGGCAAGGGCGTTCTGCAGGCGGTGGGCCATGTCAACGGCCCGATCGGGGCACTGCTGAAGGGGCGTGATGCCACCGATCAGGCCGCACTCGACCAAGCGATGATCGAAGCCGACGGCACCGAAAACAAGTCGAAATTCGGCGCCAATGCCATCCTCGCCGTCTCGCTGGCCGCCGCCAAGGCGGCCGCCCAGTCACTCGGCAAGCCGCTCTACCAGCACATCGCCGAACTCAACGGCACCACGCAACTGACGCTGCCGGTGCCGATGATGAACATCATCAACGGCGGCGAACATGCCGACAACAACGTCGACATCCAGGAGTTCATGATCCAGCCGGTCGGCGCGCCCAGCTTTGCCGAAGCGCTGCGCTGCGGCGCCGAGATCTTTCACAGCCTGAAGAAGGTGCTGCATGGGCGTGGACTCGCCACCTCGGTCGGCGATGAGGGCGGCTTTGCCCCCAACCTGCCGAGCAACGAAGCCGCCCTCGAGGCGATTCTCGAAGCGATCCAGAAAAGCGGCTATCAACTCGGCAAGGAGGTGACCCTGGCGCTCGACTGCGCCGCCTCGGAGTTCTACCACGATGGCCACTATCGGCTCACCGGCGAAGGCAAGATCTATGACGCCGGCGGTTTTGCCGACTACCTGGCCACACTGGCCGGCAAGTATCCGATCCTGTCGATCGAGGATGGCATGCACGAGAGCGACTGGAGTGGCTGGAAGCAGCTCACCCAGCTGATCGGCGAGCGCGTGCAGCTGGTCGGCGATGACCTGTTCGTCACCAACACCCGGATTCTGCAACGCGGCATCGAACAGGGGATTGCAAACTCAATCCTGATCAAGTTCAATCAGATAGGCAGTCTGACCGAGACCCTGGCCGCGATCCGCATGGCCAAGGCCGCGGGTTACACCACGGTGATCTCCCACCGCTCCGGCGAGACCGAAGACACCACCATCGCCGATCTGGCCGTCGCCACCGCTGCCGGACAGATCAAGACCGGGTCGCTCTGCCGCTCGGACCGGGTTGCCAAATACAACCGTCTGCTCAGAATCGAAGAGGAGTTGCAGGGCCGTGCGCCATACCGGGGTCGGGCTGAGTTTCGCGGGTGACCGCGGCGAGCGTGATGCGTGAACAGACTCAGGCGTGAGCATCGTCTCTGGCTCGCTCTGCTGCTGCTGTTTCTGCTGGCGGCCCTGCAGCTCAGTCTGTGGAGCGGGGTTGGCAGCCGGTTGGAACTGCAGCGGCTGCAACAGGGCATTGAGCGCCAGCAGCAGGAGAATGCCCTGTTGCAGGCCCGCAACGAGCAGATCGGACTCGAAGTCACCTCGCTGAAGAGCGGGCTGGAGCAGATCGAGGTGAAGGCCCGCGAAGAGCTGGGCCTGGTTCGCCCGAACGAGACGCTGTTCCTGTTCGTCAATGAACAGACCCACGCTGGTCAGAGGCCCGGGCCACAGCCCCGCTGATGAGTGCCTCGCCACCGACCAGATCAACGACCCCACTGTGGGCGGTGGTGCCCGCCGCGGGTCTTGGCAGCCGTCTGGGCGCCGAGCTGCCGAAGCAATACCTGCCGCTGCTCGGCAGGGCGATGCTCGAACACACGCTCGAACGGCTGCTGCAACTGACTGAAATTCAAGCCATCGTCGTCGTGCTGCATCCGCACGACCGCTGGTGGCCCACTCTTGGCCTGCACGACCACCCACGCATCACCACTGTCACGGGCGGTGCCGAACGCTGCCACTCGGTGCTGGCCGGCCTGCGCCGGCTGCGCGAACAGGCGGCTGGCCATCAACGGGTGCTGGTGCACGATGCCGCCCGCCCCTGTGTGCGCCCGGCCGACATCCGCACACTGATCGAACAGACCACACACCATGCCGACGGCGGGCTGCTCGGCGTGGCGGTGCGCGACACCATGAAGCGGCTGGACGAGACCCATCAGGTTCAACAGACTGTCTCGCGAACCCGGCTCTGGCATGCCCAGACCCCGCAACTGTTCACGCTGGAGCCGCTGATCACAGCGCTGGAACAGGCCACCACCCGTCAGCAACTGGTCACCGACGAGGCCGAGGCGATGGAACTGATCGGCCATCGCCCGCTGCTGGTGGCCGGCAGTGACGACAACATCAAGGTGACCCGCAGCGAGGATCTACCGCTGGCCGAGTTCCATCTGCAGCGCCAGGCGGCGCAATTCGCTCGGGAAGCCAGCGCATGATGCGCATCGGTCACGGCTTTGACGTCCATCGTCTGGTCGATGGCAGCGACCACTCGGCCGGCACCCGACCGCTGGTGCTGGGCGGCGTGGCCATCCCCTGCGCCTTTCGCATCGTCGCCCACTCCGATGGCGACGTGCTGCTCCATGCATTGATGGATGCACTGTTGGGCGCGGCCGCCCTCGGCGACATCGGCCACTGGTTCCCCGACAGCGATCCGGCCTACGCAGGTGTCGACAGTCGTCAGTTGCTGCGGCACTGTCTGGCGCAGATCAGCCAGCAGGGCTGGCAACTGGCCAATGCCGATCTGACGCTGGTGGCCCAGCAGCCGCGCATCGCCGTTCATGTACCACAGATGCGGGCCACCATCGCTGAATCGCTTGGCATCCAGACGTGCCAGATCAACGTCAAGGCCACCACCACCGAACGGCTCGGCGCCATCGGTCGGGGCGAGGGCATCGCCGCCCACGCGGTGGCTCTGCTCCAGCGTGCCACCCCGGGCAATCAAGCGACACCCAGCCAAGGAATCACTGCATCATGAATCTGTTGATCTCCAACGACGACGGCGTTTTCGCCCCGGGCATCGCCGCCCTGACCCGGGAGCTGGCCCGACTCGGCACCTTGACAGTGGTGGCACCCGACCGTGACCGCAGCGGTGCCAGCAACTCTCTGACCCTCGACCGTCCACTCTATCCACGCACCCACGACAATGGCTTCATCAGCATTGCCGGCACCCCGACCGACTGCGTCCACCTCGGCATCCATTCGCTCAGTGCGCAACCGCCCGACCGCGTCGTCTCCGGCATCAATTCCGGTGCCAACCTCGGCGATGATGTGCTCTACTCCGGCACAGTGGCGGCCGCGATGGAAGGCCGCGCGCTGCATGCCACGCCGATTGCCGTTTCGCTGGTTCGACAGGGAGAAAACGAACTGCACCACTATCAGACCGCCGCCATCATTGTGCGACGCCTGATCGAGCAGGCCGATCGGCTCCATCTGGAGCCCCGCACCGTCCTCAATGTCAATGTGCCCGATCTACCGCTCGATCAGTTGCAGGGGATCAAGCTGACCCGGCTCGGCCACCGTGGTGTCTCGCCCGGCCCCACCCCGTTTCAGGATCCGCGCGGTCGGCAGGGCTACTGGATCGGACAGATGGGCCTGGAACAGGATGCCGGCCCCGGCACCGACTTCGACGCGGTGCGCCATGGCTATGTCTCGGTCACGCCACTGCAGATCGACATGACCCGCTATGAAGCCTTCGACACCCTGACCCGCTGGCTGGAGAGTCTGCGCTGATGCGCCCCGGCACGCTCGGCATCGGCATGACCTCGGTCCGCACCCGTGAGCGGCTGATCGACCGGTTGCGCCAGCAGGGCATCAGCAACAGACAGGTGCTGGAGGCAATGCGCGAAGTGCCGCGCCACCTCTTCATCGACGAGGCGATGGCACACCACGCCTATGAAGACAAGGCATTGCCGATCGGCTTCAACCAGACCATCTCGCAGCCCTACACCGTCGCGCGGATGCTCGAGGCCCTGCTGGCCCATGGCACGCCCGAGCAGGTGCTGGAGGTCGGCACCGGCTCCGGTTACCAGACCGCGCTGCTTGCCGAACTGGTTCCCAAGGTCTTCACCATCGAACGCATTCGCCCGCTGCTGCTGCGGGCACGACAGAGACTGCGTCAACTGGGTTACCGGAATGTCCTCTCCGACCATGTCGATGGCCATCAGGGCTGGCCCGGCGGCGGCGAATTTGGCGGCATCATCGTCTCGGCGGCACCCGCCACGCTCCCGGAGGCACTGCTGGCCCAACTGGCAGCAGACGGCTGCATGGTGACGCCGGTCGGTCGCCTGCAGAATCAATTGCTCAAACGCATCACCCGCTCCAGTGAGGGTCTGCTGCGCGAAGAGACGCTGGAGCGGGTGCTGTTCGTGCCGCTGATCCCTGGCGCCCTCTCCGGCTGAGCCCTGCCCGCCATGGCCGGACCACCCGCTCGGACTGTCTCCTCCATGCACATCGCGGCCCGGCAGCATCCCTTCGACCCACGGAACAGCCGCTGGCTCGCCCTTCTGGGTATCACCCTGTTGCTCTGCGCCTGTGCCTCGCCGCTGCCGCTGTCCGACCACGACGACGCCACCGCAGAGAATAAGCGCAGCAAGACCGAACCTCGCCGAACCCCACCACGAGAGTATGTCGTAGTCAAGGGCGACACACTGGTCGCCATCGCCTTTCGTCATGGCATGGATTACCGTCAACTGGCCGCCCTCAATGGCATCAAGGAGCCCTACACCATCTATCCCGGTCAGCGCCTGCGGCTCAGCCGCGACACCTCCGCCAGCAGCGCCGGTCACTCAACCCCCGTCAATGCCAAAGGCTCACCGGTCAGAACTCCAGCTCCGGCAGAAACTTCCTCCGTCACCAGCACGCTGCCCTGGCGCTGGCCGGTGGCCGGCAAGGTGCTGCGCGGTTATGACAGCGCCGGCGGCACCAACAAGGGCATCGACATCGCCGCACCCGAAGGCACCCAGGTACTGGCGGCTGCCGGCGGAACCGTGGTCTACGCCGGCAATGGACTGCGTGCCTACGGCAACCTGCTGATCATCAAACACAACGACGAGTTCCTGAGCGCCTACGGCTACAACCGTCGATTGCTGGTCGCCGAAGCAGAAGAGGTTAAAGTTGGGCAGCCCATTGCCGAAACAGGAAGTGATGGGCAAACAACTGGATTGCTGCACTTCGAGATTCGTCGTCAAGGCAAACCCATCGATCCGCTGCTCTACCTGCCTCGGCAGCCCTAGCGGATTCCAGTCCCAATGACCTCGATTGACAGTGATGTTTGGGAGCAGAACAATGAGCGGGTTCTATGCGTCAGCAGATGTGGGCAACTTCGACATGTACGATGACATTCTCACCTTCGATGAGGTGGACGAGGAGTTCGAAACCCTCGATGACACCTCGGCGCTGGATGAGGGGTTGTCCGCCGTACTGGGCAGAGCGAGCCGGCGTGTGACCCATGGAGTGACCACCGTCGAAGGCAGCAACGCCTCGATCAATGTCACGCTGCAGAAGAATCTCGACGCCACCCAGATCTACCTCAGCGAAATCGGCTTCACGCCACTGCTGTCGGCCCGCGAGGAGGTCTTCTTCGCCCGCCGCGCACTGCGCGGTGAACTGAAAGCCCGCAACCGCATGATCGAGAGCAACCTGCGCCTGGTGGTGAAGATCTCCCGCCGCTACCTCAACCGTGGCCTCTCTCTGCTCGACGTGATCGAAGAGGGCAACCTCGGGCTGATCCGGGCCGTCGAAAAATTCGACCCCGAGCGCGGCTTTCGCTTCTCGACCTATGCCACCTGGTGGATTCGTCAGACCATCGAGCGGGCCATCATGAGCCAGACCCGCACCATCCGGCTGCCGATCCACATCGTCAAGGAGCTCAACGTCTACCTGCGGGCGGCCCGCGAGCTGACCAAGCACCTCGACCATGATCCCACCGCCGACGATGTCGCCAAGCTGCTCGACAAGCCGGTCGACGACGTGACACGCATGTTCAAGCTGAACGAGCGCATCACCTCGATCGATGTGCCGGTTGCCGCCGATTCCGACCGCTCGGTGCTCGATACCCTCCCCGATCTGCACCTGCCCGATCCGGTCGAAACCCTGCAACAGAACGACCTGCACGCCAACCTCGGCAAATGGCTCGACCAACTGTCGGACAAACAGGCCGAAGTGCTGTCACGCCGCTTTGGTCTGCGCGGTTATGAAATGACCACGCTCGAGGATGTCGGCAAGGAGATCGGCCTCACCCGCGAACGGGTCCGGCAGATCCAGGTCGAAGCCCTGCGGCGACTGCGTGAAATCATGGAAGAAAATGGCCTCAGCAGCGAAGCGGTCTTCAGTTGAAGCCACGTCCGGTTACCGCCCGACCGGCTCGCCGGTGGGCGGCGGCTGACCCGTCCGGCACGTCACCGCACTTCATGCTGAACTGCCACCGATGAGCATCGATCAGCCACGTTTTTCCGCCTGCTTCATGGGCACCGGTCCGGCTGGCGGCAGCGAACTCGGCAGTTCGGCCTGCGTCATCGAAGAGTCTGGCCAACCCCAGCTGCTGATCGACTGCGGCCCTGACACCCTGCTGCGCTATGAAGCCTGCTATCAGCGGCTGCCCGAAGCACTCTTCATCACCCACTGCCACTTCGACCACATCGGCGGCCTGGAGACGCTCTTCTACCGCGCCACCTTCGCACCTGAACCACGGGAGATCCGGCTGTTCGTTCCGGTGACCCTGCTGACCACCCTGCACCATCGGCTGGCAGCCGGCGTCAGTTGCCTGGCCGAAGGGGGCGTCAACTTCTGGGATTCATTCAGGCTGATTCCGGTCGATACCGGCTTCTGGTTGAAGCACAACCACTATCGGGTCTTTCCTGCCCGCCACCATCTGCCCGACAGCGCCTTTGGCCTGGCTCTGCCGGGTCAGTTCTTCTACAGTGGCGACACCCGGCCGATTCCGGAGCAACTGCTGCTACATGCCAGTCAGGGAGAAGTGATCCTGCATGATGCCCGTGTCACCGGCAATCCATCTCACAGCGGTCTCGATGACCTGCTGCGCGAATACGATGCCGCACAGCGTGGCCGCATGGTGATTTATCACCATCTGCCCGGTGACGAACCACTGTTTGAAAGCGCTGGATTCGCCGTGGCCAGCCCGTTTCGAAAGATAACCCTTGGCGCAGGCCACGTCCGGTAGACGTGAAACGAAGAAGAGATCGGAATTGGTCGGGACGACAGGATTTGAACCTGCGACCACCACACCCCCAGTGTGGTGCGCTACCAAGCTGCGCTACGCCCCGATACTCGGCATCACGGGCCCAAGGGCCTGCAAAGGCGCGAACTATAGCCGAAAGCAGCTGTTGACGAAAGGCTTGCGGCACCTCTGAAGCCGTGGATTCACTCACCGCCCTGGATGTCAGTTGCGTGAACAACCGCCCCGACCACCAACTCGATCCACCGGTTCTGTTCATCGAGCAACCCAACCGCCACGGCGGCAAGATCGGCCATGCGATCCTGAATGCCGAGCGCACCCTCAATGCGCTGTCGCTGCCGATGATCGAACTGCTCGACCAGCAGCTGCGGCGATGGGCCGAAGATCCTGAACTGATTCTGGTGGTGCTGAAGGGTGCCGGCCAGCGCGCTTTCTGTGCCGGCGGCGATGTGGTCGAACTCCATCGCAGCATGATCGCCCACCCCGACGGACCCAATCCCTACGCCGAAGCGTTCTTCAGCCGCGAATACCGGCTCGATCACCTGCTGCACCGCTATCCAAAACCGCTGCTGTGCTGGGGATCCGGCATCGTCATGGGGGGTGGATGGGGATTGATGGCCGGTTGCAGCCACCGGGTGGTCACGCCCGACTCACGCCTGGCCATGCCGGAAATCCGCATCGGCCTCTATCCCGACGCCGGCGCCAGTTGGTTTCTCGGGCAACTGCCCAGGCAGATCAGCCTGTTTCTCGGTTTGACCGGCGCCCCGCTCAATGCCAGCGATGCGCGGCTGCTTGGTGTGGCCGATCACCTGCTCAGCCGTGAAAACCAGGTCGAGGTCGAACAGCGCCTGCAACAGACGCAGTGGAACCAGGAGAGCACCAGCAACCACCAGCACTTGAGTGCGCTGCTCGCAGAGATCGCTGGAAAGCAATCTGCCCAGCCACCTGAATCAGCAACCGAAAAACACCAGAGCCTCATTCATGAAACCTGCGCGGCCACTGAGTTGGCCGCTGTCGTGGAGGCCATCCTGGAACTGCCACAGCATGATCCATGGCTTGCCGGCGCGGTGAAAAATCTGCGAGAAGGGTCGATGATTTCGGCGCTGCTCACTTGGCACCAGTTGCGCGAACAGCCGCCTGCTTCACTGGCTGGGGCGTTCCGACAGGAGTTGGTGCTGTCACTACAGTGCGCCTGTCAGCACGAATTCACCGAAGGAGTGCGCGCCCGGCTGGTCGAACGTGATCAACGGCCAAAGTGGCGCTATCCTTCTATTCGCGCGCTGCCTGACCGACTGCTCGAAAGTTTTACTGAAGCGCCGTGGCCGGATGGCAGACATCCGCTGGCCGATCTGAACTAGAGGTGACGAGAACGAAGATGGGGGAAAAATAAAAGGGGCGCCCATCCAGTACGCCCCTTTTATCCAGCCTAACAACCCTGTCGGCTCAGTTCCGTTGCAACCTCCCTATTTGTGCATCCTGCATTGCGCCTCCTGCATTGCTTCCATGCGGGAGCAAATCTAGCAAAACCCTGTGGCTTTGAATCACCCCGCTCAAGCAAAAAGCGCAGACGACAGCGCTGAAGAATATAAAATAAATATTGTTATCAATCTATTAAGAATAATTTGACGCATTGGTCAGCAAATTTTTAAGAAGAGACCGCCGACGATTTGAGACATCTCTTAGAAAAAAGATGCCGATATCGCAGGCCGTGCTCCCACTTCACGGTGGCAGATTGCCTCCTCACCGACCATCGGGCACACTGCGAGGGCCGGATTGAAACGGACCACACCCATCATCAAGCTTTTCAAGGAGTCCTCATGGCCAATCTCTTTGCGGACAACAGCCTGTCGATCGGCAATACCCCGATGGTCAAGTTGAATCGCGTGACCCAAGGCAGCGTGTACGCCAAGATCGAAGGGCGGAATCCCGCCTACTCGGTCAAGTGCCGGATCGGCGCGTCGATGGTGTGGGATGCGGAAAAATCAGGCCGACTGAAGCCGGGCATGGAACTGGTCGAACCCACCAGCGGCAACACCGGCATCGCACTCGCCTATGTCGCTGCGGCCAGAGGCTATGGACTGACCCTGACGATGCCCTCAAGCTTCTCTCTGGAGCGTCGCAAGATCATGCGTGCGCTTGGCGCCAAGCTGATATTGACCGACCCATCCAAGGGGATGAACGGTGCCATCGTCAAGGCGCAGGAGATCGCCCAGAGCAACCCCGACCGCTACTTGCTGTTGCAGCAGTTCGAGAATCCGGCCAACCCTGCCATCCATGAACAGACCACAGGTCCAGAAATCTGGCGCGACACCGATGGCAAAATCGACATCCTGGTCGCAGGCGTTGGCACCGGCGGGACCTTGACCGGCGTTTCACGCTACATCAAGCAGACCCAGGGCAAACCGATCACCACCGTGGCCGTGGAGCCCCTTGACTCCTCCGTGATCAAAAACACCCTCGAAGGCAAGGCACCCGCCCACAAGCCTCACAAAATTCAGGGCATCGGGGCAGGTTTCGTGCCGAAAAATCTCGATCTCGGTCTGGTCGATCAGGTCGAACAGGTCAGCAATGACGAGGCGATCGCCTTCGCCCACCGCCTGATGCGCGAAGAAGGCATTCTGGCAGGCATCTCCTGTGGCGCCGCTGCCGCCGCAGCAGCCCGCGTCGCCGCACAGCCCCAGCATCAGGGCAAATGTATCGTGGTGATCCTGCCCGACTCGGCGGAGCGCTATCTGTCGAGCGCACTCTTCGAAGGGCTGTTCACCGAGGCCGAACTGCAGCAATGAAGCACAAGCCATTGCAGGGGCGGCGCTGACAACAATCAGCCGCTCACTCTGCCGTTTTGGCCTGTGCCTGCAGCAGACCGTAAAGCTGATCCTTCAGCCACAGGCGTTCACGCTTGAGGCCTTCGATGTAGCCATCCGAGCTGACTTCGATGCCGGTCTCGATGCGTCGCACCTCCCGGTCAACATCGTGGTAGCGTTCGAACAGCCTGGCGAAGTGCGCATCATTCATTTTCAGACGATGGATCGCTTCGCGGTATTCAGGCAATTCGTGAATCAAATCATGCTTGTCCATCTTCACCCCTTCTGCTGCGTCGGCTCATCTTCTCATACCCTCGAGGCGGCACCATGACCTGCATCAAGCAACAGCGACACCCCGATGGCGATTGCGATCGTCCGTACCCTCTCAGACAAGCGGGCATCTGCCGCAGTCAAGCGACTCTCGGCAGAGGGCAATCGAATCAATGCAGAGTGCGAGGTTCCAGATCGTCATCGGCACCCTGATCAAGATGAGCAGAGAACGAATGGGCTCTGCCGATGAGCTGGATTCCAGCCTGGATCATCGCCTTGGCGATTTCGACATGGGAGGAATTCAGATAGGAGATGGCCTCATCGGAGAAGCGCAGCTGGATCAGCGGATCACCCGCGCCATCACTGCGCTGCAGCACCACTTCACCATCGGCGAGCTCGACAATTTCCAGAAAGGTTGCGGCCATCTATCACTCCTGCTTCAGGGAGCCTTGAAAATACCCCCCGAAGCGCACCGCTGTCAACGCAACCGCCTTGTTACCACTGCGCCATGCCTTGCCGCTGCCGCTCTATCAACTCCATGGCCGCACTCAACCAGCTCGCGCATTCAGCGACAGTGGGCAGAACGGCCCGCTGTTCAGCAAGCTCTTGCAGATCAAGCAAGGTCATGTGCGATTCCAGGCCATTCCGTGCCGGCTCGCTGTTGACGCCAATCCCCTCGCTGCACGCATGGTAAAAAACAGCGAGGCGCTTCAGCCAGGAGTCGCCACGCGATGCAAGAATTCGCAGCTCACTGATTTCCGGTGAGGCTCCACACCGCTCGGCCAGCAGTGACAGCATCGATTCAAGATCCGGCGCAGGCAGCGGATCAATCTTGTAAAAACCCGCCACTTCAATCAGATGGCAGCGCACCGCACCAGTCAGATGAAAAGCAAAGGATTCGCTGTAGGCAACCCGCCGCGACAGCAGGTCGGTGGCGGAGAGTCCCGCCATCTTTTCGAGTTCACGCAGATGGATGCGTGCAAAATGGAGCTTCTGGCCAACCCGCCTGGGCAACGCATCGTTCATGCATGGACCTCAGCTTCGATTGCCCCGCACGGTGCGCACACCCGATTCAATGCTCGTTTTTCATGGATGCGAAACTGGGTGCAGCCGGCATGGCTGGTGCGATGAAACAACATTCGGCAAAAGCGCGACCGGCGGCCAATCACTCTTTCAACTGGAGCAGAAGCTGTTCCAGTTCCGCGATCATCTGACGCACCAACTGCCGGTATTGTGTCTCTTCATGCTTGGCTTCATCACCTGACAGCCGCTGACGTGCGCCGCCGATGGTATAGCCCTGATCGTAGAGCAGGCTGCGAATCTGCCTGATCAGCAGCACCTCCTGCCGCTGGTAGTAACGGCGGTTGCCGCGCCGCTTGACTGGATTGAGCTGCGGGAATTCCTGCTCCCAGTAACGCAGCACATGGGGTTTGACGTCACACAGTTCACTCACTTCACCGATGGTGAAGTACTTTTTTCCGGGAATGACCGGCAACTCATTGTTTTGGCTTGGTTCCAACATAGTTTTCGACACGCGCCTTCAGTTTTTGCCCCGGACGAAAGGTGACCACCCGGCGTGCAGTGATCGGAATCTCTTCACCGGTCTTCGGATTTCGTCCAGGTCGCCGATTCTTGTCTCGCAACTCGAAGTTGCCAAATCCAGACAACTTGACGTGCTCGTTTGACTCAAGACAGAGTTTGATCTCTTCGAAGAAGAGTTCAACGATCTCCTTCGCTTCACGTTTGTTGAGCCCCACCTCTTCAAACAGGCGTTCAGCCATCTCCGCCTTGGTGAGCACACGCGACTCCATCTGTTGTTATCTCCTCATCTCCGCCTGAAACCGCTGCTCCAATGCACGGATCACCGCATCCAGACTGCTCTGGATTTCCGCTTCGCCAAGAGTGTGCGATTGTGATTGAAATATCAACCCCAATGCCATACTTTTTCTTTTAGGATCAATGCCTTTTCCTTGATACAGATCAAACAGGATCAGCTGCGACAGATCAGGCCCGGCAGCGGCCTTGATCGCCTGCTCGAGCATCCTGAACGGCAACTCCCGGTCGACCAGAAACGCCAGATCCCGCCTCACGCTTGGGTAATGAGACCAGCTCCTGTAGGCTTCGAGATGATTCTCAAGCGCTAAATTCAAATTTAATTCAAAAAGATATGGAACTGACTTCAAGTCAAAGCTATCTACAAGGGTGGGATGGAGCTGCCCCATCTGACCCAGTACCTTGCCATCCCGGACAAGCTGTGCCGATTGTCCGGGATGCAGTGCCGGATGGTGTGCTGGCTGCAGTTCGAGCTGATGCCGTGCGCCAGTCAGTGCAAAAAGAGTCTCGATGTCACCCTTGAGATCAAAGAAATCGACCATTTCACTGTTGGTGATGCCCCAGGACTCCGGATGGCGCGATCCCGCAATCACTCCAGCCAGCATCGGCTCCTGCAGCAGTTGATCACCTTGCTGTACAAAGCGTAGCCCACTTTCAAACAGGCGGACGCGGGACTGCTGCCGATTGAGGTTGCCCCGCAGCGCCAATAGCAGACCGGGCCAGAGACTGCCGCGCATGACCGCCATCTCTTTGGACATGGGATTGGCCAGCGGCAAGGCTTCGTGGGCCGGATCGATCAGGCGGTTCAGCTCCGGATCGACAAAGCTGTAGGTGATGGCCTCTTGATAACCCCGAGCGGTCAGGCGCCGGCGAAACTCCCGCAGCGACAGGGTCCGTTCGGAGCCGGCACCAGGCTGGAGCGGCATGAGTGGAACACGGGTGGGCAGCCGGTCATAGCCATGCAACCGTGCCAGCTCTTCGATCAGATCGACCTCGATGTTCAGATCGAAACGAAAACTGGGCACTGTCACGCACCACTGCCCGGCAGCCTCGGACTCGATCCGGCAACCCAGGCGGCCGAGCAGATCTTCCACCTCCGTCGGCGCCATCTCCATGCCCAGCAGCCGGCTGATCCTCGATGCCCGCAACGCGATGACTGCGGGCTTTGGCAGCAGTTCGGGCTGCACCTGCTCGATGATCGGACCGGGCACCCCGCCCACGATCCCGGTCAGCAATGCGGTGGCCCGCTCCAGCGCACGGCGCGGCAGTTCAAAATCGACACCGCGTTCATAGCGATGAGAGGCATCGGTGTGCAGCCCATGACGCCGGGCTCGGCCGGCAATCGCCAATGGGGCGAAGAAGGCGCTTTCGATGAACAGGTGGCGTGTCGTCGCGGTGACGCCAGAGTCCGCGCCCCCCATGATGCCGGCCATCGCCAACGGCTTGACCGCATCGGCGATCAGCAGAACCTCCTGATCCAACTGCAACTGCTGACCATCGAGCAGGGTGATCGATTCGCCCGCGCGCGCCATGCGCACCTGGATGCCGCCCTGAATTTTCTCCAGATCAAAGGCATGCAGCGGTTGCCCCAACTCCAGCATCACGTAGTTGGTCACATCCACCACTGGACTGATCGAGCGGACGCCACTGCGTCGCAGCCGTTCACGCAGCCACAGCGGTGTTTTGCAGTCCGGCTGGATGTTTTCTATCACGCGGCCGAGATAACGCGGACAGGCCTCGGGTGCTTCGACCCGCACGGGAATGACCCGCTCGCTCAACGCGGGTACGGTGCGCTCGGCCGGAGCACAAACCGCCTGACGCGCCAGCACCCCCACCTCCCTGGCCAATCCGGCAATGCCGAGACAGTCACCGCGGTTCGGCGTCAGACCGATCTCGATGATCTGATCATCCAGTTGCAGCACATCACTCAGCGCGGCACCAAGCGGTGCCTGCGCATCCAGTTCCAGCAAACCCTCGCCTGCCAGATCGAGGCCCAGCTCACTGGCTGCGGCCAGCATGCCCGCCGAATGGACTCCACGCACAGTGGTGGCGACGATTTCGCTGCCATCCGGCAGGCGAGCGCCAGCCAGCACCAGGGGCACGCGCAGGCCGACTCGCACATTGGGGGCGCCACAGACAACTTCCAACTCCCCCCGCTCACCCGCGTTGACGCGGCAGAGTCTGAGCCGATCGGCATTGGGGTGCGGCTGCACCGCGATGATCTCGGCCACCACCACACCACTGAGTGCGGGCGCTGCCGCACTCTGGCCATCCACTTCGAGGCCAGCCATCGTCAGGCGGGCCGACAGCTCCGCCGTGGCAAAAGGCGGATCGATCCATTCACGCAACCAGGCTTCACTAAACTTCATGCAGGTCGTCCAGATTCGGTTTGATCAGGCGCAGACATGGCAAGATTCGGCTCAATGGAACTGTTCCAACAGCCGCAGATCGTTTTCAAAGAAGAGTCGCAGATCATCGACACCATAACGGAGCATCGCCAACCGCTCCACGCCCATGCCGAAGGCAAAGCCGCTCCACAGCTCGCTGTCGATGCCGCAGTGCCGAAACACCTGCGGATGGACCATGCCACACCCCATCACCTCGAGCCAGCCGCTCGATTTGCAGACCCGGCAGCCACTTCCCGAACAGATCACACACGAAATATCGACCTCGGCCGAGGGCTCCGTGAAGGGGAAATAGGAGGGTCTGAATCGCACTTGCAGATCGCGCTCGAAAAAACTGCGCAGAAAACCGCTGACGGTTCCTTTCAGATCAGCGAAGGAGATGTCGCGGTCGACCACCAGCCCCTCGACCTGGTGGAACATCGGCGTATGAGTCACGTCAGAGTCACAACGGTAGACGCGCCCCGGACAAATCAGGCGAAATGGTGGCTGGCCCTGCTTCATCTGCCGAATCTGCACCGGTGAGGTGTGGGTTCTCAGCAACCGATGGGCGTCGATGTAGAAGGTGTCGTGCATGGCCCGCGCCGGATGGTGGGCCGGAATGTTGAGTGCCTCGAAGTTGTGGTAGTCATCCTCCACCTCCGGCCCTTCGGCCACTTCGTAGCCGATCGAAGTGAAAATGTCTTCCATCCGCTCCAGCACCTTGGTGATCGGATGCAGTGCACCACTCGACTGTCCGCGCCCGGGCAGCGTCACATCGACCCAGCCTTGCGCCAGTTGCTGATCGAGCGCCTGCGCATCCAGTGTCTGCTTGCGCTGCGCCAGCAACACCTGCAACTGCTCCTTGACCCGGTTGACGAGCGCTCCCGCCGCTCTGCGCTCTTCGGCCGGCAGTGCTCCCAACTCCTTGAGCTGCTGGGTGATGACGCCTTTTTTGCCCAGATAGAACACCCGAACCTGATCCAGAGCCATCAGATCGGCCGAGTCGGCAATCGCCGCCTCGGCGTCGTGCAACAGCTTCTCAAGACTTTCCATCATGCTTCCTTCGGGATAAAAAAAGGGGAAGACCAGCGCTTCCCCTTAACGTCCAACCCTTGAAGAGCGTGCTCTTCAGCCTCCCAGCGCGGCCTTGGCCCGGCTTGCCAGAGCGGCAAAGGCATCCTGGTCATGCATGGCCAGCTCCGCCAGAATCTTGCGATCGATCTGAATCGAGCTCTTGTTGAGCCCATCGATCATCCGGCTGTAGTTCAGCCCATGCAGGCGTGCCGCCGCATTGATGCGGGTGATCCACAGCGCGCGGAAGGCGCGCTTGCGCTGCCGACGGTCACGGTAGGCATACTGTCCAGCCTTGATGACCGCCTGTTTGGCGACACGATAGACCCGGCTGCGGGCG
The DNA here is from genome assembly GCA_024234215.1 of Pseudomonadales bacterium. NCBI lineage: Bacteria > Pseudomonadati > Pseudomonadota > Gammaproteobacteria > Pseudomonadales > Pseudomonadales bacterium. The sequence continues at coordinate 285,511 of JACKOQ010000003.1, forward strand.
CCATAGTAGCCCTTGGCCTGGTCGAGAATCTTCTTGTGACGGCGATGTGCCTGCACACCGCGTTTAACACGAGCCATTGATGAATCCTCTGCAAATCAACATGGTCTGACCGACACTCACAGATAGGGCAGCATACGCGCCACCGCCGACTGATCGGCATGGTCGACGGCATGCATCGGGCGCAGCTGACGCTTACGCTTGGTGCTCTTCTTGGTCAGAATGTGATTCTTGAAGGATTGCTTGTGCTTGAAACCGGTCGCGGTCTTGCGAAATCGCTTGGCCGCCCCACGGTTGGTTTTGATCTTCGGCATTTTTTCACCACTGCGCATTCGTTGGATGATGACCCCAAGGTTGCGGAAAACCGCGACATCGGAGCTACTTTTTCTTTTTCGGGGAGATCACCATGGTCATCTGGCGTCCTTCCATTGCCGGCATCTGCTCCACCACGCCATGCGGTTCGAGATCCTGCTCAATACGCTTGAGCAGTTCGACGCCAAGGCGCTGATGGGCCATCTCCCGACCCCGAAATCTGAGCGTGACCTTGGCCTTGTCACCCTCTTCAAGGAAACGTATCAGGTTGCGTAGTTTGACCTGATAATCCCCCTCGTCCGTCCCTGGCCTGAACTTGACCTCTTTGATCTGAATCTGTTTCTGCTTTTTCTTGGCAGCGGCTTTCTGTTTTTTGGCCTCAAAAACATACTTGCCGTAGTCCATGATCTTGCAGACCGGAGGATCGGCCGATGCGGCGATCTCGACCAGATCGAGCTTGGCCTCTTCGGCCAGCCGCAGTGCCTCACTCAGCGGGATGACTCCCACCTGCTGACCCTCGGCATCCACCACTCGAACCTGGGGAGCGGTAATCGCTCCATTGATCCGGTTTTTTTCGGATCCTCTTCCTGACTCGCGCTTGATTGTCAATTCTCCACGGAAACGCGGCCGAGCTGCGCCATTTGAACATTCAAAAGGGCAACGAGCTGTGCCAGACTCATCTGACCCAGATCCTTGCCATCGCGCGCACGTACAGCCACTTGATTGGATTCGACCTCCCTATCGCCGATGACCAGCAGATAGGGCACCTTTTGCAAGGTATGCTCGCGGATTTTAAAGCCGATCTTCTCGTTTCTCAAGTCTGGAACGGCTCTAAAACCGGCAGCGACCAACTGTTCTGTCACTTCGCGGCAATAATTCGCCTGTGCATCGGTGATGCTGTTGACCACCAGCTGCACCGGCGCCAGCCAGACCGGGAAGGCACCGGCATGGTGCTCGATCAGGATGCCGATGAAGCGCTCGAAGGAGCCGAGGATGGCGCGGTGCAGCATGACCGGCACATGCCGCTGCCCATCCTCACCCACATACTGCGCATCGAGCCGGCCCGGCATCGAGAAGTCGACCTGGATCGTACCGCACTGCCAGATGCGTCCCAGGCAATCCTTCAGCGAGAATTCGATCTTCGGACCATAGAAGGCCCCCTCGCCAGGCAGCAGATCCCAGTTGAGCCCCTTCTGATCGAGCGCCTCGGCCAAGGCCGCTTCGGCTTTGTCCCACACCTCGTCGGAGCCGACCCGATTGGCCGGGCGGGTGGAGAGCTTCAACTGTACCTCGTCAAAGCCAAAATCGCGGTAGACCTTGAACAGCAGGTCGATGAAGTCGGCCACCTCCTGCTGAATCGACGCCTCGCTGCAGAAGATGTGGGCATCGTCCTGGGTGAAGGCGCGCACCCGCATCAATCCATGCAGCGTTCCCGAAGGCTCATTGCGGTGACAGGAGCCAAACTCGGCCAGCCGCAGCGGCAGGTCGCGGTAGCTGCGCAACCCCTGGTTGAAGACCTGCACATGGCAGGGGCAGTTCATCGGCTTGACTGCGTAGTTGCGGCTCTCGGACTCGGTGCTGAACATCTCCTTGCCGAACTTGTCGGCATGGCCGGAGCGGTGCCAGAGCGAGTAGTCGACCAGTTGCGGGGTCTTGATCTCCTGGTAGCCATGCGCCTGCTGCACCCTGCGCATGTACTGCTCGATCACCTGATAGAGTGTCCAGCCCTTGGGATGCCAGAACACCATGCCGGGCGCCTCTTCCTGCGCATGAAACAGATCGAGCTGCTTGCCGATGCGGCGGTGGTCACGCTTGCTCGCCTCTTCGATACGATGCAGGTACTGCTTGAGCGCCTTGGTATCGGGCCAGGCGGTGCCATAGATGCGCTGCAACATCGCGTTGCGGGAGTCGCCTCGCCAGTAGGCACCCGCCACCTTGGTGAGCTTGAACGCCTTGAGCTTGCCGGTGCTGGGCACATGGGGCCCGCGGCAGAGGTCGATGAAGTCGCCCTGCCGATAGCAGGAGAGCGCCTCGCTGGCCGGAATCTCCCGAATGATCTCGACCTTGTACTGTTCGCCCATCGACTCGAACAGCGCGATCGCCTGATCACGGCTCATGAGCTGTCGCACTACCGGGATGTCGCGCTCGGCCAGCTCGACCATGCGTGCTTCGATCTTTTCGAGATCTTCCGGGGTAAAGGGCCGCTCATAGGCGAAGTCATAGTAGAAGCCCTCCTCGATCACCGGACCGATGGTGACCTGGGCCGTGGGAAAGAGTCCTTTGACCGCCATCGCCAGCAGGTGGGCACAGGAGTGGCGCAGCACCTCCACTCCCGCTTCATCGCGCGCGGTGATGATGGCCAGCTCGGCATCCTGATCGATGACAAAGGAGGTGTCGACCAGTCGGCCATTCACCTGGCCGGCCAGTGCGGCACCAGCGAGTCCAGGGCCGATCGCCGCAGCCACCTGCTGCACGGTGAGCGGATGATCGAACTGACGGCGGGAGTGATCGGGCAAAGTGATGGTGGGCATTTCGAATCCTCTTGCAGTGGTGACCGCTACCAAAGGCCACGTGTCGAGCGGTGATCGCCGGCAGTGCGATCACGATGGCGCAGGCTGGCATTATAGCCGCTGTGCCGATTGGAATAGAATTCGATCCGGCCGTCTCCCGGGTCCGCTGCCGGACACCGCAGCAAAACAGCCGCCCGATGTTTTTGATCGACCAACCGCACAGACAGGAACCACCCCGTGGACAGCATCAACCTCGAAGTGATCGGCCAGCTCACGCACTGGCTGCAGAGCGGTCAATCGGGCTGGCTCTGCACCATCACCGCCACCTTCGGTTCTTCGCCGCGTCCGGTTGGCTCCATTCTGGCCTGCAACCGCAGCGGCGAGGTGCGCGGTTCGCTGTCGGGTGGCTGTGTCGAGGATGATCTGATTGCTGCGCTGCGCAGTGGCGAGATCGCCAGCGAGCGCCCCGAAGAGCTCAGCTACGGCGTCAGCAAGGCCGAGACCGAACGGCTTGGTCTGCCCTGCGGCGGCCGGCTGTCGCTGGTGGTGGAGCCGCTGTCACCGACCGCAGCGACCCAGTCCCATTTCGCCGCCATCTTTACCGCGATCGAACAGCGCCGCCTGATCGGCCGCACGCTCGACCTCTCCAGCGGTCAGATGCAACTGTTCCAGCCGCAGCACTACAGCCCCACCCGTCTGGCGCAGCAGCGGCTGACCCAGGTGTTCGGACCGCGTTACCGCCTGCTGCTGGTCGGCGCCGGCCAGATCGCCCGCTATCTGGCCGAGATGGCGCTGGCGCTCGATTTCGAGGTGATCCTGACCGACCCGCGTCCCGAACTTCTGGCCGCCTGGAACGGCCCGCCGATCACGCTGGCCGGCGGCATGCCCGACGATGCCGTGCGTCACTGGGCGGACGGTGCCAACAGCGCGGTGGTCACCCTGACCCATGACCCCCGCATCGACGACATGGCGCTGATGGAGGCGCTCAACTCATCGGCCTTCTATGTCGGTGCGCTGGGTTCGCTGCGCACCTCGGCGCAGCGGCGCGAACGGCTGGAGCAGCTCGATCTGCCCAAATCGGCGATCGCCCGGCTCGATGCACCAATCGGCCTGCCGATCCAGAGCAAGACGCCACCGGAAATCGCCATCTCCATTCTGGCCAAGCTGATTCAGGTGCGCGCCCGTGTCGACGGCTGAGCCGACGCCGCGCCACGCACTGCTGCTGCTGGCCGCAGGCGCCGGGCGGCGCTACGGTGCCGACAAGCTGATGGCGCCCCTGAGGCAGGGTGGCGTGCTGCTGGAGGCCAGCCTGCAGCCGCTCACCCCCTGGAAACAGGATGTGCATGTGATGCTGCGCCCCGGGGCCAGCGAAGCCTGGCGCCTGGTCGAGCAGTGGGGTGGCCATCCTCACTGGAGCCCTGATGCGGCGCTCGGCATGGGCCACACGCTGGCCGCGGGCATCGCGCTGCTCGAAGGGTATACCGGCTGCCTGCTGCTGCTCGGCGACATGCCCGGCATCCGCCGTCAGAGCATCGCCACGCTGCTCGCCCGGCTGGACGAGCATGCCCTGGTCGTGCCACGCCACGCTGGCCAGTGGGGCCATCCGGTCGGTTTTGGCCGCCAGTACTTCGCGCCACTGCGACAGCTCACCGGCGATCGTGGCGCACGCGGGCTGCTGGAGCAGCACCAGGCGCAGATCACCTTTGTCGACCTGGATGACCCCGGCATTCTGTTCGACGTCGACACCGCCGCCGACCTCGACCGCTTCCAGTCACCTTGAACCCGCCGCGTGGCGGGCTCGATGCCTCACCTCACTTGAACACCTCGGCCGGATCGAGCTCGAGCCAGGATTGCCGTGCCCGCAGCGCTGGCTGAAGATTGACATCGGAACCGGTCAGGCTGCCGGTCGACTGCTGGGTGATCACGGTGATGCCATCATCCCCGGCTCCCTGATGGATCACCGGCATCGACGCGATGCCAGGCCCCAGATCGAGCGAGCTCAACGACATCGGCTTGCTGTTGTTGAGCACCGTGGTGGTGCTGCCGATCGGTGCATAGGTGAGCGCCGTGCCGGTCTGGTGATGCAGCACATGAAGATGGCTGCTGCCGATGTCACAGGAGGCGGCCAGCGACGGCTGATGGTCGCTGAAGAGCACGATGTCGGCGATGCGCGCCCCGGCATGCAGCACCCGCGTGCTGGGGTCGCTGCCATTCGCCGGCAGTGATTTCTGCCAGCCGGGCAGCGTCTTCTCCACCTCTTTCAGCTGGGCGAAGGTGGTGATCGTGCTACCACCGCCACCACCGCCACCGTTGCCACCGTTGCCACCGTTGACGGTGTACGTCAGCGTGGTACCGCCAACGGTCCTGATCGCAGCGGCATTTCCATTCGCATCCACACCCGTCACACTGCCGTCGGTGAAGACCCGCACTGAATTCGAATCGAGCAGATCACTCGCCGACACCGTGCCCCAGGTCCAGGTCGAGGTCGAGCTGTCATAGGGCTCCTTGATGCCATAGAGCGCCTGGCTCTGGGCATTGCTGCGATCTGTGGTCGAGAGCAGCTTGCCGCTGCCGACATGGATCCAGCGGCTGCCATTGCCATCGATCGAGGTCATCGGTGCCGCCACCACCGGCTGAGCGCCGTTGAGCAGCGGGTAGATCTGGTTGTCACTCAGCCTCAACCGCGACACCCGGCCACTCATGCTGCTGCCGGTGCCCGAGGCGATGCCGAAATAGACAGCGTCATCGAGGTAGTCGAGATCCCAGTCGACGCTGCTCGGATCACCGACGAAGCTGTTGCCAACCCCCAGATCGAGCGGCGCGAAACCGCTGACGAATGCCCTGTTGACCAGGTCATAGCGGTAGAGTCTCGCATTCTGCGTGCTGGTGACATCCGTCAACACCGTCGGACCGGAACCAAAGACCAGTTCCCACTGATAGGAGGGGGTGACACCCAGCGTCACCCGCTTCACCAGCGTTGGCTGGCTGGTGGTCAGGCCGAGGTTGGCATGGCTGATCTCGGCAATCAGTGCCGGCGGTTGCTCCGGGTCGGTGACGTCGAGCACCACATAGGCCGAGCGCAGAGTGCGGTCATCGCTGTTGTTGGGGGCCCCCAGACCATTGTTTGCGGTGTCGACGGTGATGGCGCCGCCACCCAGACGCATTCCGACCACCAGAATGGTGCCCCAACCGCCCGGATGGGTGGCATCGTCAGAGAAAATCCTGACGTCATAGCTCTTCGGCGAACCGTCCATGTAGTAGACATGCGGATAGGCCGGATCGGTCAGCCACTTGAGGTGCGGCAGCAGATTTTCCGGCACATAGCCCCACAGCTCCGCCCCCAGCGGATGGGCGGTCTTGCTGGCGCTGCTGGTGGTGAACGCCAGATTGGCTTCGTCCCAGAAACCACCGTTGAACGCATGCACCATGCCGTCGTTGGCGCCGACATAGACCACCTGGCGACGGCCGGCATACTGCGTCTTGAAGGTAAGGTAACTGGCATCGCCATAGAGCAGGTCATAGTTGGCATTGGGCCGCCCGACCACCGTTGGCGTGGAGTTGATGATGTCACCGAGCCGCCAGGGTTCGAGGCCGCTGTGGCTGGCGTCGAACTCGATGGTGCGGCTGCGCTGACCGGTGATGCCCTCTTCGCCGCGCACCCAGCGCACGATGTTGTCAGCCTCTGCCTCGCTCGCCACATTGAACCAGGTGAAGTTGCTGCTGTTGATGCTGGCGGTATCAAAGTTGGTCAGCGTGCCGTCGATCGCCGTCAGCAGGTGCCGACCGCCACCGGAGGGCGCATCGGTGGCGGTGGCGTAGTTGCGCTGGGTCGTCACATCGCTGAGGTTAGCCAGCAGCGGGTTAGCGCTCCACAGCAGGTGCAGGTTTTCCAGCGCCAGCACCACTGGTGCACCGATATTGCTGCAATTGGCCGTGCCGCCGGTGTAGCGGCGAATCTTGGTGCCGGTCGGCAAATTGACCGCGTCAAAGAAGATCTCCACCACCGGGTCGACATCACAGCCATCGAGGGTGGCGTCGCCGTTGGAGTCTTCACGCAGCCGGCCCTTGCCGTCGATGAAGAGCGCCTGCAGCGTGCCGCCCCAGGTGATTTTCTGGCCACCGTTCTCGATCAGCGGATGGTAGAGCGCCTGATAGACCGCGCCGACCCCGGTCGAACTGTTGGCCACCACCGCCGCTGCGGTACCGGAGGCCACCGAACCGGCCACCGAGGCGAAGATGCGGGTCAGCGCCGCCTCCAGACTGGTAGGGTTGCGCAGTTGGTAGTAGTTGTCGGGCACGCCGTCTGGCGTTGGCACACCGGTCAGGTTGTCGACACTGTCCCACTCGCGGCGGTCGCTGCTGCTGCCCTTGTAAACCGGCGTGCCGTCGCCATCCAGGTCAGTGAAGCCACCATACTTGGCCGCCAGCCACAGTGGCTTCTGCAGGCGGGTGCCGCCGCCGGTGATCAGCAGTGAGCGTGCAGGCTGAGTGACGACGCTGTTGCTTTCGCTGATGGTCACCTCGGCCGGGTAGTTCACCGTCTGAGTCGGATCGGTGCCCACCAGCGTGAAACCAAAGTTGAATTCGGCGCCTGCCTGATCCCGGGTCACCGAGGTTCTGACCCAGAGATTTCCAGCCGCCTCGCAATACTCCAGCCGCTGCTCCATGTCGAAGTCATGGTCACTGCCCCAGGCGGTGCCCTCCCAGGTCAGCAGAAAGCGGTGGTAGCTGCCATTGCTGGTGCAAGGGGATGGGAGTGTGGACGGGTTCGACTCCTTGATCACATCGACCAGCGAGCATTTCTGAAAGTCATGCGAGACTGCCACATTGTGGGAGTACCTCGACTTGCACAGCGGCACGATCTGCGCCTGCTTGGCAGCGTTGGTGCTGCTGGTGACGATGAAGCTGGGCAGGTCTTCGGCCACCGAGACTGCAAAGGTCTTGATCTTCTGGGTGCCGCTCAAACCAGTACGCAGATCCTTGACGGCCGCCTCGTAGGCCAGTCCGGCGATGTCATAGCCACCCTCGGCACTGGGCGCCTCGGGGCAGATGCCATCCACCTGATCGAGCGTGCCCGCCGCCATGGTTTTGGGACTGCACTCCTGATCGGTGCTGCTGCCCACACGGCCAGCCAGCACGCTGACGCCATCCAGCCCCTCCTTGGTCTGTATCGCATTGGTGGCCGTGGCCACGGCAAATCCTGTCGGCAAGCCGCTGCTGGGCCAGTCGGCGGCATCGCGCATCGAGTCGAACGAGCCCTGTGAGGTGGAGATCAGCAACAGCGCGCACTGGGCGCAAGGCACGGCACTGCTGCTGGGGCCGAAGTTGTAGGGGTCGCTCCAACTGGTCAGGCGGGTCAACCCTGGAACCATGTCGTTTTCAGTGGCTGTCGGACCCTCGGTGACCAGATAGGCCGACGAGGCCGCACTGGCCCCGGCCAGATAGCGCACCGCTTCGAGGTAGATCTCGCCGAGCGGGTTGCCCCAGTCGGCGCAGGAGCCATTCTTGACATAGCTGGCAGGCACATAGTCGCCGCAGTTCTGGTAGCCACCACCGCTGCCGAGCGCGCTTGCGCTGGCCCGGCGGTAAGTCGCGATGCGCAGCTTGTCGAGCGTGCCGATCAGTTTGTCAGCGGTGATCTTGCCGGTGGTGGTGCTGACCTCACTGAGCAGACCCACCCCCTGGCGCAGCACGCCGCCGTGGCTGTTGTTGTCGTAACTGCCGGTCATCAGGCCAAAACGCATCTGGCCACGCTCGCCATAGCGTTGCAGCAGACCGATCGGCTTGAACAGGTCATCGCTGCTGTTGCTCGGCGTGTTGTTGTCGTAACGCTTGCAGCGGGCAGAGACCGGACCATCCTGACTGGCCACACAGCGCTCGACCAGCACCTTGTAGGCATTGCTGGTGTCATTGCCAGCAGGGCGGTCGGCATCACCCGCCGAGTTGGCAGTGCCATTCCACTGACACTGCACCACCTCGGTCGCCCCCCAGTTGGGGTAGCCGACCCGTCCTGTGGCATTGCCATAGGCCACCCGCAGCAGAGGAGGGTAGCTGCTGGTGTCGAGTGTGCCGCTCTGAGCGGTCGAAGCCGGCCACTTGGAGACATTGCACAGCGTGATGGCGCCATTGGCCGGACTGCCCTGCACCAGATCGGCCAGCGCGATGGCGCCGCTGGCAGCCCCATCATAGACCTTGGCAAAGGCATGGATGTCGGGCGGGATCAGTTCGCGCTCCAGCAGCACATTGCCACTGCTGCTGGTGGGATCGACCTGCCGTTTGCCGCCATAGAGCACGGTGCGGATCAGGTCGATGCGGGTCATGCTGGCCCAGTTGAGAAAGTTGCCACTCCAGCCATCGACAGTGCTGCATTTGTGAGTCCCACTGTTGACCTGCCCGATCGGAGAAAACTTGCCGTTGTCGTACTGATAACAGAAGTTGCTGTCGAAATAGCCGAGATACTCGATGCTGTCCTTGTAGGTGGTGTCAATCTGGCCATCGCCATCGATGTCGCTGTAGTCGGAGTAGGCCTTGCGGAACAGCTCGTGATCGCGCGACATCGCAATCAGCAGCAGCGGTGGCGTGCTGGGGGTGGTGACCGGTGGCAATGAAGTGAAACTGCTCACGGTGTCGGATGAGACCTGCGCGAACAGCCCATGGCTGAGCAGGATGCCCAGCAGCATCAGCAGGGAGCGCGCGCTGTTTCTGCTGGAGCGGTGATGTGCCATGGCGGATTCCTCTTGCGTCAACATCTACTACAAGGGTTTTTTATAGGTGCTCTGCAACACGACCCGGGTTGCAGAGGTGCCACCGATGCCGACCGCAGTGACGCGAAAGACATCCGGGCAGATGTCGGACACCATCACGCTGGGGCAGGTGGTGATGTCGTTGGGCGGTTCGATGGAGTTGCCGACCAGTTCGATGATGTACATCGCCTGGGCATTGACTTCACTGAAGGCCGAGGTGGTGTAGCTGCGGTGGCGATTGGCCGTGCTCCAGACATTGCGGCTGCCGGTGCAGCCCGGAATGTCGACCCAGCGCTCCTCCAGGCTGTTGGCGCTGCAACTGCTGACACCAATGCTGGCCGCATAGTTGGCATCCAGCTTCTTCGACTTGCAGAAGCCGTTGGTGCAGTTGTCATTGACCCGCGTCTGCCAACTGTTGGTCTGCACGATCAAGCGCTCACCTTCGCGCAAGGCGGCCTCGGCCGCCTGAAAGGCGATCTGCCGATCACGCTCGTTGCCGGCCATCTTCTCTTCGACGGCATTGCCGCCCATGATCGACAGTCCCAGCAGTGTCATCAGCAGCAATACGATCAGTCCCACGACCAGTATCGCGCCCCGCTGCCGATTGCCGCCTCGATGTATCGCCATGCCGTTCGATCGCTTCATCTTTGGTTCGCCCCTGAAATCACATCTGCCCGCGGTTGCGCAGCTTGACCGTCGTGGTCAGTACCGAGCGGTTGCGCCCATCGTTGGGGGTGGTGAGGGTGGTGCCCAACAGGTCATAACTGGAAATCACGCTGTCTTTATCGACCTTGGCGAAGGAGCGCAGCAGCAGTCCGAGCCGGATGGTGCGCACCCGGTCGGCATTGCCGCCCAGCGCCGCTGCGGTCACATACTGTTCCGGCACATCGTCGCCATTCAGATCGATGCCATAGAGCAGTTGCATGTTCTCGACCCCCTCCACCAGCGCCACCGGCGTGCCGGCACTGCCCATGTCATAGGAGATCTGGTAGAGCGCCGGCTCACCGCCAGCGCTGATGCCGATGTAGAAAACCGTCACCGCCACCGTGTAGATTTCGGCATCGGACTCATAGCGGTGGCTGAAATTGTAGTGGCCGGGGTTGACGTTGCCTGGGCCCGGATTGCTGTTGCTGGCGCCGCGGGTGACGTTGTGGGCATTGGCGTTCGCCCGATTCTGGAACACATCGGCGCCACTGCAATCGGAGATCATCAGGATGGTGCCCGCTGCAATGCCGCTGGCAGCCGTCAGGTTGACGGTGTTGGCGTTGGCCGGGGTGTTGCCCGATGCGGTGACGCCGGCCTTGGCCGAAGCGCGCTTCAGCACCAGCACATCGGTGCCCGGCACCACCTTGTTCTGCAGGCCAGCGGCAAGATCAGCCAAGGCCGGATCATCCCAGGATGACAATGCAACCCCTGTCGGATTGGTGCTGTTCATTGCATAGCTGTTGCCCACGGCAGTGCCGGTAAACTCCCATCCGGTAGCCACCTCACTCAGATCAAACAGAGAATTGCTGTAGCCAGTGCCCGCCGGATTCAGCAGGTTGTTGATGACGGGTGAGCAGCCCGCATAACCGGCCAGGCGAATCTCCCGGCTCAGCGTCTGCACGGCAAACCGGCCATTCTCCTGCAGACGCGACAGCTCATCCTGCCACTGGTAGCTCTTTTTGCTGCCGACCAGCACATTGACCAGCCCGCTCAACAGCAGCAGGCCGATCACCATTGCTACCATCAATTCGATCAGGGTAACCCCGGACTGCCTGCTTGAATGGGTGTGCCTTTTCATCGTTGCCGGCCTCACAGTTCTGAGCGGATCACGTAACTGATCGGCGTGCCGGTGCCGCGGCTCTCATCCCACTGCACGGTGACGACATAGACCGGATTGGGGCCCGGATTGACCACGGCAATGCCAGCCTTGCCGGCCGGCAGTTGCGACTCGATGGTCGACTTCCACTGCCGCAGGTCATTGTTGGCCACCGCCTGGGCCGAGCCGCATGCGCCGCTGCAGGCGGCATAGGTCGTGGAGGCATCGGTCAGATCAGTCAGGTAGATGTTGTTCGCCAACGCTTCATCCCGGTTGGCCCGGATGCGGTCGAGGATGTCCATCGCCATGTTGTTGGCGCGGGCACGCTGCCAGCTCTCGGAGTTGATGCGCATGCCGGTCGAGTGCAGCCCGGCCATGCCGAGCAGACCGATCGAGAAGATCACCAGCGCCACCAGCCCCTCGATCAGGCTGAAGCCTGCCTCTTTTGCGTGTGATGCACCTTTTTTCATCTGCCACCGCCCCCTCATGGACATGACAACGCTGCTGAAAAACCCTCTTGCACACCGTCACCGTTGGTGTCTCGCGATCTGCGGGTCAGGCCCGAACTTTCGACGACGATGCCCCGGGCCTTGCTGACCACCTTGTCGGCGGCACAGTAGGTCCAAGTCGCGTTCTGATTGGAGAAGCCACTGCTCTTGAACTGGATGGCGTTGTTCGAGACCGATCCGCTCATCGCCAGACTGTTGCGGCCATTCACGGCCCGGCCGACGCGCAGGATCTCCTCGCCATTGTTGAGCGCGCTGTTGGAGTTGTTGTCGACGAACAGCAACCAGCCACTGCTCCAGGCCGTGCTGCAACTCTGCTGGTCACTGCTGGCACAGAGGGTGACCGTCTTGCCGCGCTTGACCGCCTCACTGCGTGCCAGATTGAGCGCCGACTGCAACTCGCTCTGCGCGGCGTCGATGCTGTTGCGTGAGACACTCGAATCGAAACTGGGGATGGCAATGGTGGCCATCAGCGCGATGGCCACCATCAGGATCACCAGCTCGATCAGGGTAAAACCGCCGTGAAGTCGCTTGTTCGGATGCATGGTCAGATCAGCAATGATGAATGTCTGATCAAAAGATAGACGCGCATCGACGCTGTGCCGGCAAAGAGCGATGAAAGGCAGCACGCGGCGGACGAACGGCGATCCGGCGGCTTCGGCTGACGCAGACCGTGATTCGGATCACACTCCGCCGTCGTGCCGAACAGCAGCGCTGTTCAAACCGCACGACTGGTCGTTGGCCACCGCAGGCTGTTCACGACCCGACCGACGCGTGACAATGGCGCTTCGAACCTTCGCACACGGACCGGAATCAATGAACGAAATCAATGCATTGACGCACTCCTCCACCGAGCAGGCCCCCTGGCTGTTCGACTGGCTGCTGATCCATGGCCCATCCAGCGACACTCCGTACGACTGGCCGGTCAGCATGGAATCGTGGTGGGCACACTATCTGCGCATCGCGACGCTGTTTCCCGCCCGAGCACTCACCCCGATCGACCGCGCCATCATCGGCGGCGCACTGGCCGGCCGGGTGGCCCATGCCTTCTGCAGCGGCTATCACAATGCGTTGCAGCAACTCTTTCCGGGACTCGATGATCAACGCCGCGCCGCGCTGCTGGTCACCGAACGTGGCGGCAAGAGCCCGCGCGACATCGCCACCACCCTGACCGCCAATCAGGATCACTGGTTGCTCGATGGCGAGAAGAGCTATGTCTCCGGCGGCACTGCCGCCCAGCAACTGCTGGTGCTGGCAGCCAGCGGCGAGACGGCCGACGGCCGACGACAGCTCAAGGTCGTGCGGCTGTCGAGCCAGCAGGCCGGCGTCACCATCGAGGATCTGCCGGCCGCCGCCTGGATGCCGGAGTTCAGACATGGCCATGCCCGCCTGCAGCAGGTCGTGGTGCGCGCGGAGGATCTCCTGCCGGGCGATGGCTTCGCCGACTACACGCGCCCGTTCGCCACCCTCGAATCGAGCTTCATCTTCGCGGCACTCGCCAGCCATCTGTTTCGCCTTGCCACCGTCCACCGCTGGCCGCTGGCGCAGCGCCAGTCGCTGCTGTTCCTGATCATGGCCTACCGCAGCATCAGCGACCTCGATCCACGCCAGCCTGCGACCGAAATCCTGCTGCAGGGCTGCCATGACCAGGCCGTCGCCATCATCGAACAGTGTGCGCCCTGCCTCGGCCAACTGCCCGGCGAACTGTCAGCGGCCTGGCAGCGCGACAGTGGCATTCTGCGGATGGCCAAGGGCACCCTGCAGCGCTCGACCAAGGCCTGGGAGAGATTCGGCCACTCATCATGAACCGTCGGACGCAAGCGAATGAGCGCTTGCTTTCGATCGACGTTTTAATAACAATTCCAAGCACCCACAGAGAAACTGGGTGCTCTGACTTGCAGTGATGATAGGGAATTGTCCCAGCCGGACAGCACGACCGATGGACTGTCCGGCATCAACCCCGAGGAGACCATAATGCATAAGATCGTCCCCCGCGCTTTCACCGCTCTGCTGACCTGTTCTGCCTTGATGGCAGGTCAGGCCGCCCTGGCAGCCGAGCCCCCCCGCGACTACGTCAACAACTGCGCGGTGTGCCACGGCATGGCCGGCAAGGGCGACGGGCAACTGGCCGCCAACCTGACGCCGAAACCGACCGATCTGACCCAGATCAGCAAGAACAATGGCGGCAAATTCCCCTACTGGCGCATTCGCCAGTCGATCGATGGCCGCATCGCCGAAGGGGCGAACATCCGTGGCCATGGTCCCAAGGACATGCCGGTCTGGGGACAGGTGTTCTACTACGACTCGCACGAGAGCGAAACCGTCGCCAAGGCGAGGATGTTGAACGTCATCGACTACATCATCTCCATCCAGTCGGTTCAGTAATCACCTGTGGTGAGAGGGCGCATGATGGGGCTCTCATCATGCGCCCTCTCCTGCAAGAGCTGCCTCGTCTTTCGCTGTCCGCTCCCAATGGCCGTCAACCGGCCCCTCATCCTGCGACGACACTGCTGATCCACCTGCTGTTCTGGCACAGAAGATGGATGCGCGTTTACCATGCGCGCGATCGTCCCGACCATCCCTTTGTCGATGAAGCGTCCAGGAACCGCCATGACCCCATT